>CAZIGZ010000101.1:22958-23680 GCA_964538835.1 uncultured Chitinophaga sp. | reverse complement strand
TTCAAAAGTCTTCCTTGAATCAGCCTGGCCACCCCTGAACAGAACCAGCCAAAACTGCCACATCACCCCACGGCCCGGCCACGAACGCCTGACATCAAAGTGATTGCGACATCAGAACGATAACACCCAGCACAACCACTGCCAACATCAAAATGCTCAAAGACCGCGCAATCATCAAATCTTCACACGTGCCCATTTTTTAAGCAGCCCAAAATTCAGGCAAAACACACCTGCCAAAATGGCCAGTGCAGAGCGATTGTCCTCAATCGCTCCCCCCATACATCCTCCGGCGAACGGTTGGGCGAGCGGCAGGGCGTCAGCCCTCCGAGTCAATGACCTGGCTACGACTCTGAGTCTTCAGGGATTGGAATTGAACCAGACGGTCTGGAGTTGGGAATCGTGGTTGACGTGTGGTGATCCGACACGGAGGACTGACGCCCAACCGCTCGCCGGTCCGAATGGATTCGTTTACATTGGCGCCTCACCCGCCTCGCTTCCTCCAAGCCGATCGGAGATTCCGAATGCGCCCCCACGCTGGCCTTCGCATGATCATGACCTTTCTGCCCGCGTTCCTTCTGCTTTGCGGGCTGTCTCATCCTTTGGCCATAGCCGACGAGACGGTGATTCCCAATGTGGAACGCCAGCCGTTCATCGCGGCGACGCGGCGCCTGGTGGAGGCTCTGGATTTTGCCGGCGCGCCTCTCAGCCCTGCCGTAAAGGAA
>CAZIGZ010000101.1:0-22948 GCA_964538835.1 uncultured Chitinophaga sp. | reverse complement strand
CCAGAACACGATCGACCGGGAGGCGATCCGGGACGTTCAGAAGATCCTCGATCCTCTGTGCCTGGCGTTCATCAACATCAATGCGGAAAGCCGAGTCAAAGTTACGGAAGGCCCCGGCCAAAAAGAACTCATGCAGCAGGGCTGGACGGCTCACCTGGTCAAGGTGCACAACGAAGCTGGCATTAATCCGGAGCTGATCCTGGAAAGCCCGAACGCTCTTCCCGTTTATCAGCAGGGCAAAGGTGCTCGCGAAGAACCACGAAAGAAGGAGAAGCTCGTTAACCCGGAAGACGTCCCGGACCGTTTTCTCGATATGACGATGCTGGTCCGCGAACCACTGAAGAAGACGCTCTCTGGTCTGCTGGTGGAATACCGAGTCGTCCTGCTCTACAGCCGCGACGCGGGCCAGCGGGAAGCGACTTTGTCATTTCACATCGGCGCGGGAACTCAGGACCTGGGTTTTCGAAGCGGTATTCCGGTTCTCTTCGAGTGTCGCCCGGCAGTGAACGTCCGCCTGAGTGTGCTCGACGAAGACAAGTCCCCAACGACCGCCAACTTCGTGATTCGCGATACGATGGGCCGAGTCTACCCGTTGCCATCACGACGGCTGGCTCCGGACTTCTTCTTCCATGACCAGATCTACCGACATGACGGAGAAAGCGTCTTTCTTCCACCAGGCGACTATACCTTCATCGCAAACCGTGGCCCGGAATACCTGCCACAGGTTCAGAAGGTGACCGTGCCCAATGCCACCGAACACACCGTGGCGTTTCAGCTCAAGCGGTGGATCCATGTGGCCAAACGAGGCTGGTATTCGGGCGACCATCATGTTCATGCGGCCGGCTGCGCGCATTATGACAGTCCAACGGAAGGGGTTGGTCCCGAAGCTATGATGCGGCACATTCTGGGTGAAGACCTGAACGTCGGCTGCGTTCTCAGCTGGGGCCCATGCTGGTACACACAAAAGCAGTACTTCGACGGACAGGTTTCGAAACTCTCAACGCCCGACTATCTGATGCGCTATGACGTCGAAGTCAGCGGCTTCCCGTCTTCTCACGCGGGCCACTTGTGCCTTCTGAAATTGACGGAAGACGATTATCCCGGAACGACTCGCCTTGAAGAATGGCCAAGCTGGACGCTGCCCGTTCTTCAATGGGGACAGAAACAGGGCGGCGTTGTGGGCTACAGCCACAGTGGCTGGGGCATTGCCTTGCCAGACGTGATGCCGGATGGTTCACGACAGTTTCACGGTCAGCCCTGGGGCGGGGCTCCTCGAGGATGGCAGGGAATGGCGGCTTCGAAGCTGCCCGACTACGCGATGCCTCGCTTTGACGGAATCGGAGCAAATGAGTACGTCGTGACGACGGCTCACGGAGTATGCGACTTCATTTCGGCCGTCGACACACCGGCCATTTGGGAGTTGAATATCTGGTATCACACACTCAACTGCGGGATGACCTCACGCATCAGCGGCGAAACAGACTTCCCGTGCATCTACGGTGATCGAGTCGGTCTCGGGCGAATTTACGTCAAGCTGAAAGATGGTGAAGAGCTTTCGTATGAGAACTGGGTCGAGGGCCTGCGGGATGGCCGTAGCTACTGCGGCGACGGGCTCAGCCACATCCTGGACTTCAAGGTCAACGATCGTGCCGTCGGTGAACGTACGGAAAACGGAGTCAGCCGGCTGGACCTGGATGCTCCTGGCAAGGTCACGGTTTCCTTTGAAGCTTCGGCACTTCTTGAACCAGAGCCGACTCCTTTGACGGAATCGATTCGCGGTCGTCGTCTGGACGAAAAGCCCTACTGGCATCTCGAACGATGCCGCATCGAGAATACTCGCAGGGTGCCGATCGAGGTGATCGTCAACGGCGAAGTGGTTGCGACTCGCGAGCTTGTCGCCGATGGCCATGTTGAACCGTTCAGCATTCCCGTCGAACTGCCGCAGTCATCCTGGGTCGCAGTCCGCATTCTTCCTTCTGTTCACACGAACCCCGTGTTTGTTCATGTCGGCGGCGCTCCCATCCGGGCAAACCGCAAGAGCGCGGAATGGTGCATCGAAGCGGTCGAGGTGTGCTGGAAGGCCAAAGAAAACAACATCCGCCCAACCGAACGTGAAGCCGCCCGAAAAGCCTACGATCAGGCAACAGAGATTTACCGAAAAGTGCTCGCAGAGACGAAGTAATCAACGGCACAGAATCAGCCGTCACCGACACCAAATAGCGGAAGGGCGCAAGCCCTCCGGTGACCGCACCATGCAACTTTCTGCCACCTTTTGCCCGGGGTAGCACAGGTGCAGCCTGTGCCGCGCAGCGGTCGGAAGCCGATGGGGAAGCGTGGTCATTCCAGTGCACTTAGAACCAGTTTCGGGAAGCCGGGTTGCGGCGGGATCAGTGAGCGTTGGTTTTGCGCCGGCGTGTGCGTATTCTCGGAACGTGCCATTCTTCGGCACTACCATCGAACCAGTCTCCAACCTGACCAGCGATCATCGAAACAATGCTGCAACTTCTTCCCGCAATTGACCTGCTTGAAGGACGCTGTGTGCGACTTCGGCAGGGTAACTATGACGACAGCACAGTCTTCTCCAACGACCCTGTGGAAATGGCACTCCGCTGGAAGAACGAAGGTGCCGAACGACTGCACCTCGTGGATCTGGACGGAGCCAAAGCAGGCAAGCCGGTCAATCAGGATGTCGTTCGCCGCATCGTTGAGGCCACCGGGCTGCCATGTCAACTGGGTGGCGGAATTCGATCCGAAGAAAGTGTTCGATCAACTCTGGAAATCACAGGGGCCGATCGAGTCATCATCGGCACAAAAGCACTGCGTGAACCGGACTGGTTCGCCGGGATCTGCAGCAAGTTCCAAGGGAAGCTCGCACTGGGGCTGGATGCGAAGAACTCCATGGTGGCCACCGACGGCTGGCTGGAAGTTTCTCAGGTGTCTGTCCGGGAACTGGCTCAGCGGTTCGTTGGTGTCCCAATTGCCGCAGTGATTTACACGAATATCGCCAACGATGGCATGATGCAGGGCATCGACGATCAGACGCTCGCGGACTTCCGCATGCTGGCGGACCTCGGCCTGCCTGTCATCGCTTCCGGTGGCGTCACGACGATGAAAGACATTGAAGCTCTGAAGAAAATCCATGATGCTCAACCTGGCCTGATCGGTGTCATCACCGGTCGAGCCATCTACGAGGGAACAATCCAGGTGCGTGAAGCCATCCGCTTCCTGAAGACTGAACGCTGAACACCGAACACCGAACACTGAAAACTGAAAACTGAAAACTGAAAACTGAAAACTCACGAGGCCCCTGCGATGAGAACAGGTTTCCTGACACCGGAAGCGATCGAAGACTTTGATCGAGATGGCTACATCATCATCGACAACTTCCTGGATGCTCAGGAAACAGAGCTGCTCGGAACGATCGCCCGAAAGGATCAGCAGCTCGCCGCCAGCCGAACATCCCGCGCGGACGGCGAAGGCGGGGCCGTCGAATTGGTCGTGGAGAATGAACTGCCCGCGGATTCCATTTACACGGCGATCGTGGAAGCCGAGCCTCTCGTTTCTGCCGTCGAAATGCTGCTGGGTGATGAGGTCTATCATTATCACCACAAGATGATCCTGAAGGAGCCTCGCATCGGCGGCGCGTGGACATGGCATCAGGATTATGGCTACTGGTACAACAATGGCTGCCTGTTTCCTGACATGGCCAGCTGTATGTTTGCAGTGGATCGTGCGACCAAAGAGAACGGCTGTCTTCAGGTGATCAAAGGGTCGCATCGTCTTGGTCGAATCGATCATCTGAAACGAGGAGACCAGACCGGCGCGGATATGGAACGGGTCACTGCGATTCTCGAACGCATGGAACTGGTCCATGTGGAACTTAGCCCGGGCTCAGCCGTTCTGTTCCATGGAAATACGCTGCACCGTTCAGACCAGAATCACAGCGAACATCCTCGCTGGGCATTCATCTGCTGCTACAACACTCGCAGCAATGATCCCTACAAGCCCGGTCGCCATCCGCAGTATTCACCACTGCCGCGAGTTGCCGCAAATGAAGTGGCTCAGATCGGACAACGACATTTGCAGCGGCTGTCGCTCAGATAGTCGGGCGAGTATCTTCTTTCGACCTGCACGTTGCTTCGAAGTTTTCAGCTCGACATGGGAAGGCACTGAGAGTGGGAGACTTGCGTCCAACGCTGACTCAGCAACTCCGGGCACTCGCTGTTGAACAGGGGTTTGCACAGGTTGGAATTGCTCCTTCGGTGACGCCGACGGGATTTCATCGACTGCTGGAATGGCTAAACCAGGGTCACGCGGCCGACATGCAGTGGATGGAACGTCGCTCCGAAGCGTATCGCCATCCGGATTCGATGCTGCCGGGAACAAAGTCCGTCGTGATGCTGGCGATGAATTATCACGATGGCACGAAGCGACCAGCCGGCCCAAAGGTCGCTCGTTACGCCTGGGGAAATGCTGACTATCATGATGTTCTGAAACAACGTCTGGCGCCGTTGGTGTCGCTCATCCGGCAGCATTCGTCTGAAGCAAAGTGTCGAGTCGTTGTCGATACGGCTCCGCTGCTGGAACGAGATTTCGGACGCCTCGCGGGACTTGGCTGGTTCGGCAAAAACACGATGCTGATCAGTCGAAGCATCGGCAGCTGGTTCGTGCTCGGAGCCATCCTGACGAACCTGGAACTCGACTACGACGCGCCGGAGAACGCCACCTTCTGCGGTACATGCACGCGGTGTCTTGATGCGTGTCCAACAGAGGCTTTCCCTGAACCCGGTGTCCTGGATGCTCGCCGCTGCATCAGTTATCTGACGATCGAACAGCGGACTCACGCCATTCCTGACACTCTCCGTTCAGCGATGGGCGACTGGATGTTCGGATGCGATGTGTGTCAGGATGTTTGCCCATGGAATCGATTCGCCCCCGATGTGACGATCGACGAATTCCGTTCGCTGGAGCGGCGAATCCACGTCGACGGTCGAGCCTTGCTGCGAATGTCTTCGGAACAGTTCGACGCAGAGTTCCGCAACACGCCGCTCAGCCGTCCCGGAAGACCCGGCCTGCTGCGCAATGTGGCTATCGTTCTGGGGAACCTGAAGGATGTGTCGGCCGAGCCTGAACTGACGACAGCGCTCGATGATTCGGAGCCACTGATTCGCGGAGCCGCCGCGTGGGCCCTGGGGCAACTCGGAACAGCGACAGCTTTCCTTGCTCTGCAAAAACGTCTGTTGATCGAACAAGAATCAAGTGTTGCACTGGAGTTGAAGGCGGCAATGGACCATTGTTCGAAGAATCTGGTGAAAGACGACGATGCTGCGTGTGATAATCAAGAGATGGGAAGTAACCGATGAGCATAGTGATTGCGGTTTCCGGAATGATGGGCAGCGGAAAATCGTCGCTGGCCGAACATTTGGCGGCCATGCTGCCGAACGCCATCGTCGTGTGTGAGGACGAGTTCCATTCGACGGTCGAACGTTCGGTGGATGACATGCGAAGCTGGCTGGATCGAGGTGCCGATGTTGCCGAGTTCGACCTGAGCCGTCTTGCCGGATTTCTGGAACACACATGCGGTCCTCGCGGAATGGAACCTGTTGCCGGGGCTCCGCAGTACGTGATTCTTGAAACTCAGTTTGGACGACAACACCCGACGCTTCAGCCCTGGATTGACTGGCAGTGCTGGCTCGATGTGCCGGCAGATATCTGTGTCATGCGAAAGGTGAAGCAGATCGCAGTGGAGATGGCGGAAGGCGGCATCATCAGAGATCCCGCACAGGGTTTGCACTGGATTGCCGAGTTTTGCGACAGCTACGTGGACCTGACTCATCGACTGTTCGCACAACAGCAGGCCGAGGTTCCGAAATTGTCAGACCTGATTCTTGATGGACGAAGTTCGCTTCAGGAACTCTGCACGGATCTGCTTGAATCTCTGCCGGAGTCTCTAAGATCCGTTCAGTAATCTGGCGCTGTTTCGGACTCCGATCGTACCAATGGGCATTCGCTGAATGACAAGTCACATTCTGTTCTTTGATATCGACGGCACGATGCTCAGTACGGGCGGAGCCGGGCAGAAAGCCATGGAACTGGCTTTGACCGAAGAATTCCGTCTGGAGTTTCCCTTCCAAGATATCCTGACGGCCGGTCGAACGGATCGAGGAATCGAGGACGAGATCTTTGGCAAGTACCGGCTTCCGGATACGCCTCATCATCGCGAACGTTTCATGCGAGCGTACCTCGATCGGCTGCCCGAGTGCATGAGTGAACTCACCGGTGCCCTGCTGCCCGGTGTGCGCGAGCTGCTCCATGCCCTGCACCAGCGCTCCGACGTACGCCTGAGTCTGCTGACCGGAAACTACTGCGAAGGCGCATGGATCAAGCTGCGACATTTTCGCATTGATCATTACTTTTCCAGCGAGGGCGCCGGTGGCTTCGGCGACCACCACGCTCACCGTGACGACGTTGCAAAATTGGCGCTGCAAACAGTGTCGCGGCATCTGGAACGCAGTATCCCGGGCAACGATGCGTGCGTCATCGGCGATACTCCAGCAGACATCCGGTGTGCTCGAGCTATCGGAGCCCGTGCAGCCGCCGTGGCCACAGGTGTCTATTCCCGCGAACAGCTGGAACCGCACACCCCCGACCATCTCTTCGATGATCTCTCCAACATCGATCACGTCATCGAACGCCTCCTGCTGAAGCCCTGACCCACCGTAATTCTAGCGGAAGGGCGCGAGCCCTCCGGTGAGTCTGCGTTCCGAATTTCCCCGACCACTTGCGCAGTTCGACCTCAAATATCGCAGTGAAAAGACTGCATTTTTGTATCCAGGTGCCTGGCACCTGTGGATTGGGCCAGGGCCGTGGCGGGGTGACTTGTGGTTGGGGGCGGGCGTGCTGATAATCTCCGTCCGCTTTGGACGGGGCTCGTGGATTTGCGGGCTCCCGTTTTTCTTCAATGCGGGGTCGAAGACGAGCAGTTCTTCGAACAAGGGGCAGCCCCTTTGAGTCCTTTTCAGTTTCAAGGGCGAGTAACAATGAGACTAATGACACTGTTGATTTCGGGAGCGGTATTGATGACGTCGTCAGCGTTCGGGGAAGATCCGACCTGTGAACCGTTTGGCAAGACCAAAGACGGTGAGGCAGTTGAAATCTATACACTGGCCAACAAGAGCGGGTTCAGCGCGAAGGTGATGACACGCGGCGCGACTCTGGTATCGTTGATGGTTCCGGACAAGGACGGCAAGCTGGCGGATGTGCTGCTGGGCTTCGATGATGTCTCCGGCTACGAGTCTGAAGACAATCAGTACTTTGGCTGCACGACCGGTCGCGTCTGCAATCGTATTGCCAAAGGAAAGTTCTCTCTCGATGGCAAGGATTACACACTCGCGATCAACAATGAGCCAAACCATCTGCACGGTGGTCTTGCCAAGGCTCTTGATAAGGTCATCTGGAAGGCTGCACCTTACTCGAACGACAAGGGACAGGGCGTGAAGTTCAGCTACACCAGCCCAGACGGCGATGAAGGATATCCAGGCACTCTGGACGTCACGGTGAACTTCTTTGTTCCAGCCGAGCAGAACACGATTTCGATTTCGTACACAGCAAAGACCGACAAGGCGACTCCTGTCAATCTGACGAACCACGCCTATTTCAACCTGGGCGGTGAAGGCAGTGCGACGGTTCTGGATCACATGCTGCGTATCAACGCCGACAAGTACACTCCGACCGACGATACGCTGATCCCAACCGGCGAGATTGCCTCTGTCGAAGGAACAGACCTGGACTTCCGCAAGCGAACAAAGATTGGTGCTCGGATTGAGTCCATCGGCAAGACAGCCGCCATCGGCTACGACCACAACTATGTTCTGAATGCCCCGGAAGCCGGCGCCAAGATGACTCTGGCAGCAGTTCTTGTTGATCCGGTTTCAAAACGCCGCATGCGAGTCATGACAACGGAACCTGGCGTCCAGTTCTACTCCGGCAACTTCCTGAAGGGCCAGAAGGGCAAGGGCGGCAAGACGTATGCTCACCGCAGCGCACTCTGCCTGGAGACTCAGCACTATCCCGACTCCGTCAATCATGACAACTTCCCAACGACCATTCTGAAGCCGGGCCAGACGTTTGAATCAAAGACGTCCTACACGTTTGAGATCGACATGCCACAGCCAGGCGCGAAGGAGAAGAAGTAGTTCGCTACCCCATCGGTCACCGCCAAATGCAGAGAGCCCGGACTGATCACAGTCCGGGCTCTTTTTTTGTCGGATGCCCCGCGGCACAAAGTTGTGATGGTCCAAGCAGCGGAACGGCGCAAGCCGTCCGGTGAACTCATCACGCACACTCACTGAATCCGTGTTGTGAACTCATCTTGCACTCACCGGAGGGCTCGCGCCCTTCCGCTGCAAACACAACGAACCTGCAAAATCACGCTATTTGTTTTCTTTTGTGACAATTTCAAAGACCGCCTTGCTGTCGTCCGCCGCTGCGACCATCGTGTTCTTTGACAGGACTTTTCCATCGAGACCAATCACGAACGTCCATCGCTTTGCGGTCACGGTGCGAGTCAGAACTTCTTCCTTGCCATCAATTGTGGCCTTCACGGATTTCTCTTCGCGCGTGATCGGAACACCAAAGGCTTCTGCGACCTTGCCTTCTGTGTCGGCGAGCAGCGTGAAGTTCAGGTCATGAGCTTTGCGGAAGAGCTGGTGGTTCCGCACCGAGTCACCGCTGACTCCCACGACTTCAACACCTTTGTCCTTCAGCTTTGAAAGATCATCGCGGAATGCGCAGGCCTGCTTTGTGCATCCGCCGGTCATGTCAGCCGGATAGAAGTAGACAACAACAACCTTTTTGCCAACGTGTTCGGCAGACTTCCATTCCTTGCCGTTTTCATCAAGAGCAAAGAACTCAGGAGCCTTGTCACCGACATTCACTTCCTTGTTGTCACCTGCGAATCCAGTGGCCACAGACATCAGTAACGCTCCTGAAAACATCAACGCAGAACGAAGCATGGAAGTACCTCCGGAAAGAGAGTTGAAACAAACACAGCGCGCAACGAAAACGGCTGGTAGTTTTCACCACCAGCCGCCGGAAGATTTCCGAAGAAGTCAGAAGACTACTTCTTCTTTGCAGCCTTCTTTGCAGCCTTCTTAGCAGCTGGCTTAGCGGTTGCAGCCTTCTTCGCGGCCTTCTTTGCAGCTTTCTTTGCCACAGTACGTTCCTCCAAAAAATCGTTGAACTTGAGTGGCAGTCCTGCCGAAGCTTACCGGGCTTAGAAACACACAGGACAACCACAGACCAAAACATCAGATCACCGATGCCCCATGACACCGATGATGCAGATTCCCTTCTTGTCTGATGACCGTCTTGAAGTCCGCTTTAAAGGCGACGTCCTTCGCCACGTGCATCCAGTACACGAACAACAGAATCTGCTGTTGGTGATCAGAATCCTAGGTGATCGTTTGAATAACGCAAGACTGTTCAACGCCTTTCCCGTAGTCATCTCAAGATTTTTTTTGAATTTCAATCACAGCTTCTCATGCCTCTCCAGGCTGCTTGAAGACCCACGTTGAAGACCACTGCAAGGTCATGATGATGATGATCAATGAGCACTCAGCAACGCGCTGTGATGATGGGTTCGAATGACCTTCAATGACCATCTTCGAAGTCAGTCACATCATCGTCTGAGAGCACTTCGAATCGTGCTCCGATGCCATCGTTCAACCGCGCAGCTGCTTTGCTTAACAGCTCCACACATGCAAAAAAGCCAGTGAAAACACTGGCTTTTTGTTCAACTGCGATCGAAGCACTTTGTCACAAGGTGCTCGTCATCACAGCGACTGAAGATCTTCAAGCACTCGCTGCATGTACTTCAAACTCTGCACCGCAATGTGCTGCGCGCCAGGCTTGTAGTCGAACACTTCGACCGAAACCCATCCTCGATACTGACTGTCCTGAAGCGCTTTGAGGATGGGATGAAAGTCCGTTTCGCCCATGCCGGGTCCGAGCAGGTTGGAGTCGTTGACATGGAAGTGTCGGCAAAAATTTTTGAAATGATCGATCAGGAACGGGATCGATTCCTTCTCCGCACCGAGCATCGCTTTGACGTCCTGATGAAGTCGAATGTTGGGATGATCGAGCTGCTCAATGATCGCCACTGCTTCGGCGCATGTGTTCATGAAGTTGGTCTCTTTGGGAGTCAGCGGTTCGAGACACAGCGTGACCTGTTGATCTGCAAATTCTGCCGCTGCCTGGGAGAACACGTCACAGGCATACCTGGTGGCTTCCTCCGTCGAGACTCGAGGCAACAGGTTTCTCTGGGCCGGTGAACCGAAGACCATGACGGAACCGCCCAGTTGCCGGCACATCCGGGCCAGAAACCGAAGGTATTCGGCCGTATTTCGCCGAATTGCGGCGTCGGGGTGTGTCAGGTACAGCCCATTGGTTTTGGCCAGCATCCAGTGCAGCCCGATCACCTGAAGACCGTGTTCCTGAGCCACGACCTGCATCCGCCGGTAAGTGGATTCGGGAAGCCGGATGAGATCCGTCCCGATCGTGAACGGAGCTACCTCAATGCCTGTGTAGCCGGCTTCGGCAATCAGGCCGCACTGAGTTTCCCAGTCACAGTTTTCATACAGCTCATGACAGATCGCAAACTTCATTTCGTTCACCTGCGGTCCGAAATCTATTGGCGGCAGCGGCGAGACATGCGGAACCGGTCCGCCGATTGTGCCGACTGTAGGGGTTGTGAAGACCATCTGATGTCAGCGTCGCGCCGAAGAAGCGCCACGACCGCACCAGTCGTAAACCCGCATTGTGTTCAAATGTGGTTCACTTGCAACACGGTTTGACGACCGGCAACAGTCGACCTAGATCATACAGGTGGGATCTTCTGCTGCTCTGTCTGCGCCATCGCGTTCGGACATGCACATTCATCCCGCGCTCGGGTTTTGAATTCCATGCGACGGACTCGCCTGTCTGGTTGAATCAAGAAGGTCGAACTGTGAATCCATCGACTTCCAAAGCTGCTGAAGGTCTCGACGAACTCTTCAACCGGGTCAACATGCTGCTGGGCGAACCGCCGGCTGACCGCAGAGAAGTGAAGTCGGGCGATACGTTCATCCCTCGCCAGCCGCGAAACATGCGCGAGCTGAATATTCCGCCAGCGATGCTCGAAAAGATCATCATGCGATTTCTGTTTCAGGTGGGAGCCGAAACAGGTCGTCGCATTGCGAGCCAGCTGCGTCTTCCGTTCAAGGTCATCGAACCGCTTCTCAAACAGCTTCGTCAGGACAAGCACATCGACCTGACCGGCACGACTTCCACAGGCGACTCCGAATTCTGCATCACCGAATCCGGTCGCGATCGTGCTCGCCGTTACGCCGAAGAATGCACATACTTTGGATCCGCTCCGGTCTCACTGGAAGACTATGTGGCTTCCGTGTCGGCCCAGACCATTGCCGGCCAGATTGTCACTCGGGAAGACCTCAAGCGAGCCTTCAAGGGACTGATCATCAATGACAACATGATGAACCGTCTCGGTCCGGCCATTAACTCCGGCCGCGGGATGTTCCTGTTCGGTGAACCTGGTAACGGCAAAACCAGTATCGCCGAACGAGTCACGGGAGCCTTTGGCACCACCGTCTGGATTCCTCGCGCGATTTCGATCGAAGGCGAGATCATGCGAATCTACGACCCGGCCGTTCATGAAGAAGTGGAAGATCCTCAGCAGAATTCCGGACTTCTTGATTCGCTTGACATCGACCGCCGCTGGGTCCAGGTCAAACGTCCGACAGTCATCGCCGGCGGCGAACTGACGATGAACGAACTGGAAATCTCGCTGAATCCCACCTCAAAGATTTGCGAATCACCTCTGCAGGTGAAGAGCAACTGCGGCACTCTGGTCATCGACGACTTCGGTCGCCAGAAAATGCCTGTCGACATGCTGTTGAACCGCTGGATCGTTCCGCTGGAAAAGCGTTACGACTTCCTGAACATGCCCAACGGAAAGAAGATCCAGGTTCCGTTCGATCAGCTGATCGTGTTCTCAACCAACCTGGAACCGAAGGACCTGGTCGACGGTGCGTTCCTGCGTCGAATTCCATACAAGATCGAAGTGCCGGATCCGAGCGAAGACGAGTTTCGAAATCTCTTCGCGATCATGTGCGAAAAACTGGGCTTCGCACACGACCCGAAAGCGATCAACTACCTGATCGAAACTCATTACAAGGCGGCTCACCGACCATTCCGTCTTTGCCAGCCTCGCGACCTTCTGCTTCAGGTCAAGAACTACTGCAACTTCCACGCGATCACACCAAGACTCAGCAATGAAGCGTTTGATGCCGCGGTGCTGAATTACTTCTCGGTCATGGAATAGCAGGGGGCAGCAGCGAACCGGCTGCACCACGCGATCGATTTCAAAATGCGACGGGCGGCGAGTTGGCCACTAGCCTTCGCCGCCCTTGTATTGCGCGGTCAGCCATTCTAGGACAGCGGCATCGTGCTCTGCCCCGGCAGACACCGGGACACTTTCTGCGGCCCACCCCATCAGAAGCGGTATCGGATCTGGCAGGCTCTTTCTTTCGGCCTCGCTGAGTATCCCCAGCGGAACCTGTCTCGATGCGGATTCGGCCATCTTTCGCTCCGTCGATGCGGACAGCAGAAAGCGAATGAAACGTTCAGCCTCTTCCCTGTGCTTTGCCCCTTTAATGATGGCAACTGTGTTGGGAATGCAAATCGTTTTGAGATCGGGCGTGCGCACCGGAAGCATGTCGACCGAAGCACCCGCATCGATCGCCGCAAACGCATCATCCGTATCTGTGAATCCAAAATCACAGGAACCGGCTGCCACCAGATCCTTCACCGCACCATTGCCTCGCACTTCGCGGATGCCTCGCTGATGAAGTGAGCTGTGCCAGGCTTTCAGTCCTTCGAGCCCCATGGATTCGGCCAGCACGGAGTAGTGCGTCAGTGTCGTCCCGAAAAGTGGCACTGCGATGGCAACGCGAGACAAGTCGCTGGCCTTCAGGCGTTCTTCAAGTTCATTTTCGTCCGCCGACATGCGGTCGAGATTTACGGCGAAAACACGCAGTCGTCCGCCGAATCCGCACCATCGATTTTGCGGGTCTCGGAACATCGCCGGGAATCGCGAAAACAACTCCGGCGGACATTCATCCAGAATCCCGGCTTCTGCCAGCCGAATGGTGCCATGAGCCTGGTTGTTCCAGAACACATCACAGCGGGGTGCGGCTTTTTCGGTCAGCAGCAGATTTGTCAGCCCGAGACTCTTGTTGGCTTCTTCGTCGTAACGAACGTCAACATCAATCCCGGTTTCGCGTTCGAAGTCTCGCAGGATCGCATCGGCAAAGACGGAGTCGTGTGCACAGTAAACCACGAGCACCTTACTGGCACCAGAAGGTCGCATGATCCATGGAGCAATCGTCGCAGTAAGCAGGACGATCAGAATGGGCAGCCATGGTTTCTTCGCGGACTCAGCCATTTCTCGCAGACCTCTTTGGTCATTCAAATCGCCGCTGGCCTGGAAACCAGCAGCGCTTTGAACGGGACGTGTGGCACACATTCTTCAGGACATCAGCCGTGCATTGAACACGGCTGTGTCTGATGTTGCCCTAGAGACTTACGGCTGAAGAATATGTTTGCCATTCTCGAACTGGCGATGGCACGCATTGCAGCTTTCCAGCATGCCCTTCCACGCCGCCTGAGTCGCGGCGAAGTCCTTTGCCTTTGCCGCAGCGTACAGTTTGCCACCGCCGTCGCGGGATGCGACAGCATGCTTCTTCCAGTCAGCAGCATTTTCTTCCGGAGCACGTCCGAAGAGCAGATTGCAGCTCTCGGCCAGAGTCAGTGAGTCCGCCTTGATCGCCTTCCAGCCTTTGTTATCCGCCGGCGCGGTCGCAAGGGCCGGCTTCAGTCGCTGATAGGCTGGCTGAAATACGTACTCCATGAACTCATGCATGCTCTCTTCAACGGGGACGACATCTTCCACGTTTGCTGCTGCAACCGGAGATGCGTGTGTCTCGGAGCTTTTCAGACTGAAGCTGACTGCAGCCAGAGACAATGTGGCCAGTGTGAACAACGCAAGTTTTCTCATAAACACTCCTGATGAAGCAAGGGGAACAAGGCGATCGGACGACTCGTGTAACGAACAGCCTTCAGGTCAACGCAGTTAAGAATTCCGTAGCGGAACGGCGCAAGCCGTCCGGTGAATTCGGCACGCAGCCTCACCGCAGGGCTCGCGCCCTGCCGCGACATTGCCTGCAGGTACCTCGTCGGTGAAGGTATCGTGACAGACAGGAAGACGGATGCCCAGTGAAACAGCGGGGGATTCGGGAGACGCGTGTTACCAGGAACAGCGTCGACTCAGTGGATCGAAAGCTGAAGTTCCGACTGAGCCGTCTGGAGACTCAGCTGATCCAGCAACTTGAGTCGTACAACATAGTCACCAGCCAGTGCAGGGGCTGTGAGTTCGAAGCTCTGGTAATAGTCGGTTCGCTCTTCATCACATTCATCCAGAATCTGTGGCAGTCGAATCGTCTCCATCACTTCGTCATCACCCACGCGACGGAATTCGATCTCCGCGGCAAACTCTGTGCGGAACTTTCCTTCCGCTGTCAGCTCGCTGCGAAAGTTTCGCAGGCCAGCATACAACAGAATTCTCTGACCTGGTTCGAAGTCTGCTGTCGGAAACTGTGCGACTCGTCCAAACCCGTCAATACGCGAACAGAACATCAATCGCTGAATTTCAAGAGCTGCAAGTGGCTGCAGTCGACGGCCAGCGGTGCGCAGATGGCTGAGTGCTTCCGTCAGATCCGTTCGACGTGGCGTGGTCGGATCAGAATCGCGGAAGTGATTCATCGACAACATCATGGACTGCCAGTATTCCTGTTCGTCAACAGGCAGTGATTCAATCATGCGAATCGACTCAGCCGTTCGCCCGGCGACCATCAACATCAGACGCAGGTCGGTCTGTCGTCGGCGCCAATCGTCCATACGCTCGGGCTGACCGGATCCGGTTCGGGGCCAGGCGGCCAGTTCTTCTTCAAGTTGTCGAATTGCCGCATCGAGAGGTGTTGCGGGGCTGGCGTTTTCAGGAAGGGTGTCCGTCTCCTGCTCTGTTTTCAAGGCGTCCGCACTGGCTGTTTCGCCGCTCACCGTCGCCGGAATCTCGGCCGTCGCTGTCTCGGCCTCCGACGCTGCTGGTTCACGATCCTTCAGAATGCCGAAGGGGTCCGGCAATCGGCGGAACTGCTTCTTAATGCGATCGGTCCCGGCATCCAGTCGAGGTGGGTAGAAACTTCGAAGGCGGCCAAGCATAGAGTTCTCTGATGCTGCATCCGGCGTAACGGCAGCCGCTTCTTCCGGCGGAATGGCAGCTTCCCCTGCTGCCTCAGAGTCACCTGGGATCGGCTCAATCGCTCCGTTTGGAATCAGTTCGCTCGCATTGCCAGGATCTGTGTCCGTGCGGACGGACTGTTCGTCCGACAAGCCTCGCGTCCTGGCGGATGCTTTGTCCTTTGCTCCCGATGAAGAAGGTTTCGCTTTCACAGCCGAGGACCTGCTGATGTCCCCAACAGCGGAATCCCCTGGCTGCCATGCCGGGCTGCCGGAGATCCACGGAGTGCCGGCTCGCGCTGGTGACGCATCCGCCTGCTCGTCTGAAGCGGCTTCGTCGAGTTTGAGTTTGCGAGGATCCGGAGCGATCCCTGGACTCGACGACGATGGCGACTGCTCCGACGGTGTTGCTACCTGCTGCGGAAGTGGTATCGGACGACCCAGTCGAGCTTTGGGCTGCAAGAACGCATGGCCAGGCTTATGAGGCACGTGACTGGTCGTGGATCCTTCAAACCGAGATTGCAGTGATCCGTAGTTGGCCGCCGCTTCTTCTTTCAGCACCGTGGTGGTCGGTGTTGCTTCCTCTGTCTCGCGCGGAATGCGTGTTTCGTCCGCTGATGTTCGAAAGAAGCCCGATGAAGATGCACCAGGCCACTGAAGCAGGTTTGAAGTCTGGCAACCACACATCCACAGCGCGCTGACGCAAGCAAGCACCATCGGCGTGAACCGACGATCCGCTCCCTTCGCTGATTGTGAATGATGCTCGTCCATGAGCGATCCTGATTGCCCAGCCGAAATGGATCATGGCCCGAGACGGACATGAGACAGACGAACGTCCTGACTCCGACACGTTCCAGATTCGAACTCCAGAATGTAATTGTCGCCATGGCTCCGGGAACACGGCAGAATGCAGGGTTCAGCTTTGACATCCCGGACCCGGAATGCGTTCCCATGCAATTCGCGCAGAAACTGCCGATGTGCATTCCAGGAATTTGGGTAGGGAGGCGAATTCGGGGCATACCCCTTCGATTGTCATGAAATCGTGAAGATGGGCAGGCTCTGGTGTCTGCTGCCCATTTGCCGTGGCAACGAATATGGGCGATTCACTAGGATTCCATCCGGTTCCTCCAGTCATGTTCTTCTGTGAAAGTCAAGGTGCGGAATGATTCGTATGTCGCTCGCTCTGTCCTTCGCTCTGGCACTGAGCATCTGTTCCCCACCTCAATTGCTGTCTCAGGATGCGGTTCAGTCGGATGAACCTGGCAAGACGGCTGCGAAAAGCGACAAGCCGGAACGAAAAACTCGGGCAGACTGGGCGGAAATTGAAATCAGTGGAACCTATCCGGAAGGCACACAGCTGCCGGGTCTGTTCGGGGATCTCGTCGAGTCACTCCCAACCTGCATGGACCGTATTCAGCAGGCGGCAAGGGACAAAAGCATCAAGGGTGTGGTGCTCCATATTAAAGGTGTGGAGATTGGCTGGGCACGACTGAACGAACTGCAGTCGGCGATCGCTGCTGTGAAGGCGGCGGGCAAACCCATCTGGGCTCGGATGGAAGACGGCAGCAACAAAGACTATCTCCTGGCAGCATCCTGTGACCGCATCGTCATGCCGGAGTCAGGCACATTGATGCTGACTGGTGTCCGAGCGGAAGTGACGTTCTACAAGAACCTCTTCGACATGCTGGACATTCAGGCGGATATGCTGCGAGTTGGTGCGTTCAAGTCCGCCGCCGAGCCGTATACTCGAACGGAAATGAGTGACGAATTCCGCATCGAGATGGAAGCGATTCTCGATGACTATTACGGCAGCATGGTGACTCAGATCGCTTCATCGCGAAAACTGACGGACGATGTCGTGAAGGACGTAATCGATCAGGGACTGATCTCCGCAACTCGCGCGAAGGAGCTGGGGCTGATTGATTCGGTCGCCTATCAGGATCAGATGGTGAGTCTCATCGCTGGCGGTGATGCCACACTGGATGTTCGCATTCGTGAAGACTATCGAAAGAAGAAGCACAACACGGAACTCGACCTCTTTGCACTGATGGAAATCCTTGGCGGAAGCGGCGAACACGTCGGAAGCACTCGGCCACGCATCGCTGTTCTGCGTCTGGAAGGTGCCATTGCGTCCGGCAACGACCCAACCAGTTTGCTCTCGGAGGCTTCCATTAACTCCGACAAGATTGTGCCCGTCATCCACAAGCTGGCCGCTGATCCCAACGTTAAGGCGATCGTTTTGCGAGTCGACAGTCCTGGCGGAAGTGCACTGGCCAGCGATCTGATCTGGCGAGCACTGGAAACCTGTAACAAGCCTGTCGTCGCCAGTATGGGTGACACCGCGGCGAGCGGCGGCTACTACATTTCCATGGGAGCCGATGCGATCTTCGCGGAACCAGGCACGCTCACTGGGTCCATCGGTGTCGTCGGCGGCAAGATTGCCATCGAAGGACTGATGAAAAAGGTAGGCGTGACCACATCGGTGATTAGTCGCGGCAAGAACAGTGGTGTCATGAGTATGACGGGCGGATTTTCCGACTCCGAGCGCGAAGCCATGCAGGAGATGCTGAACCATACCTACGAACAGTTTACTCAGAAGGCTGCAACGGGGCGGAAGATGGAGCACAAAGCTCTGGAAGCACTGGCCCGAGGCCGCGTCTACACAGGACGGCAGGCGAAAGAAATCGGACTGGTGGATGAACTCGGAACGCTGGCCGATGCCATCAAGCATGCTCGAAGCCTGGTCGGAGACAACGATGAGAAACTGGAACTGGAAGACCTGCCTCATCCGGTCAGTCCACTGGAGATGCTGATGGGAGATGCCGAACGTACGCGACAGCCGTTTGACGCCTTTGTTCAATCGTTGCCCGTGTCGGCTCAGCAGACACTTCAGCACTGGCCGCTGATCGAGATGTTTCAGAAGGAACCGGTCCTGATGATGATGCCATTCCGAGTCCGGATTCAGTAGCTTCTGCGAAATGAATCGCATGTCATCACTCGGAGAGTGATGTCCACATTGCAGATCTTTGCTGGTGACAGTCTGTGCGGGTTCCACTACGATCCTGCTAAGTATAGCGGAAGGGCGCGAGCGTTCCGGTCTCGCCTCGCGGGACGGCCTGTAAAGTTCCGCTCGCCGCCGGCCGTCATCCAAAGTCCATGCCAGCAGGAAGCCACCATGCAGATTCAGGGAAGAGTCATCGTTGTCACGGGAGCCGCTCGAGGAATCGGCGCGGCCATGTGTCGGCATGCCGTGAAGGCGGGAGCTGAGCTGGTTGTTGTCTCGGACCGCAATACGTTCGAAGGAACACAGCTGGCCGCCGAGCTGGGACCCACTGCGGTTGCCATTGGTTGTGACGTGGGCAGCGAAAGCGACGTTCAGAATCTGGTCTCAGAAACGCTGCGGCTGGCTGGTCGCATCGACATCTTCTGTTCGAACGCCGGCATCACCTTCAAAGGCGGACTCGAATCCACCAACGCGGAATGGCAGCGGATGTGGGACGTGAATGTCATGTCTCGCCTTTATGCCGCTCGAGCGGTCGTGCCGGCGATGCTGGCTCGAGGCGAAGGCTATTTGGTTCAAACCGCTTCGGCCGCCGGACTGCTGACGGAAATTGGATCGGCGTCATACTCCGTGACCAAACACGCCGACGTCGCGCTCGCGGAGTGGCTGTCAACGTGTTACGGTCGCAGCGGCATCCGAGTTTCCTGCGTGTGTCCTCTGGGCGTCGAAACGGACATGCTGGATGATTCTGACCCGATTCATCGCTACCTGCATCTTCATTCCATCACCGCCGCCGAAGCAGCCACATCGATCTTTGCCGGGATCGAGCGTGAAGAGTTCCTGATTCTTCCTCATCCGGAAGTTCTGGAGTTCTACCGAATGAAAGGTGCGGACTACGATCGCTGGATCCGTGGCATGCAGAGACTTCGACAGAAGCTGACGAAGCAGTCAGAACGATCCGAACGTCGAGCGGCATGATTCATGACGGCCTCTGATGTTCACTCACCTGGACTTCGAATGATCACGTCCGGGCTCTCCACGACAGTTCAGGATGGTGGACGTCCCGGCTTTCGACATCTGGGAGTCCCAGTGAGTGGCGCGGTTGATCGCACTTCGCTGAGACTGGCAAATCTGCTGGTTGGAAACAGTGAAAATGCAGCGGCACTGGAGATTACTCTTTCCGGTCCGCAGGTCGAGTTCACACACGATACCGTGTTTGCTCTCACCGGAGCACCTCTGGCAGCCGAGCTGATTCGGTCGAATGGCGAACGAATCGCCGCTCCGCTGTCACGCCCAGTTGCCGTTCGCGCGGGATGCCAGCTTGTCACCGGCACGGCCCTGAGAGGCTGTCGCGCCTGTCTGGCCGTAACCGGCGGTCTTCGCGTGCCGCAGGTGCTCGGCAGCGGATCGACCCTCTTGAAATCATCACTGCCCGGCATCGCCTCGCGACGACTGGCTGCTGGCGATGTGCTTCCGACGATCGAAGTGCGATCATCCGAGTATGCTCAGCCCTGCAGATTGAAGCCATGGATTGAGACGTTACTGCGTCAACTGGAACACGATGACTTCGCGTGCCCGCCATGGTCGATCCACCTCAGCGAGTTTTCAGGCAGCGATCGGCCCTTGCACTTTCTTCCGGGGCCGCATTTTGCGAGGCTCACAGAATCGTCGCGCCACGCCCTGTCCCAGGCAGAATTTGAGGTTCGCTCGGAATCGGATCGTATGGGCTGTCGGCTTCGCGGGCCCGGACTTGAACAATCAACAGCGGAACAGATTCCGTCGGAAGCTGTCATACCGGGAACACTGCAGCTTCCAGCCGACGGGCAGCTTCTGATGCTGATGGCCGATTGTGCGCCGACGGGCGGATATCCACAGATTGGCCACATCATTCAGGCCGACTGGTCGCGG
This sequence comes from uncultured Chitinophaga sp., assembly GCA_964538835.1. Taxonomy (GTDB): domain Bacteria; phylum Planctomycetota; class Planctomycetia; order Planctomycetales; family Planctomycetaceae; genus SXXK01. The sequence goes on along the minus strand of CAZIGZ010000101.1, from coordinate 2,685 downwards.
ATGGCTCAGCTTCGACCGGGCGACAAGGTGCGTTTTCAATTAACAACACTGAAGGACGCAAAGGACGCTCTTGCGAACGAGCAAATGAAACTGCAAAGAGCAATCATGATGGCGGCTTTATCACTGTGAACCGAGCGTTGCGACATGCCATCGATCTATTTTCCACAGCCTGATTTCGAAAATGACCTGAACGCGTCCGATCGTGGAACTCTGATCTCGCATCGTCCGCCTCTGAAGCTCGCTCGACTGATTGAAGAGCTGGAAATTCTGATTGGCCTGGGAGCAAACTCCGGCGACATCGTCCTTTCTGAAGTTCAGCCACGGAACGGAGAACTTCCTGCTGTTTACAACGGCCTGCGATATCTCAACATGGATACCGTTCGAGACGTCCTGCGAACGTCTTCCGAATCATGGAGTTTCGAACCATGGGGGTGGAGTGCCACAGCGATCAGGGTCGCAGAGCAACTGGGGCTGACCGGAAGCGAGCCGGTTGCTTCCTCTGTGAAGATCGTGAACAGTCGCCAGTTCTCGGCCGAACATGATGATGTTGTTGACTTCGAATCGGGTGATCCCCTCGGGCTGTTCGGTCGACTGTGCATGACATTCGCAGAAGCACTTTCGGAGATTCGTCGACACGGAGCGAATGACAGCGGGCAGTGGGTGATCAAAGCCAACATCAGCCATGCGGCAAGGAATCGGATTCTGGGCAGCGGCACAGAACTTCGCCATGATCAAAGACGGTGGCTGGAGGCTCAGTTAGCGGAAGCCCCCGTCTACATTGAGCCATGGGTCGAACGAGTCGCTGAATGCGGGCTGCAGTTCATGATCTCAGGCTCGTCGTCATCCAACAGCAATGTGCGTTACTTCGGCGCCGCCGAAATGATCAATGACTCGACCGGCCAGTATCGAGGAAGCCTTCTGCGTCCTGCCCAAACCATCGTTCCGCATGACGAAGAGATCGATCCCGGAACATGGTGGTTTCGAAGCATCGGACATGGAAAACAAATTGCGGCCGTGGCAGCGAAACTGGGATTCCGCGGACCACTGGGAATCGACTGCATGCTGTTCCGCAGCGAGGGAAAGCTCCGGCTCAGACTGGCGCACGACATGAACGGACGACGCACAATGGGGCGTATCGCATTGAGTCTTCGGCGACATGTTCCGCACGGACAATGGGCCTGCTGGTGCTTTGCATCGGTAAAATCCGAACAATTGATATCAGAAGCAATTCGCGAATCTTCGTCGAATGGCGTACAGGTTATACCGACCAGTCCTGCACAGCTTTGTGGGCGAACAACAACCTTGCGGACCTGTCTGCTGATTTCTGCCGATTGGGCACGGCTAAATCAGGTCGCACAAAAGATCCTGAGCCAGGATATCCGAGGACCATTCCACGGGGATTCTTCGACGTGATCCGGACGGATCCGCCGGAGCCGGCTCTCTGTAAACTTCACCCAAAGTCTTTCTGCGTGTGAATTGATCGCGAAAGTTCTCCTCCATGACGACTTCTGTTCAGCAAAGTAACGACGCACTTCGCCCCTGGTCACCGGAATGGTACGCGGTTCAGGCCGGGGCACTCGGAGATTCAGCCTGCCGGGCACTGGGCTTCTACGTGATTCCACCGACCATGCGTCTTTCGGTCGTCATTCCGGTCTACAACGAAGAAAAAACCCTGCGAGTGCTGGTCGATCGTGTACGAGAAGTGCCAATTCGCAAAGAGATTATTCTGATCGACGACTGCAGCAAAGACAGAACGCGTGACGTCCTGAAGGCTCTGGAACAGGAAGGTGGTCAGGACGACTTCAACAAGATCCGCATCTTCTTTCACGACGTCAATCAGGGCAAAGGGGCGGCCCTGAGAACCGGGTTCTCGAACGTGCAGGGAGACATCGTCATCATTCAGGATGCGGATCTTGAATATGATCCGGCGGAGTATCCTAAACTGCTGAAGCCAATCGTTGAGAACAAAGCGGACGTGGTTTTCGGAAGCCGCTTCCTTGGCGACCAGGCCCACCGAGTTCTCTACTTCTGGCATTACCTGGGCAACCGGTTTCTGACCACGCTCTCGAACTGCTTCACGAATCTGAACCTGACTGACATGGAAACGTGTTACAAGGTCTTCCGTCGCAACGTCATTGACGACCTGACACCGAAGCTTGTTCAGAATCGATTCGGCTTTGAACCGGAAATCACCGCCAAAGTAGCTCGGCGAAGGTACCGTATTTACGAGACGTCAGTCAGCTATTCAGGCCGAACCTATGCGGAAGGCAAGAAGATCGGCTGGCGAGACGGCTTCAAAGCCCTCTGGTGCATCGTGCGGTATGGAGTCAAAGACTAACGGCCTCCATGCGAACCGTTCAAGTCTTAATGCTGATGCTCGCATGGAACGTCGCATGTCGATTGCAGGCCCAGTCTCTGAGCGACGGCCGCCAATCGATCCGCGTCATGTCCTTCAACATCCTTCAGGGTGGCGATAACGCGGGAAATGTCGGATTTGGCGATGCGAGATTCGGTGGATCGCGAATAGATGAGATCGCCCAGGTCATTCAGGCAGCGAAAGCTGATATCGTTGGCGTTCAGGAGGACTGCAGCCATGACAAGTTGCTGCTGGCACTTGGAGAGGGCTGGTATCGGAAAGGTTCGATCTATTCACGTTTCGCATTGAGCGACGCGACGGTAAAGCCC
>CAZIGZ010000100.1:0-23733 GCA_964538835.1 uncultured Chitinophaga sp. | reverse complement strand
AGGGAACGACCTGAACCTTCCAGCCCAGTCGACGCGCATCCTCAGAAAACAACGTCACGCGACGATTCTCCGGGTTGCCGACAATGCTGACGCTCAAGCAACTGGGAGTCAAAGGGCTCACGTTTCGCAGCTTCGAACGCGGACTTCTGGAGCACATCCGCATCAGCGCGGTGGATTACCTGCAGCACTGGAAAGAGCTGTTCGAACTGGTCCCGGCACTGGTAAGTCTGGAGCTTCGAAACCTCCGAGATCTGCATAACGATCAGTTTCACCAACTGAGTTTTCCGAATCAACTGGTGACTCTTGATGTCAGTTCCGGAAAGCTCACCGGGATACAACTGCAGCGACTCACCGCAGCACTTTCACTGGCAGAGAACCTGACCACACTCGACGTCTCAGGTAACCCATTGAGCTCGGACGCGTTGTCCGTGCTGCGCATCCCGCAAATTCGCAGGCTCAGGGCTGCCAACTGTTCAATCACCGGCGACTCACTGGCAGGCTGGTTCCAACGAACCCCTCCGATATCAGGATCTGCGATTGAAGTGCTTCGTTCCCTGTTTGTTACTGTCCCACGTCTCACCAGCCGAATAACCGAACTCGACCTTCGGGGAAACGCCCTTGGACCGCAGGGATACAACGCGCTGGCCGATCAGATCTGGCCTGAACTCCTTCACCTCGATGTCTCCTCCTGCGGGTTAACAGCTGTTGGAAGGCTGGCAAACAGTGAGCACTTTCCGCTGCTGAAGGGGCTGGTCGCGCGGAACAACCGATTGACGGATCTTGATCGGCTATCCCCTGAACAACAAAGTTTCCTCCCGCAGTTGTCGGTTCTGGATCTCCGTCCACATTCACTCCCGTAAAGCCTGGTGACGCAGTGGTGATGGTTCCTTCGACCGCTTGCCAGCATCCGTTGAGAGTGACAAATCCGAATCATGAATGCGGAAACTACTCCCTAGTCCGTCATGCCAGGCTCGTTTTTCCGGCGTGTTTCAAAATTGCAACACGCAGTGTGTCAGTTTGCGCACTCACGCTGTTTCCTCGGCGTCAATCTCTCTGCACACTGGAAAAAGCATCAATCTTGCTGAGATAACCTCAGGGGCCTTCTTTCAGGAATCTCCGCCGTGTGGAATCCGTTTCGTCGAGGCAATCAGGGAGGACGCCGCAATGGCGCTCACGTGACTTTTGCCGGATCGCGCATGGGACAGACCATTTCCCGAGCAGGCGTGTTTCTGAAGAAACAACTGTGGATCTGGCCGATCATTGCCGTGGTTCTTCTTTCCACAATTGGTTACGGCGTCAGTTCCGCGATTCGCAACACGATCCGCGGTAACCTCAGCTCAAGCCTTCAGACACTGCTGGATGTGGAAACAGCAATGCTGGAGACCTGGTTCAAGGTCCAGGAATCGACCGCGGAGAGTGCTGCCAACGGTCTGCGCGTTCGCCAGACGGCCTATGAGCTTCTGGGCGAAACGGCAGTCGATCAGAACACAGCCAACGATGCTCAGACAACGCAGCGCACGACCGAAGAACTGCGAAGAACGCTGCTGCACGAACTTTCGCCGATGATGTCATCTCACCAGTACATCGGTTACTTCCTGGCCGACAAGAATCATCACATCGTCTCTTCGTCGTCTGCAGAACTGATTGGCCGGGAAGACATTCCGGAACTCGAATCGCTCCTGGCTCATACACTGGATGGCAATACCGCAGTCTGCCCGCCCTTCCTGAGCGTGGATGCCATCAAGGACCTTACAGGGCGAGTGCGAACGGGTGTTCCCAACATGTTCGTCGCAGCTCCGATTCGCGATGAGCGATTTCAGGTTGTGGGAGTCCTTGCATTTCAGTTCCGCCCCGAACTCAAGTTCACAGAAATCATGCAGCTCGGACGACTCGGAAAAACGGGCGAAACCTATGCGTTTGATCGCACTGGTCAGATGATTTCCAACAGTCGCTTCGACGAAGAACTGATCATGACGGGTCTGCTTCCGGACCGGCCTGATTCTCGTTCACTCCTGAATATTGACGTGCGTGATCCCGGCGTTGACCTCACCAGTGGCGAACGACCCTCGACCCGCCGCAAAGAACAGCCGTTGACCGAGATGGTGACGAAGGCCATCAGCGGCAACGATGGCATCAGTATGGAACCCTATCGCGATTATCGCGGAGTTGATGTTGTTGGCGCATGGAAGTGGCTGGAAAAGTACGACATGGGCATCGCCACCGAAGTCGACTACACGGAGGCATTTCGCACTCTGACGATCATCCAGTGGATGTTCACAGGGCTCTACACGCTTCTGGGGGTGAGCTCCGTTGTCATCTTCATCTTCACTCTGATCGTTGCCCGCCTTGAACGCGATGCTCGTCGAGCAGCCGTAGAAGCGAAACAGCTGGGTCAGTACGAACTGGAAGACAAACTCGGCTCCGGCGGCATGGGTGTCGTCTACAAAGCTCATCATGCCATGCTGCGTCGGCCGACGGCCGTCAAGATGCTGGACGTCGACAAAGTGAACGAGGCCACTACGGCACGATTCGAACGCGAGGTGCAGATCACCTGCCAGCTGAATCATCCGAACACGATCGCCATTTACGATTACGGGCGAACTCCGGAAGGCGTCTTTTATTACGCGATGGAGTATCTGGACGGAATCGACCTGCAGCATCTGGTGGAAAAATATGGTCCTCAGTCAGAAGCCAGAACGATTCGCATTCTTCTTCAGGTCTGTGGTTCGCTCTACGAAGCTCATTCACGCGGACTGGTGCATCGCGATATCAAGCCTTCGAACATCATGCTCAACCGACGAGGCAGTGAGCCGGATGTTGTGAAGGTTCTGGACTTCGGTCTCGTCAAGGCAGCGGATGACAGTAAAGAAGCCGCCATGACTTCAGCGACGTCGCTGACCGGGACGCCGCTCTACATGTCACCCGAAGCAATTCAGTCGCCTCTGGCGGTTGATAATCGGTCAGACATCTATGCCGTGGGAGCTGTAGGCTACTTTCTGCTCACCGGGCAACCGGTCTTTACAGCTTCCAACATCGTCGAACTGTGCCGGCTGCACGTTGACGCCGCGCCGACACCGCCTTCGCAACGTTCCGGCCGAACAATCTCCGCGGAACTGGAAGACGTCGTCCTTGCATGCCTCGAAAAGAACCGGGCGAAACGTCCTCAGACAGCACGCGACCTGGCACAAATGCTGGCTCGATGTCCCGATGCCCGCAACTGGAATGCAGATGACGCGGATGCGTGGTGGAGTCGTCATGAACGAGGCCTCCCGGCCAATCAGGTGAATGCTGTCACAACGGCCGCGTCGATGGTCGGGATGCGAACGCCGCAACCAGTCTCCGTCACTGGTGGCGGAGTGGAGCTTCCACCGGACAATGCGGGCTTCGCTCAGACCATGATCTCGGGAGACTTCGAGTAATCACGGTGCATCAGATCGATTCGCCGGAAATGATCTCGTGATCCATATCCAGTGCAGGTGACTGGCTGCACGGCTTTCCGACGACAACAGCCGGGACGCCGGCCACGGTACAGTGAGCCGCCACGTTTTTCAGGACAACGCTGCCAGCTCCAACCTTGGCACCAGCACCGATCTCCACGTTGCCCAGAATCTTCGCGCCCGCTCCGATGAGCACACCACGTCGAACTTTCGGATGACGGTCTCCGGTGGCTTTGCCGGTCCCTCCGAGCGTCACTTCATGAAGCAGGGAGACGTCGTCTTCGATGACGGCCGTTTCACCGATCACGATCGATGTCGCATGGTCCATCAGAATTCCACGGCCAATCTTCGCTGCCGGATGAATGTCGACACTAAAGACCTCGGAGATACGATTTTGCAGGTACAGCGCAACCAGCTCGCGTCCCTGCTTCCAGAGCCAGTTGGCGACTCGATAGCCAATCAATGCATGGACGCCCTTCAGAAACAGCAACGGCACCAGACAGCACTTGACAGCAGGATCACGCTCCTGCACCGCGCGAATGTCGGCACAGACAGCAGCAACGATCTCCGGGTCCCGGCTCATGGCTTCGTTAATCACTTCGCGAAGCTGCATGGCCGACAACGTACTGGAGGCCAGTTTTCCTGCCAGGTGATAACTGACCGCATCTTCCAGCCGTTCGTGATTCAGAATGGTCGCATGGAGAAAGCTGGCGAGCATCGGCTCCGAGGAGGCCCGCTGAGCCGCCCTTTCGCGAATTGCACCCCACAAACACTGATCCGAAGACGAAATCTGGGTGGACATGGCAAAAACTAACGCTTTTGAACGGTCTGAACCCGGAACTCTTTGAGCTGTTCCCGGATAAAGGTGGTCAATGACAATCTGGTCGACGGGGCCAGAGGACAGTATCATGACACGTAAGGCATCGTGACGGTTTCGATGCTATTCTGTCGAGTGAAACTCCGAGGCGAGAAGATGAAAAAGTCCATTCTCCGATCTGGTGCTTTGTTTCTGGCCGGGGCCGTTGCCATGGCCGGTGTGTACACCGTGATTCCTCAGCGATCCGCTCAGGCTCCTGTGGCAAACGGCAACGACAAGTTTTCCATGGTGACGGTCCCAATTCTTGAGACATTCAATCAGGAGGCTGTGTTCGTTCTGAACAACCTGACCGGCGTCCTTGTTGGTTCAGTAATCAACGAACAGACTGGAAAATTCTCCCACCGCTACCTGCACAACGTGGCGGCCGACTTCAACACCGGAAATACTCCGGAGCCAAAGTATGCGATCGTGACCGGTCCAGTGAACCTTCGAGGTTCAGGCGGCGTTCAGCCAGCTTACGGCGTGATCTACGTGGCAGAACTTTCCAGTGGAGCTGTAATCGCTTACGCGTTCAATCGCCCGACAAATCGCAATGCCGGCGCTACCATGGAACTGGCAAAACTCGACTTCTTCCAGTTTGCGGATTCTGTTGGCAAGTAGTTTATCTCCAGCCAACGACGGCTCGATTCACTCGGCCTTTCCCCTCCCCACCGGGTTCATCCCGGTGGTCAGGGGCACCAGTGACTTGAATCGTGATGTAGCGTCAGTCTCCAAGAAGACTGATCACGCACACACCAACCAGCAGAGTTGCAATGCAGATGGCCTTCTGTCGCCAGTTCTTTTCACCGTAGATCAGCACGCCAGCGACGAATGACACAATTACGGACGTCCTTCGGAGTGGCGAGATAACAGCCATCAAAGCACCCGGCTGTTCAATCGCGTAGAAATAAAGAAAGTCGGAGATCAGCAACAGCATTGCGATCGCCGGAATCGACCATCGCCATTCGAATCGCGACTGTTTTCTCTGCCGCACATACCAGATGGCACTGATCGGGATCATCATGGGAACAAGGTAGATCGCAAACCAAGCCTGCACCGTGGCCGTGCTGAAGTTTCGAGTCTGCAGCAGATACTTGTCATACAACGAACTGCAGGCTCCCAGCAAGGTGGCCACGACCATCAGCCAGACCCAGCGGTCGCGATGGAACCTGATGCCCTCTTTCTGCCCGACCAGCGAAAAGGCGTACATCGACAGAATAATGATGATCACGCCGATCCATTGAGCAATCGTCGGACGCTCATTCAGAAACGCCACCGCAATCAGGATCGTCGCAACGGGACTGGTCGCACGAATTGGCGACGCGATGGACATGGGAAGATGCTTGATCGCAAAGGACGCAAAGATCCACGAACTTCCCGCGATTACGGACTTCGTCGCCAGCAGCAGATGCTGATCCCACGTCATTGGCTCAATCGTCATCCACGTCGCGGGTGCATTCATCTGCAGCAGTCGCTGGCTGATCACGGCAGGAAGATAGCAAATGCACTGAGTCAGCACGTTGAAGAACAGAACCGGGGCGACCGCGTTATCTTTCAGCGAGACCTTCTTGGCGATCTCATAGAATCCCAGAAACAGCGATGACAGAAGACTCAGATGATACCAGTCCATGACGCAGAATGTCTTCAAAATCCTGATGGCATCGCCACGAAAAAATGCCGATGGAGAAACTCCATCGGCATCGTGAAATTCAGAGTGACAGAGTCACACCTTACAGCACAGCTTTGATTCGAGTCAGGAACTCCCGGTTCGTCGGGAACTTTTCCATTGTTCGAGTCAGCTGTTCCATCGCTTCGACAGGACTGAGACTGATCAGGCTTCGACGCAGCATCGTGATTCCTTCCAGCATATCCGGTGGAAGAATCTTCTCTTCACGTCGCGTTCCTGATCGAGTGATGTCGATCGAAGGCCAGATACGACGATCAGCAAGGTCGCGGCTAAGCATCATTTCCATGTTGCCCGTGCCTTTGAACTCCTGGAAGATCGCTTCATCCATCTTGCTGCCGGTGTCGATCAGAGCGGTACCGCAGACGGTCAATGAACCGCCTTCGTCAAACCGCCGAGCCTGTCCGAACAGCTTCTTCGGAATATCCAGGGCACGAATGTCGAGACCGCCGGTCGCGGTTCGTCCCGTGTTGCTCCACTTGTTGAACGCACGGGCCAGACGAGTAATACTGTCAAGCAGGATGAAGACGTCTTTGCCTTCTTCGGCCAGACGCTTCGCTCGCTCAATAATCAGCTGACTGATGCGAATGTGACTTTCCACATCGTTGTCCAGTGACGAAGCGATGACTTCGCCCTGCACCAGTCGACGCATTTCCGTCACTTCTTCCGGTCGCTCGTCAATCAGCAGAACCATCAGATGAATCTCCGGATGGTTCACACTGACGGAGTGAGCAATTTCCTGAAGCAGCATGGTCTTGCCGGTTCGAGGAGGAGCAACCAGCAGTGCTCGCTGACCCTTTCCGATCGGACACAACAGGTCCATCACTCGCATTGTGAGCGGACGAGGACCAGTCTCCAGACGAATCTGCTCGAACGGATTAATGGCCGTCAGCTGATCGAAGTTCTTGATGTTCGCGTAGTCTTCCGGAGTAAATCCGTCGATCGCATACACTTCGTGAAGACGAGGGCCCTGGTTGTGAGTGCCCTGCCCCACTTCGCCCTTGACCAGCACACCTTCGCGAAGCCTGTACTTCTCGACCAGCGAACTGGAGACGAACGGATTCGAATCTTCTGCCGCGTAATTGCGACGAGGATCACGCAGGAAGCCGTAGCCACGCGGATGCAGCTCAAGCACACCTTCAAAGGTGCCTTCCACCACTTCCGTCGAAGCCTGAATCGTGCGTGAACGACGCTGCATGCCGCCACGATCGCGATCACGACCACGACCCATGCTCTGGCCACGAGGAGCATTGTCGCGACCACGTCCGCGGCCACGACCTCGACCACCGCCACCACCGCCACTGTTGCCGTAACGACCACCGTCAGATCGCCCACCATCGGGTCGTCCGCCATCCGGTCGTCCGCCATCTCGACGAGGACCAGCATCAAAACGATTCTGACCTTCGAAACGAGGAGCCTGATCGCCGGTTCGCTCCGGTCCGCCGCGACGACGACGACGACGACGTCGACGCGGACGACGATCATCGCCACCTTCTCCGTCCGAATATCCGCCTTCTTCGCCGCCTTCGTTATCAGCACCGAACAGCTGTTCGCTCCATTCGGTCAGATCATCGCCTTCACCGCCAAAGCGGGCGCCACGATCTTCGAAGCCTGCGCCACCTCGGTCCGATGGTTCGCCACTGTCTCGACGCGGCCCGCGGTCACCATAATCGCGTCGAGGACCGCGGCCGCGATATTCACCACGCGGAGGTCGCTCGCCGGAATCGCCCCGGTCGCCACGAGGAGCACGATCGACAGAATCTCCTCGATCACTGCGTTCTCCACGTTCACCACGTGGGGCACGATCTCCTTCTGCTGAATCGCTGCGTTCACCTCGCGGTGGACGTTCGCCTCGGTCATATCGTGAACCGCGTTCTGAACGCTCTTCACCTTCCGGTCGGTCGCGATCGAATGAATCATCGCCGCGATATCGACCACGACGTTCCGGAGCTCGCGGTGCCGGCTCATCATCACCAAAATCCAGATCATCGGTGCTGAAGTACCGCATACCCGTCTGAGATTCGACGTCGGCAATCTGACGCTCAAATCGATTGGATGTCCGGTCCTGATCACGGCCCCGGTCAATCCCCGAAGATGCTGCATCTTCACTTCCTTCCGCGAACGGAAGGCGAGCTTCGCGGCGAGGACGACGTTCAGAAGTTCGGCCTCGGCGAGGACGTTCGGGACTTCGCTCTTCCGCCGCAGGTGCTTCTTCACGAGCCTCAGGGGCTCGAGCTTCCGCCCGAGTCTCTGCGCGAGGCGCTGGGGCCTCTTCCGCAGCTGGCTCCGCACTCCGACGGCTTCGAGAGGCTCGAGCCGGTCGAGGTGCTGGTTCATCATTGTCAACGCCCGAACCAAAATCGTCCTCATCAGAGGCACGGCTGGGGGTCGCTTCCACAGTCTCGTCGACCTCTGATTCCGACCGGCGGCCTCGTGCGGACGGACGGCGTCCGGTCGACGGAGTTCGGGATGAGGAAGAGGCTGAAGATCGACGACGAGGGCGCTGGGTTCCTTCAGAATCGGAACGGCTTGTCGGCATAAGTAAAAAACCTGGCAGGACAAATTGTGGTGAGTCTGCAGCCCAAACTGCAAATCTCAGAAAAGGCCACTGCGGCATTCACAAACCAGAAGAACCAGGTTTGGCACCGAACACGCCGTCCGGCACAAGCAACCACAAGAGGCACAAACAGATTGAGAAGACGTCTGACGTCTGTCGAAAGACGCCCTACACAACGCTCTGCAAAAGCAGAACGCCGGAACATTCGCGGAAGATCCATCAAACGGCGATCGCCGTTGGCCCGTTACCCTTTCAGCCGCTGCCAGGACTTTGCTTCGATCTCGTCACAAAGGAGATCCAAAACAAACCTCTGTTTGCAGAAATCACAAAGAGATTTCCTGCAGCTCAAACGCTGATGAGGAGCGAAAAGCCTTCAAGTGCCAAACCTATCCGGGAAACACGTCTGCAGGCGGTCAGGAGACCAGGAACCGCCAAACCGGAAAGCTCAGCAAGCGAAATGGAAACTTTGAGAAGTTCCACTGAGCATCACACAAAACCGGGTGATGACCCTCAGGACATCACAAGTCAGTGCCGAAAGCAGGCTGACTGAACCCTAGTATTAACGGATCGATTGTCTGTGTCAATTGAACTCTACGATTCAATCGAAAACATTTTCTGAGCGGTTTGACCCGATTATTCCGGTTCTGCAGCAAGGCTTTTCCCTCACAGGCGTGATCCGCCTCTGCCTTTCCGACAATGCGGTCAAACTACTGAACATCTATCCTGACACCGCGTCATCGGCTTTCCACACCAGGCAATTCCTGGCGGTCGCGCAGGTTAGGAAGACTCATCCCGCCGTCACGCTCAGTTCGAACTCGCCGACATTCACGCCTGACACTGCCACATTCGGCTGAATCACCGTCTGAACGGCACTTTCCGCCGGACTGACATGTGCACGCAGTCCGAAACACACCGCTAGTCTCCTTCGAACGACAAGTCTGTGATGTCGTTCGCTCTCTCCTGTGAAGTGAAAGGTGCGTTCATGCGTTCCATTCTCAGCATGTCAATTCTTGCTGTCCTTGCTCTCTCTTCTGTCGCAGTCGCTGGCGACAACACTGTCCACGTCCTGCCAGCTTCGACCTCAGCGAAGTCTGCTCCTGTGCAGCAGGTATCTCGCCGAGTTCAGGTCTTCCAGCCAGCACGCCGTTCCGGTCAGACCGTCTTCGGTCGCATCATGGAACTCGAGCGTCGCAAGAACGCATGGCTCCGACGCACGTTCCTGAACTAAATTTGACTCACTGGTTTGCGAATCGAACTGCTGCAGTATGGTTCGAGTCTGTTCGCTGACCTGGCCAGTTCGCGGGCTCTCTCGAAACATGAGTCAGCAGCTTTGACGAAGCAAACGGTTGCCGGCCACCATGACCGGAGACATCGCAGACATTTTCAGGACTGTCGTCCGGACTTCAGCCCGATGATGCCTGTGTCGACTTCCCATCGTCTCCGCCGCACGCTGGAGATGATGTGTAAGTTCAATTGACACGTTCTTCTGAGCTGCCTCTCAGGATTCGGCGGTTCCCTCCCAGTTGCAGTCGGTGGATTCTGGATCACGCCGACATTGCATCCAGCTGAAAGGGCACTTCCTTCTGCTGACCGGAAGTCAGCACAGAGACCTTCGGTCAGGCAACGGTGTCTATTTCAAATCCATCGAACGCGGTGAACTCGACAGGAGGTCACCGCGTTCTTTGTTTTCCTGCGTAATGCGATTCCGATCGACCAAGGCCATTCATGGTTCAACCACCATTTGCGGCCAGAGCGCGACTGGAGGCCAGTTCTCTGGATGTTCGTACCAGACCAGCAGCATCCAGCCCCAGATCGGCAAGCAGTTCGTCACGGTCACCGTGTTCGACAAACTGATCCGGAATGGCCAAAACCCGGAAGCGCTCTGTGTTGAGATGCATACGAGCCGCCGCTTCGAGAACAGCACTGCCGAAGCCGCCCATCAGAGCGTTCTCTTCAATCGTGATCACAAAGCCGACAGAAGCAGCCTTCCTGACGATATCTTCATCCACAGGCTTTACGAACCGCGCATTGATGACTCCGACACTGAACCCTTCTGCTCGAAGCTGAGCCGCAGCCGCAACAGCCTGCGAGAGCATTGTTCCGCAAGCGATTATGTTCCCGTCCGTTCCCCACGACAGAACTTCCGCCTTGCCCAGCTGAATCGGCTGCACCTCTCGCTCAACTCGCTCCGTTCGAGTCTTCGGATAACGAATCGAAACCGGAGACCGGCTCTGCAGTGCAAACTCGAGCATCGGACGAATTTCCAGCTCGTCGCCAGGAGCCGTCACGATCATGTTCGGGAAGATACGCATGTACGAATTGTCGAACACGCCATGATGAGTCGGGCCGTCCGGCCCGCACAACCCCGCGCGGTCCATGCAGAAAACGACCGGAAGATTCTGCAGTGCCACTTCCTGAAAGATCTGGTCAAAACTTCTTTGCAGAAATGTGCTGTAGATGTCAACGATCGGCTTCATTCCGGACTTGGCCATACCACCGGCAAACGCGACGGCATGGCTTTCACAAATTCCAGTGTCGAAGAAGCGATCCGGAAACTCATCTCGTATCCGCTCCAGCTTGTTCCCGGCACACATCGCGGCTGTCAGCACGCAAACGCGTTCATCTTCACCCATGCAGGCGTGAATCGCATCAGACATCAGCTCCGTATAAGAAATCTCGGTCGACTTCTTCACCGGAACAATTTCATTCTCAGAATCTCTTCGGAACGGCGACGGAGTATGGAACTTCACCGGGTCCTTACACGCCGGCTCAAAACCATGGCCTTTTTCCGTAAACACATGCAGCAGCACCGGCCCTTTGACTTCCTTCACCATCTCCAGGTACTGGCGCAGGCTGCGAATGTCGTGACCATCCACGGGACCGATGTAGCGAAAGCCCATCTCTTCAAACAGCATGCCGCCGTGCAGAAATGACTTCACGGCATCCTTAAAGCTGCTCAGCATCTTCTCCGTGGATTCACCCACCAGAGGCAGCTTGTTCAGCAGCCAGGAAACGTCACGCTTCAATCCGTTGTAGAACGGTGCAACACGCGCCTTGTCCAGGTAGCTGGCCAGTCCGCCAACACGCGGACAGATACCCATTTTGTTATCGTTCAGAATAACCAGCAGATCCTTCTTCAGTCCTGCCGCATTGTTCATCGCTTCGAACACGATGCCCGATGGCAGTGCTCCATCCCCAATCACAGCCACCGACTTGCGGCCGTCACGAAAGACGAGATCATCACCAGCCTTCATTCCCAGAACCGTCGACACACTGCTGCCGGCGTGCCCCGTCACGAACAGGTCGTATTCGCTTTCAATCGGATTTGGATAGCCCATCAGTCCGCCGCGACGACGGATCGTGGAAAACTGTTCAAATCGCCCCGTGACCAGCTTGTGAGGATAGATCTGGTGACCTGTATCCCAAATCAGCCGGTCCTTCGTGAAGTCAAATGTCAGGTGCAGAGCAATGCACAGCTCCACAACACCCAGGTTGCTGGAAAAGTGAGCGGCACGATCCGAAACAATCGTCAGCAGCGCTTCACGAATCTCATCCGAAAGTCGCTTGAGATCCGCATCGCTCATCCCGCGCATATCTTTGGGGGATCGAATCTGTCTCAGAAGTTCAAAAGACATCAGTGATCTCTTTCCACAATAAAGCGTGCCAGCTCCTGAAGATGCTGACCGCCGTCTCCAAAGATCTGCACGGACTCACAGGCTTCCTGAATCAGAGCCAGTGCCTTCCGGCGACTTTCCTCAAGACCCAGCAGTGCCGGATAAGTCAGTTTTCCCAGATCAATATCCCGACCAGGCGTTTTGCCAAGCTTTGCCGCGTCCCCGGTTACGTCCAGCAGGTCATCGGCAATCTGAAAGGCCAGCCCAATACAATGCCCATAGTCTCGCAGTTTCTGTCGCTGCTCCGGACTTGCTCCGGCCGACACCGCTCCCATGTCCAGAGAAGCGGCTATCAGAGCTCCCGTCTTCATTCTATGAATCTGAGTCAGCTCTTCTACGCGAGTCTCAGAAGTTTGGTTGGAGATGTTCCGGCAGGAATTCGAAACTTCTCCCCTGCTCAGCATTACACTTCCGGCAGTTTCTGCCTGCGGCTTTCGAAGGAACGATCCTCGCTCGGCTTCCAGATCCAGCACCTGTCCGCCCACCATTCCTCGACCACCCGCCGCAGTGCCCAGAATCCGTACGAGCTCCGATCGCCGAATGCCGTCCAGTTCAGATCCGGCCAGAGTCTCAAAGGCCAGCGTCAGCAGACAGTCCCCGGCAAGGATCGCCAAAGCTTCGCCGTAAACCTTGTGACTGGTCAAACGCCCCCGTCGGTAGTCGTCATCGTCCATCGATGGCAGGTCGTCATGAATCAGCGAATACGTATGAATCATCTCAATCGCGCAGGCAGCCGGCATCGCATCGTCCAGCCGTCCTCCACACACTTCGCTGGCCAGCAGCACCAGGATTGGCCGAAGTCGCTTGCCACCAGCCATCAGACTGTATTCGACTGCTGTGCAAAGACTCTCCGGCCACGCCGCGCCGCGAAGACTCTCGGCCAGTGCGGCTTCCACCTGAGTTCGCAGTGTGGTGAGATGCGAATGAAACGCCTCAGCTGGCATGATTTCAGTGACTCAGGAAACTCGTGACCCGGAAAAACACAAGTGGCGACCCCCATCGGTCGCCCTGCCTCACGGAAGAATAACACCGTCTTTCACAGCCTCACAGGCTGCTGGGCAGGTTTCGAAGCCAAACTCTGCTTCCAACCGGTGTTTCCAATCTCCGATAACAGAAATCTCCGGCTTTTCAGCCATGAACGACAACGTCACGTGGTTCCGGCCCGAACCCGGGGGGCTTGAGACGCATGTTTGAGGCCCGCCACCCGTTTTTGCTTCCTGATTCTCACTTCGAAGAGGATGTCGGAGCAACAGCCCCGGGTGCACCACCGCGAGGTGCAATCAGTCTCGTTACCCCCCAAAGAACAGCCCCGACACCCAACGTCCACATCGTGGCTTTCATGTCGTTCGGGTCTCGCTGCACCATCAGAATCGCAGTGAAAGTCGAGGCAATGACGAAGAATGCGGACGCCATCGCTGTGACGATCGACATCGATCGATCGGTTCCATTTCCCTTCTCAGGAAGAAACAAAGTCGCAACGGTCAATGTGGAGGAAAGCGTCAGAATGGTCGCAAGATACTTTACAAGACTCTGAATCGTCCCCATGTAAACCATCGCACCGGCAATCGCGGTCTGCAGCAGCACAGTGCGAGTCACTCCGTGTGCTCCGCTCCCAAACCATGCGGGAAACAAACCATCGTCGGCCATTCGTGAAAACACCCGGGGGCCTGTCATGATCATACCGGCCACAGAAGTGGTGGTCCCGAGACACACTGCAATTCGAATCAAAGTCTCCAGCGAACTTCCTCCCAGTGCCCCGGCAGCCACCGCAGCAACTTCTTCCTTCAACACCAGTTCCGATGCCGGGGCCGCACTCACAAAAACCGCATTCAGCAGCAGATACAAAACCGTGACGATGGCGGTGCCCAGCCAAAGTGATCGAGGAACATTGCGTTCGGGTTCACGAACTTCCGACGAAATGTAGATCGCCGCATTGAACCCCGCGAAGCTCAATGAGATCCACATGACGGAGCTGGCAAACGCCATTACCAGCGATCCTGCCGACAATGGCTGAAAGTCAGGAACCGGCTCCCAGTGCCACGGATGCGTTCCAATCTTCGTCGCAGCCACTCCAAGAAACACGGTGAGTGCCACAAGTTTGACGCCGACCACCGCGTTCTGAATCATGGCGAACGGTCGGACCAGAAATCCATGGCCAAAGCCAAACAGCAGGATCAGCCCCAGCGCCAGAACTTTCTCCGGAAGCCAATCCGGCCGCGAATCGGATAAGGCATACTTCTCAAACGCCAGCGCGGAAACGGCAATCGCTCCACTGAATCCCGCCGTCAGTGATACCCATCCGGCCAGAAATCCGAAGAACGGATGGAGACGGCGACTGAGATACAGATATTCTCCGCCGGAAACCGGCAGCCTCTTCGCCAGTTCACCATACGCAATCGCCCCGCAGACTGCGACAAGTCCGCCGATCAGCCACGCCACCATCACTCGCTGCGGAGTCCCCAGCGTGGCCAGCGTAAAGCCCGAAGTCGTAAAGACTCCGGTCCCAATCATACTGGCAATCACAATGCAGGTAAGCGTCGTCAGACCAAACCGGGGAGGCTGCGACATGGCGTCCATTTTCAGCAAAGTGTCAGAATCGACAGAAGCCCGGTCCTTCGCGGAACCGGGCTTCCCATCATGTCAGTCGGGCAATCGCGCTGCAACGCCGATGAACTAACCCTTGGTCTCGGCAGGTGCAGCTTCCGCTGGCTTTTCACCTTCGGCTTTTGCAGGTGCCTTATCATCTTTATGTGCATCGTTCTTTGCGTCGCCTTCATGAGCATGATCGTCATGCTTGTGTTCGTCATGACTATGCTCATCGTGCGAATGAGCATGCATCTCGCCGGCAAATTCTTTCCCGTCAATCGTCACATGGAAGTGGCCATCCAGCTGTTCTTCACCCTTGATGCTCTCCGGCAACTGTGAACCGGCAACGACATAACGCGAACAGGTGGCTTCAGTTTCACCTTCCAGAGGAGAAGCTTTGGATTCCAGAACGACTTCTTTCCCATCAATCATCAGCTCAAATGCCACACCGGTCGCAGGCTTCGCAACACCGATTTCCGCGCCATAGAAGTACAGCGAAATGTCGCGAGTCGCCTTGTCGAACACGAGTTCGGCATGATGTCCGTGAGCATCATCCAGCTCAAGAATGTGACCACCGTGCTTGCCTTCATGGCCACCATGATCGTGCCCATGGTCGTGATCATGAGAATGCTCTTCGGCCAGCGGAGCTTTCGCGTAATCCTCGTATTTGCCTTCCTCACAACCGACGGTGTAAGCCAGCAGCGCAAGTCCGGCCATCCATTTGACTGATTTCATTTCGCAATATTCCTTGTTGAGTTGAGTTCAGGTTCGCCAATGCACTCAGAGATCAGGGGGTTCGCAGCAGTCGCGATGATCTCCGGCTTTCGTTCCTGTCGATCCGTCCACCGACAAGTCTACGCCATCAGTGGTCACAATTCCAGGTGTTCCGCTGTACGAGGAATCTTCGCTTTCTGTTGAAGAATTCCACAGGCTCCCGGCCGATTCAGTCGTCTTCCTGCTGTTTCAATTCCCATGCCGTGACAACCAGGCGAATGATGTAGTAGGGAATTTCACCCTTCAGATCTTCAAACAACGGCTTCAAACGCTCGGCCCCCAGTCGGCCCAGAGAATCCTCAACAAGCTTTTGCTGAGTCATCGTGACCCACGATCCGATATCCGTGATCCGGCGCTGCTGAATCCAGACGGTCAGATTCTTCACCACTGTGTCCGCCGTGCGATCCAGCTGGTCTGCGATCTCTTCGATCGGAATCCGCTGCTCGAAATACTCAACGTACTCCTCCGGAATCGTGCCGGTAACCAGCCGAGCCGGAGCCTTCTTCGCTTCCGCAGCGGACTCGGTTGTCTCTGCACTCAATCCGACATTCGCCGCCAGCTGATGCTGCTCACACCACTGCTGAATTGTAAACAGCACAACCGGACCAAACTCCTGCAGCTTCTTGACGCCAATCCCCTGAATCTGCTGGAGCCCCTCGCGAGTCGTCGGTCGATGCGCGGCCAGCGCACGAAGAGTGCCGTCGCCAAACACAATGTAAGGCGGAACATTCTTCTGGATCGCAAGGCGGTTTCGCATGCCTCGCAGCTCTTCGAACAGTGCGCGATCGACGCCTTCCCATTTGTCTTCTGCTGCCGCGACCTTCTCCGTCGTGCGAGCCCGCAATAGTACTGGCTGCACCTGTCCTTTCAGCAACTGCCGACCCGTGGCTGTGACCTGCAGACAGCTGTACTCGCCCACAGACCGCATGAACCCCTGTGACACGAGCTGATCAATCCAGCTTCGAATCTGCAGCTCGCTCTCCGACTTCAGCAAACCCCAGGTGCTGAGTGAATCATGACCGTTCTCGGAAACGCGTTTGTTCTTCGATCCCTTCAGCACCTGCGCTGTATAAGCGGCGCCAAATCGTTCGCCCTGACGAATCACGGACGACAGAATTTTCTGTGCAATCACGAGCGGCTCTTCTACCGGCTGCATCTCTTTCAGACAGACGTCGCAGGCTCCGCAGTTCAGAGACTCCAGCTTCTGACCAAAATGTTCAACCAGAAGCTGATGCCGACAACGCATGCTGGTGCAGTACTGTCGCATCGACCGAAGTGAAGATTCAGCGGAAGCTCGCACTGCCGCGTCTTCGACATCGTTCATCAGGTACGTCCAGATTTCCGCGTCGCCCGGGGAATACAGCAGAGTACACTCAGCTTCCAGCCCGTCACGTCCGGCCCGTCCGCTCTCCTGCTGATAATGTTCAAGAGACTTCGGCATTTCGGCATGAATCACAAATCGCACGTTGCTCTTGTCGATGCCCATCCCAAAAGCCACGGTGGCGACGATGATGTCGACTTTCTCCTCGATGAACGCTTCCTGACTGCGACGCCGATCATCATCAGCAAGTCCGGCATGATAAGGCAGCGTGCGAAATCCCAGCTGATTCAACGCAGAACTGGTGGCTTCAACATTCTTTCGGCTGATGCAGTAGATGATCCCGGTCTCACCTTTATGACGTTTCAGGATGTGCTGAATCTGACCAACGCTGTCGCCACGCCGTTCAACCCGATAAATCAGGTTCGGGCGATCAAATGATCCAACCAGTACCTCAGCATCCTTCAGACCCAGCTGTTCCACAATGTCCGTGCGCACCTGCGGTGTTGCCGTGGCCGTATAGCCGTGAATGGAAACACCGGGAAACACCTCTCGAAGAGAACTCAGCTGCCGATATTCCGGCCGAAAATCATGCCCCCACTGGCTGATACAGTGCGCTTCGTCCACGGCAATGAAGGACACCTTTGACTGTGCCAGGAACTCAATCGTCCGGGCCTGAACCAGCCTTTCCGGCGCAATGTAAAGCAGCTTGAGTTCTCGACGACGAATCTGATCGGCGACTTCCAGCTTGTCACGCTGGCTTTGCATGCTGTTAATGCACGCAGCCTTGATGCCAAGACTCTGCAGCGAATCCACCTGATCCTTCATCAGGGAAATCAGCGGCGAAACAATCAGCGCAAGTCCCTCGCGCGAAATCGCGGGAACCTGATAGCACAACGATTTTCCACCACCTGTCGGAAGCACGACCAGCGAATCCCGGTCACTCATGACCAGCGTCATCGCTTCACGCTGAAGTGGACGAAAGTCCGGATAACCCCAGTTCTTCTGAAGCTGCTCTCGCAGCAAAACGGAATGCTCCGATTCCGGCTCATTGCCGGTTGTCATCTCAGGCAGGTTCATGGAACTCACAGTCGAATCGGTAATAGCACATCATTACCACCAGGGAAGTATCATCATAATATCCCCTGACTGGCTGTCGAGTCACTCAGGAATGCCTCAACAGCCGCTGACGATTCGCCCTGATTCATTCACAGCGAACAGAAGACCGCTACGGCATCGAGACAATCGAACAACTCAGACCGCCTGCGGCCGGCACATAGGACTGGCGAGCATAGTCCATGACCATTCGATCCGCGTTGAATCGCCATCCCAGTGTTCTGATGGCTCGTTTCATTCGGGCAATCCACTCCTGAGGAAGGTCGTCGCGGTCTCGATCATAAAACACAGGAATCACCTGCTCCGTCAGGACGCGATAAAGATCTTCCCCGTCGCGAGCATCCTGGATGTCCTGGTTGGCATGAGTCCGCCCGGTGCCGATCGCAAAGCCGTTCTTGCCATCGTACGCTTCGGCCCACCACCCGTCGAGAATCGAACAGTTCAGCCCGCCATTCAAGACAACTTTTTGACCGCTGGTTCCCGAAGCTTCCAGAGGCCGACGAGGGTTGTTCAGCCACACGTCCACGCCCTGAACCAGGTAACGTCCCATATCGATCGAATAGTTCTCCAGAATCAGGACACGTCCGCGGAACGGCTCCTGACGAGTCAGCCGGAAGATCTGCTGAAGAATCTGCTTGCCCCGATCGTCGGCCGGATGTGCCTTGCCCGCAAAGATGAACTGTAAAGGCCGGTCAGAGTCCGTGATCAGTCGCGCCAGAAAATCCAGATCCTTCAGAATCAACTCAGCTCGCTTGTACGGTGCAAATCGTCGTGCAAAGCCGATCGTCAGCGCCTGCGGATCGAACAGATGCTCCATGTCACGAATCACGGACGCGTCTTCATTGCGGCGAAGCGCCTGCTCCACAGCCTGCCGACGCGCATAGTTGATCAGCCGCATTTTCAGCGTCGAATGCACTTCCCACAATTCCCCCGGCGTCACACTTTCAAACTGGCTCCAGACATCCGCCTGGCCACTGCGTTCATGCCATCGTTCCGGCAGGACTCGGTCATACAGAACTCGCATCTGAGCAGCCAGCCAGGTCGGGACATGCACGCCGTTGGTGATGTGGCCAATGGGAACTTCTTCCACGCTGCGCCATGGCCAGAGCCCGGCCCACATCTCGCGACTGACGACCCCGTGCAGACTGGAAACGCCGTTGGCAATCCGGCACAGCTTCAGAGCCAGCACCGTCATGCAGAACATCTCGCCACCGTTCTGCGGATCGACACGGCCAAGTCCCATAATCCCGTGCAGATTCAATCCCAGCGAATCCGCCAATGGCCCCAGATGATGTTCAATCAACCCCTGATCAAACCGGTCATGTCCCGCCGGAACTGGTGTATGTGTCGTGAAGACACATCGCGACGCGGTATCACGCAGAGCCCTGTCGAACGGCAGGCCGTCTTCGTGCATGCGCTGCCGAATGACTTCCAGCGGTGCGAAAGCCGAATGCCCTTCATTCATGTGAATGACGTTAGGAAGGATCCCAAGCGCCTTTAGCGCGCGAACTCCGCCAACACCCAGCAGCAGTTCCTGACGAATGCGAGTCCGATGGTCGCCACCATACAATCGTGCTGTCAGGTGACGATCTTCTTCATTGTTCTCAGGAATGTTTGTATCCAGCAGATACAGCTGAATTCGCCCGACCGCAAGGTGCAGCACTCGAGCAAAAATGGAACCGGACCGAGTCTCCACGGAGACCACGATTCGGCCGGACGCATTGGCGGCTTCTTTCAGCGGAAGCAGATTGGAATCCAGAGGCGGATAAGACTCTCGCTGCCAGCCGCTCGAATCAATCGCCTGCGTGAAATACCCCTCGTGATAAAACAGACCAACACCAACCAGCGGCAAGCCCAGATCCGATGCACTCTTCAGATGATCCCCCGCGAGGACTCCAAGACCGCCCGAATAAATCGGCAGCGATTCATGCAGCCCGAACTCCGCCGAGAAATAGGCGACAGGCCCCTGCCCCAGGATCGCCGCATGGGTCGAACCCCAGGTCTGCTTTCGCTCGAGGTAATCCAGAAACCTGCGGTAGGCCCAGTGAATGCGAGTATGCAGAACGGCTTCACGAGCTCGTTCTTCCAGACGATCCGGAGAATAACCTGCCAGCAGACGGACAGGATTGTGATGCACATCTTCCCATTTTTCAGGATCAATCAGCCGGAAGACTTCTGTCGCATCCGGGTCCCAGCTCCACCAAAGATTGGAAGCAAGTCGAGTCAGCTTTTCGTGAATGGACAGCTGAGTCACTTTTCCGGTCATATCAGGCACTCGAATTCTGTCAGGAGAGTCTTGAGAGATGCAGGCTCAAAATCGTTCACGGACACACGTATCGTCGCAACTGTGGAATGCTCCTGCCAGACCAGGTCCGCTACTCCCATCAGCCGCGCGGTAAATATCGGTTTCTTCCGGCAAAAACCGTCGAGCAAAAAACCATGTTTCGCGCAACAAAAAAGCCTGCCCTCGGGGGCAGGCGATCTGCTTGATACGCTGATTCGAATTGCACCTTCGACGAGGCGAACGGTATTCGAAACATTTTTCCCAATCAGGAAAGCTTCACATGCTTACGCTTCAGGCGTCGTGCCTTGGAGCTTGCCGGGCGAGCACCATGATTGGCCTTCTTGAGTTTTCGATTGGTCTTTGCCATCACTAAGTTCCTGAACCGATAAACGACAAACTGGAATTTCACAGGATGGCAGGCTGAACACCCGCCAACGCCCTGACGATGTCAAAATTCGAAGGGGCGAAGAATAACGGCTCGTTCGGCAAGTGAAAACCCCCGACTTCGATCGAAGAACCGAATTTCGCAGAACTGCACCCATTCTCGAACCAGGCAGCCCTTAAATGACTGGCAATTGCCGCCGAAACCTGCCGCCAGATTCGCCCCGGAAAGACCTGGCGGTCCCCAGTCATCCACGACCCCGCAGTTGCATATCCCGACGAAAACCAGCCTTATGGCCACCTCAGGACCGGGAAAAACAAAAAACGCCGCAGGGGATGCGGCGTTTTTCTTCGAGAATGGAACCGTGTCTGGATCAGGCGAGATCGAATGATTCTGAGCTCTCTTCGCTCAGTTCGTCTTCGACAATCAGATTGCCAACACTGCCTGGTCCGTGATCGTAACAGTCATCTTCGTGCCAGAGAGGCAAGCCAGCCGCGTAGCGTGCCGCCAGCATCATCACCTTTTCTTCTGACCCCGGCTTCGCCGCAGTCGGAGAAGAAGGATCAACACCCAATGACTTCAGTTCTTCTTCAAATCCAGCGTCAAGATCGCTGAGAAATTCGTAGCCTTCGATGTCAGAGAGAGACTCAAGTCCGGAATCTGCATCAGAGTAACGCGACGACATTCAGTGGCTCCAGTGGGGAACAAACCGGTTGCGATAAATGAGGGCATCCTGTCTCCTTCCCTGGAGTACACCGCTGCGTCAACCGCGCACTGATGTTGCCGTGGCCAATTGGCTCTTTTGACATTCGATTCAGTGAGGGGTGAAGCTGCCAGAACAGCGGCAGCAGCCGAATCCTTTCGGTGCCGGATTCTTGAGTCGGCGCTCTGGAATGTCAACAAAAATTCACAGTCTCCCCAATCAATTCCCCTGATCCAGGCGTGCTCCAAAATCTGGTTTCAAAATTGTCCGGGGACATGTTTCTCATTCCGCGGCAGATTCCCCATTTTGTGATTTTGAGTTTGCTTTCGAGCCTCGCAGTCAACACCGGTCAGAGCAGAACCATCCGGCTTCCAAGCACCAGCGGAACCTTCATCGCCCGTGTGCCCCGAACTATGTCCAGCACGACCTGGTCCCCAATCTTATGGGCAGACAGGATCTTCCGCAGGTCTTCAAACGTTGTGACCGACTGCCCGTCAATCGCAGTGATCTGGTCACCCAGCACTACTCGATTCTCACGCCGCCGACATCCAAGCAACCCGGCCGCTTCCGCCGGTGTCGCAGGAAAAACTTCCAGGATCACAAGTCCGCCAGTCAGCATTCGAACCGGTATCCCGTTCTCCATCGCAGTCTCGGCGTCCAGGATGGAGATACCGATCGATGGCATTTGATCGTTCATCGCTTCCTGCAGGATCATCTCAACAGCGTTGCGAACATCATCGACCGCTACCGCAAACCCCAGACCGGCCGATGCTCCGCTCGTGCTGACAATCGCCGTACAGACACCAATCAGCCGCCCTGCACTATCCAGCAATGGTCCTCCGGAATTTCCAGGGTTAATCGCCGCGTCCGTCTGAATCATCCCGGCCAGAACACTGTCACCATCCGTGCCCACATTACGATTTAGTCCGCCAATCACGCCCGTCGACAGCGTTCGATCAAATCCAAACGGGTTCCCGATCGCAAGCACCTTCTGGCCCACTTTCAGATCATCAGAGGCCCCCAGCATGATGGGTGTCAGCACGGCGGGTTCCGCCTTGATCTTCAGTACCGCGACATCATGCTTCGACATCGCTCCGACAAACTCCGCGTCATACGCCTGATTGTTGGGAAGCTGAACTTCCAGCTGTGCCCCCCGAAACAGATCACGGACAACATGAAGGTTCGTGACAATGTGCCCAAGCTCATCCCACATGAAGCCTGTGCCGGATGCCACTTCCTGCTCACGAATCGTACCGTCAAACTCCTGCTGGTATCCCTTGGTTCGAATATAGACCACCGAAGGCGATGCAGAATCAAACACTTCGATCGTTGACTGTTCATCGGCACCAAGTTCACCGCGCGGTGTTACAACTCGCTGTGCATACGACGGGCGGTTGCGAATGGTGTCCATCACCGTCTTGAACAACAACACCGCTACCAGAGCCATCAGCACAATCACCAGCCATCCATTGGCCGCAGCAGCCGATTCACGTCGATTGTTCGGGTTCTCAGAAGGTGAACTCATGCATTCCTCGCCACATCATTCCCAGTCACGCCGTTTGAATCCGCTGAGGTCTATTTCGTTGCTGCTCTGTACGCTGAGAGGACCAAACTTTGTCTGATCTGTTGCCCTATTCTGGCAATTTTCACGATCAGAGGGCAAAAACAAGCCAACGAACTACAATCCTTCCCACTGTCCTGACAAAAGTCTGACAAACTCCAGACGCCGTGAACGACCAGCGTTACAGAAAGCGGTCTCTGGTTTCTCCGGAATCCCGACCGAACAGCCGCCAATGCCCATGCAGAATGATATCCAGCAGGAACTTGAAGTCCTGTGCGGTTCGAAACTTCCGCCGGAGTATTTGGCTCTCATTGATGTTTATCCCCCAGTCCTTGCCTCCGCTCTTCGCTCTGACGATGGATCAACAGACGATGGCACCGTGGCAGACGTGGAACTTTTGTCCAGCCCTGGGGATGTTCTGGAGGTGAATCGGGAAGTTCGCACTGGCATGATCTACGAACCTGACGGGACAGAGTTCTTCTGGCCCGATCGAATGCTGGTCATCGGCGAAACGGGTGACGGCGACTACTACTGCCTGGATACTCAGCGAGAAGTCGAAGGCGTCCTCCAGTATCGTCATCGGCCCGTTGATTTCGTGCACCTGACAGAGTCTCTTGATGACTTTGTCGAACTCCTGATCGAAGCCTTCGTTAATATCACTGATGAAGACCTCGATAACCTCGATGACGACGAAGATGAACTCTGAAAACCGAAGTCTGAAAACCGAAGTCTGAAAACCGAAGTCCGAAAACCGAAGTCTGAAAACCGAAGTCCGAAAACCGAAGTCTGAAAACCGAAGTC
>CAZIGZ010000099.1:7673-24166 GCA_964538835.1 uncultured Chitinophaga sp. | reverse complement strand
CATCGCAAATCTGGCCTACGACGTGATTGCTCAGCGAGCAGCCGCGACTCCGGGCGACCCGGAAAAAGGCAAGGCCCTGTTTAAGCAGCAGTCATGCATCAACTGCCATACGTTTGCAAACGGCCAGCAGCCGAAAGGCCCGCACCTTGTTGACATCGGCAAGCGATACAAGCGAGCCGAGCTGATTGAATCCATCGTTCAGCCAAGCAAGAAGATTGCACAAGGCTTCGACACCTGGGCCTTCGCCATGTCCGATGGCAAGGTCTACACCGGCTTCGTGGTCCTCGAAAGCGCAGAGACGGTGACACTTCGAGACACCACCGGAGTTTCTCACGAACTGATTCAGGACCACATCGATGACCGCGTGAAACAGGAGATCTCGATGATGCCGAATGGAGTTGTTGGGAATCTGTCTCCCGAACAACTGGCCGACCTGATCGCGTATTTGGAGAGCCTGCGTTAGCGATCTGGTTTTTGTTTGTGCCAGCCCCGGCCAGAACTGCTTCCAGGCATTTCAACCCCTGAATAAAAAGACACTCACACCGAAGGGATTGAAATAGACACCCTTAAATCCTAAGATTCGAAAGAACACAACCGCCGGCGTGCGCACAGTTGACCTGAACGCGTCTAACGACACCCAATTGATGAACAACCCTGATAACTGAAAGGCGTGAAATGGCCTATCGTCTGGAAAGCTATGTGCTCCGCGGAGAAATCCGAAACTCGAATCGGAACAGCGTCTCAGGATGGCTGGAGGTGCTCGTAGCTTCGGAAGATGGCGAAGGCACCGCCTCCGAGCCGCGACTGGTCAGGCTTTCGCTGGTGGGCAACCTGCAGGGGGAACTCGCAGGACGTGAATTTCGCTTCGAAGTTCGTGAGAGGGATCTTCCAAACCCGAGGCCAGTTCTGGAGGAAGCTTTTCATGACGACCAGATCGGGACAATGGGTGACAGCGTCTATCGCATGGTCCGAGTACCGCTGATTCCGATCGAAGAGTTCTATATGGCTCGAAAACGTGGAGAGACACCTCCCGAAGAACAGCGAGCATCCGTCTATCTTGAGTGGTACAGTCAGAACGGCCGAGTCGTCCTGGAACTGGTCGATCCGATTCTGGAGTTTGAAGAGCAGTATGATCTGCTGGCCGACCCGGAACCGGAGCCTGTTCCGGACCAGGACGATGTCGGAGCGCTGTCCATCACAGCGATCTCACTCGACGACAATGGAGTCTCCCACTTCGATGCCGACTCCATTTCTGAGCCTGGAGAGGATGACGACCCGTTTGAACTGTTTCCGAAAGATCTCAACCAACAGATCAGCCAATTGTCGCTTGATGCCGATACGGTGGATGATCCTTCTTCGCTCGAAGACGAACTTGCGTTGACCCACATCGAACCTCGGGAGCCTCGCAGCTGGGATGAAGTCATCCCGGGGATCGATCCGGAAACGAAGGCGATGTACGAACAGTGGGACGAGGTGACTCATGGCACCAAAGATGAACCTTTGACATGGCTGTTCGAAAGCCCGCTCTTCCTGCCGAAGCCCGACAACGTGCGCGACGAACAGCAGGCCTGGAGCGCGCTTCAATCTCTTCTGGCCGCGATGGCACTGCGAGGCGTCGCGTTCGACATGTGTCCTCACTTTACGGCCATTCAGGCTTACCGGCTGCTCATTGAAGAACTGCTTCCGGAAGCCGGAGTCCATCCCAATCTCGTCGCCACGGGCTGGGTTCAGCACTACGGCTCATGGGAATCCTGCGAAGAATGCCAGGCCGAGTTCGATGCAGAATATGAGCAAGGGAAGAACACGGAGTGACGCAACAAAATCCCTTCGACGACAGAATCGGGTAGGAGTCTGTATGCGGCCGATCGGCGGAGAAAGTGCTCGACGATTCTCGCCAGCGGAGGTAGACTGCCGCACAACGCAACGCGAGCCGTTGTCCTCATGGGGTCACATAAATGTCTGTACTAATACTTGAACCAGTGGCCGTCCCACTTCGCGAAGATGAGTTTGGGGGCCTGCGAGTTGCTGATACGCGAGTCCTTCTGGAACTGATTGTTCGTGCTTACAACGCCGGAGCAACGCCGGAGGAAATCATCCAGGCGTATGACGTCCTCAAACTCAAAGACGTTTATGCAGTCATCGCATGGTGTCTGAGCAATGAATCCGTTCTCGCAAACTACATGTCCGCGAGAGAACAGCAGGCGATTGACGCCCGGCAGGGGTTTGAGTCGATTCGAATCGATCAGCAGGAGGTTTTGAAAGCGTTACGCGTTAAACTCATGCAACGGAAAGTGGCCGCAGCCCAGGAAGCCGAGTTTCGCAGACAATCCGCGACACAAAACGCAGCGCCGACAGGAGCGTAGCCTTGCTGCGGTTAGCCAGCGATGAAAATTTTCATGGTGACATCGTGCGAGGACTGCGCCGCATGCACCCGGATCTCGATTTGATTCGTATCCAGGATGCGGGGCTCTCCGGTATGGATGATCGTGACCTGCTTTCGTGGACTACCAGCCAGAATCGCATCCTGCTCACACATGACCGCGCCACGATGCCACTGTACGTTGCTGAGAGATTTCAACGTGGTTTGTCTGTTGTCGGTGTGTTTATTGTTGATGATCGGGCGTCCTTAGGGCACGTGATCAGTGAACTGGCTTTGGCCATTCAATGCAGCGAACAGGCGGAATGGCAAAATCTGGTGGTCTACTTTCCGTTGCCCCAGTCGTGAGTTACCTGGTAGATCGAAGCCCTTCAGGAGATCTCCGGATAAGCCGCACTTGGCAACATCCGTCGGCCTGTTTGCCAATGCACTATCGCGTGAAGAATTGTACTCGGCACGCGATTCACATCAGGCATGATTCGACGTCGTCTGCACCCACTTCAACTCATACGGCGTGAGAGGCGGGTCGAGCGGGGCGGTGTATTTGACGGAGAGGTCGTAGCGGGCTCGCTGGTAAACGAGGTCGAAAACTTCCTGCAGCGGAACGGTGGCGTCGGGGTCTCCGTGTTGCAGGGAAATCGGGATGACCGGAAGTTTGTCGGCCAACGTCCATGCATAGACTTCACACTTTGGTCGACGTTTCGCTCGACTGATCACGCAGTAGTAGTCGCCGGGCGGCAAAGTGCCGATGACAGGCAGACGCATGCCGCCCCGCAGCAGGTCCAGTTCCACAAGATGCGTGGGACTCGAGAGAATCTCCTGTCGCATCATCATATACTCATGTCGGCCATCGCCATTGCTGCGTTTATTGGACGGTGAAAGAAGTTCAATCACCGTGATCGCCTTCATCGTTTCACGCTCACGAATCACCAGATAAGTTTCCAGCCGTTCGATCGGCATCGGCAATTCGCACTCGGCGGTCATGCTGGCGGATTCACGAGTCAGAACTCCGAGAACTGATGCTGAATCGCCGGGTCGCTTATCAACCGTGACAATCGCAACGTCCGCCCGACGCATGGTCTCCGGTTCCCCTCCGACCGATTCCAGGTAGACGCGACGTTCAACTCGGACGAGGTATTTAGGTTCAATCGAAGGACTCAGAGAATCGGACAATGCCGTCATGAGTCGTGTATGAAAATCTTCCCATTCCTGTGATTCCAGGAACGGGTCCATGCCGGGAAATGGAGATGGCATATGAAAAGTCCTCAATGATGCAGCATTTCCGAAAACACTGACGCTTCGCTTGTCGCACCACACGAGAAGTTCAACCTGCGTCTATCGTACCGGCAATTTCGTGCAATGAGAACACTCGGATTGAATTTACTTTTGCTACGTCAGGGCTCATCGAAATCGTCCATCAATGCCGTGTTTGCAATCCATGCCATGAGCCATGGCTCACTGGCATTTGGCTCTTTCATGGCAATGAAGAAAGGCCGATTGAAGATGAACCGGCGAACGCGATCCGCTTTGTAGGGCTCATCAACGTCACCAAATTCGCCGATCACACCTGCCTCACCGGCACTCAAAAACTCAGCGCCAGTTTCATCAAGCCGCAGTTGCACATTCAGCGATGCCAGTGCGATGTAGGCTGGATCGCCGAAGCCGTCGATCGGAAGGCCTTCCAGTTCAGAGAAACGGTGCAGCACGGAGAAATTCAGGACGGGAATTTGCACGGTCTCTGCTGAGTCGAGCGTACTTCGTTCATGCCTGGGATTTGGATTGTTCATCCGTTCCTGAACCGAGTTCCATGTTTGTTCAAGAGTCTCTTTAGGCTCGGTCATTGCAAGAATCACCTCATCAGAGTCCGAACCAGCAGTAGCCAGCTTGATGACACAGGAATCGTCGCCGGCATCGTCGCAGATCACCATTTGACTCAGGAATGTCATGTCATTTGAGAGGGATTGAGGAACCGTATCCTCGGGTTGTTCCTGACCGAAGCTCTGAACAGATTTTGCTCCGCTTTCAGCAGCAAAACTCAGCGGCTTCCTGAAGCGAGAGAATGGTGTTGCGAACGGCATCTGTTTGCTAATCATCGCCATCAGCCGCAGAGCCTGCTGTCCGTCTCGCACTGGCATTGGCTGAAGCGAAAAGTCGGCATCCGGAAAGGTCGCTCGAATTCTGCTCTCCAGATCAGCGTCCTGATCGGGTCGACCATTTGTCGTACCAAACAGAACTGACTGCGGAGAAAGATTCTTTCGACCAAAGGGTGAGGCATTCAGGGCACTGACGAGATCAGACCGTGCCGACGTGCTTACCGTGCCTCCTGCAACGGACTTCAAGTCATCCCACGCCAACTGAAACGCGGCACTCCAGATCTGATTTCGATTCGCTTTCATCGGCAGGGAAAGCACTGGAACAACGTCAGTCGCAAGAAGCGATGATGCTGGCACCGGTTCCTTGAGCTTCTGCTGAGGCAACTTCTCTGTCAAATCTTCCGGCCAGTCGCCTCCCTTGAATGTGTCTCGCTCAAACTGAGGAGTGAGGAGACCATTCAGCAAGACACCATCTATATCTCTCATCAGAAAACGAACTGTTCCATCCACCACTGCGACGCGGCTGCCACCAAACCTCTTCGCGAGTACACCTTCGCGGACAGATCGCACGAACTCCCCTGTCAGCACATCTCGCGGTTCCAGCCATGAGATCTCTGCGTCTGCATACTCAACAAGGGCGATCGTATTCGAAGTGCCATCGAACACTTCGCGGATGCTCACGGACTGATCTGCGGGCCAAAGCGTGCGTTTGCCAACGACGGCAAAATAACTCGTGTGGCCATCTTCCGGCGTCTGCTCGCTCGACTGAAACACAGCGGGAACTCGATGAGCCAGACGCTGGTTTGCCGGCCCGTTCCATGGTTCGTCCATGCGATATTCTTTGGCCAATTCCGGATCCAGATCCGGCAGAATCAAGGCGCGCCAACTATGCCACCGCTGGCCATCAGGACCGTTAACGAACGCCGGCGGAAATGAGTCATAGCGGTCGTGGTAACTATGAAGAGCCGCCATCAGCTGCTTCAGATTGGACTTCGATCGAATTTGGTACGCTTGTGCTCTCCATCTCTGAACCGCTGGTATGGCGAACAGAATGGCCGATGCAATCAAAGCAGCAACAGCGACACCGCACAAAAGTTGCCGTCTGGAGACGTTAGACACTACGTTTGGCCCCTTGCAAAGTCAGGCAGCTTACAATGCACCTTCTGAAGAACATTCGAGACGTGAGATTTGTCTAGGCAACTCATCAGCGATGATCGGAAACATCATGGCTCCATGCGGACGAGCCGCCATGGTGGCCAGCGCACTGTAGGACGTCTTCTGGTTTCGATCACGGCTCGACGGGGACAAGCCCGAGTCGTGGCTGAGCCCGGAGTGACAAGTCCTGGCCAGCAATTCGACTCGAAGATACGGAGGCAAAGTAGGCTCGCCCGAAACAACATTTTTTCCCGAACGGGACAACTCCTCTTGACCAAGCATGGTTCGCGACATATTTTTCCCGAGCGGGAATTTTCGTGTGGTCAGGTTGATCTGGACGCGAAAAATTTCCCGAGCGGGAAAACAGAATGACAAAAATCAGTGATTCCACACAACTTGGGCGACTCGTCCGTGAGCGGCGGAAGCAGGCGAAGCTAACTTTGAAGGACGCGGCGGGCATGGCGGGCGTTGGGGTTCGGTTCCTGTCGGAACTGGAACGAGGCAAGCCGACCGTCCAGATCGGACGCGCGCTGCAGGTGCTGCAGCTGTTCGGACTCGAACTTCACGTTCACACGAAGGGTGAGTCGCGATGACCGAGCATCTGTATGTTCATTACGAAGGACAGCTCGTGGGATCGCTGACTCTGCGGGATTCTCTGCAGATGCAGTTTGAGTATTCCTCCGATTGGTCTCGTTCACCCTCTTCGTTTCCGATTTCGATCTCGCTGCCGCTGGACGGTTCGTTCGATCTGTCGGCCAGTCATCGCTTCTTTGCCAACCTGCTGCCGGAGGCGAACGTTCGGCTTCAGATCTGTCGTTCTCTTGGAATCAGCCAGGACAACGACTTCGCTCTGCTGAGGGCCATTGGCGGGGACTGTGCTGGCGCGCTGACGATCACGCAGCAATCCGCCACATCAAACAAACAGAGCCACAACGATTCTGACGAACAGCGCTATGAGGAGATCACCGAAGATCAGTTGGCGTCGTGGTCTGTTGGAACGCCCGAAGCATTTTCTGCCATCACCGGGCGCAATGACATTCGACTGTCGCTTGCGGGTGCTCAGGACAAACTGCCGGTGCACGTTCAGGACGGTCGCATCTTCGTGCCCATCGGAAATACACCCAGCACGCATCTGCTGAAGTTTGCATCTCCTTTCTATTCGCATCTGCCAGAGAACGAAACGTTTGTCACGATGCTGGCACGATCCGTCGGGTTGCCCGCGGTTGAAATTGTCCTGAGGAAGACGCAGCGAGCCAGCGTCGCGCTGATTACTCGTTACGACCGAGTCTTCAAGGAGAACCATCATCGTCGCCTGCATCAGGAAGATTTCTGTCAGGCTCTTGGCATCAGTCCGGTGTCGAAGTATCAAAAGGAAGGCGGGCCGTCGCTGCAGCAGTGTGCGGAGATCCTTCGAAGTCATTCCACGTTTCCCGTCGTGGACCTTCAGCGACTTGTAAACTGGTGCCTGTTCAATCTGATTGTCGGCAACGCGGATGCTCACGGAAAAAACATCTCACTTCTGTACGAAGATCGCCAGTCAATCCGACTCGCGCCGTTCTATGATCTCGTCTGTACCCGGAACTACGACAACATTTCTCGTCATCTCGCGATGAGTCTTGGCGGAGAATCAGATCCGGGACAAATCGGGCTCAGCCATCTTCAGAAGCTGGCCACAGATCTCAGGATCAACGCAAAAACACTCGTCAGCACGGCGACTCGTCTCTGCGATCAGATCAGCGACGCGATTAACGAGACGGCTCAGAGTTTCGAATCCCGGTTCGGCCCAACACCGGTCCTGGAACGAATTCCACTGATCATCCGGAAGCAAATTCGCAGACTCAAACAAGGGCTGAAAAGTCATGCACATCTGGGTTGATGCTGACGCCTGCCCGGGCGAAGCCAAGGAAGTTCTGTACAAGACGTCGAAGCGTTTGCAGATCGCGATGACTCTGGTTGCCAACCAGATGATGTTTGTCCCAAAGTCCAGCCTGATACGCTTCGAACTGGTCAGCGCTGGGGCGAATGTGGCTGATCAGCGGATCGTGGAATTGCTGAGTTCCGGCGACCTTGTGATCTCGGCCGACATCCCGCTTGCAGCCGCGGCCGTGGCCAAAGGAGCAACCGTTCTGGATCCTCGAGGCAACGTGCTGGACGCAGAGAATGTCGGTTCTCGCCTGGCCGTCCGCAACCTGATGGACGACCTTCGTGGCTCTGGCATGGAAACCGGAGGCCCTGCCGCCTACAGCGCGAAGAACAAGCAGGACTTCGCAAACCAGCTCGACCGGCTCCTGACCAAACTTCTGAGGCAGGCGGCAAAGCCGAAGTGAATCGGAATGGATTGCTACCACTTTGGAAAGACGCGGACTCGTAGACAAAAAGGTCGTCGGAAACGCTCTGCATTCTGCAAACAGACACGTCTTTGAGGCATGATGCAAATGACTCTGACTCACAATCCCTATCAGGTGATCGCGGAAGCCGATCCACCACCGAAGTCAGACAGTCACCCTCTGACGCTGCTGACGTTGATGCTGCCGTTTGCATTGGCGGCAGCGTATGCAGCGGGTTCAAGCCTGGTGGTCCCGGGAGGGTTTCGCATCTTTGGGGGACACCAGATGGTTGCCTCCGGAATCATCTTTGGACTCGCCGCCGGCCTTCATCATGTGCTGTGCGTTCTGCTGGCCAGACAAATCCGAAGGTACTGGTGGAAACTCTGGATTCCGATTGCGCTCCCCATACTGCTCGGCTTTGTTTTTGAAGTGACGGGACGGATGCTGGAAGCCGCCGCGCGATGGATGACAAGTAATCCCGGCCTGTCGACGTTCCTGATCGGACTCCTGGGAAGCGGTCTTGTGGGAATGTCTTTGCTTACCGCCTGCCTGGTCCTGCTACGAATGCTTCCACTGCGCTCCGCCGTGCCATTTACACTCATCACCAGCACCTTAGGCGCGGTCTGCGTGTCGGTGGTCAACAGCAGACAATTCATTCGTACTCCTGTCGACGGACTGTTCTGGACGATGTTCCTGTGGCAGTTCACAACTCTGATGTACTTTGCATCTCAGTCCACGCGGACAAAAACCGAACGTCAAAGTCCCCCTGGGGAAATCTCGTAAAAACTGGCGAACAGCGGTACTTTCCGTGAGTCTTCGTGCTGCCGCCCACGTTCAGGCTCGACAACGGAAAGGAAAGATATGCCTGTTCTCGATGTTCGTTGTCCTCAGTGTCAAAGGTCGATCTCTGCCGCCGATGTCAACATTGTCAACATGGTGGCAAAATGCAGCGACTGCGATGTGGTCTTCACGATCGACTCGCCGGCTGTCCCCGCCACTGTCGGTTCCGTTGCCTCTACATTCACGGAAACAGCTCCTTCGCGGCCCAGCGGGATCAGTGAAGAAGAAGGCTCGATGGGCGAACGCGTGATCCGTCTTCGCTGGTTTCATGCAGCACTGTTCGGCCTGCTCTTCTTCTGCATCGCCTGGGATGCCTTTCTGATCTTCTGGTACTCCATGGCACTGTTTGGAATGGGGAAGCAGGGACAGATTGAATGGATTGCTATCATCTTCCCGATTGCCCATGTCGCCGTCGGAGTCTCGCTGACCTATTACGTCGTCGCCGGATTTCTGAATTCCACATGGATCACGATCGATTCGGAATCCCTGCGCATTCGTCATGCACCCATTCCATGGCGAGGCAATCGACAGCTCATGAAGGAAGAAATTCGGGAGATCGAACTGGAATTCGGATCATTCCAGCCTAAAAACGGTGGCCCAACAATGACGATCAGTGCACACCACACTGACGGGCGCCAGGTCGTTCTTCTCACCAGCCTGGAGACTCAGAAAGCCGAATACGTGGCGTGGCACATGGCCAATACTCTTCAGGTTCCGCTGAATCGAAAGAACCACCCGATGATGGGTGTTGCTTCGTTGCCCGCATTTCTGCAAAGGTTCCTTCCCAGGAAGTAGTCCCGGCAATGAAAACACTGAGCAAGATTCTGTTCCTGGTGCTGTTCGCCTCATTCGGTGCGGGAATCGGTTATCTTCTGGGAGGTGGCCTGAAAAAATCGCCTCTGGGGCAGGAGTTCAGCCAGCTTGGCCTGATCGATGTGGTCTTCATGCTCGGCTGCATTGTTCCGATATTGGCGGTCCATGAACTTGGACATCTGGCAGGAGCGAAGTGGCAGGGAATGCGATTCATCCTGTTCGTGGCAGGCCCGTTTCAGGTCACACGAACGCCCAGCGGACTTCGGTTCAGTCTCGTGTGGAACCTTGGCACCTTCGGAGGACTTGCGGCAGCATTGCCGGATCAATCCCGGCCCATCCGTCCTCAGTTGCTCAGCATGATCACCTGCGGACCTCTTGCCAGCCTGCTGCTGGCACTCGCTGGCGGCCTTGTTTTCGCACTCGTGCCGGGGAAGCCTGGGCTGTACGGAGCCTACATCGGCGCTGTGTCAGCCTTGATTTTCCTCATCACCGCGATTCCTTCGCGAGCAGGCGGATTTATGACCGACGGCATGCAGTTCATCGAAGTCTGGCGAGGTGGTGAGGCTGTGATGCATCGCCAGAAGATCACGGCATTGTCATCCCAAAGTCTGGCGGGCCTTCGTCCTCGCGACTGGGATGGTGAATTGCTGAACGACATTCTGCAGTCGTGCGACAGCATGCAGCCACTGTTTCAAACCGCGTCCTATCATCTTGCACTGCTTTCAGCCCTCGATCGAAGCGATTCGGAAGCCGCTCACAACTATGCCGAGTGGCTGTCGAAACATTCAACGAACTATCCCGTCGGAATCCGACAGGGGCTGACACTGGAACTCTGCCTGTATGCTCTTCGTTGCGGAGACCTGACATCGGCTCGACGATGGTACAGCGAAAGCAAAGGCGGCCTGGTGGATCAGTCACGCAGAAAGCTGGTTGAAGCAGAACTCGCAAACGCCGAAGGTCGCCG
This sequence comes from uncultured Chitinophaga sp., assembly GCA_964538835.1. GTDB lineage: Bacteria > Planctomycetota > Planctomycetia > Planctomycetales > Planctomycetaceae > SXXK01. Next base: position 13,597 of record CAZIGZ010000099.1, on the reverse strand, counting down.
CGATGATGCCCTGAGACTCATCGAACAGGCACGAACTCAACTGAGCAAGTCCATGGACGCCGGTGTGGCCGTCATGACGGCCGATGATCTGACCAACCTGCGAGCCAGGATCGAGGTGAAAACGGGGTGACTGATTTCTCAGCCACCCCGCTGCCCGAAGGCTCACGTTCACTTAGTTCTCGACGAGTTCTGTAACGATCCCTGAACCCACCGTCTTTCCACCTTCACGAACCGCAAAGGTGGCTCCTTTCCGAATCGCAAGTGGCCGACAAAGTTCGACGTTCACCGTGACATGATCGCCGGGCATCGCCATCGCATCGTCAGCATCAAAAGAGACACTGCCCGTTGCATCAGACGTTCGAAAGAAAAACTGCGGTGCGTAGCCATTGAAGAATGGTGTATGACGACCACCTTCTGCTTGGCTGAGCACATAAACGGTCGCACGGAATCGACTTCGAGGCTCAATGGATCGAGGAGCAGCGATAACGTGCCCTCGAGCAACCTGCTCGTGTCGAACACCGCGAAGCAGGAGTCCTGCATTTTCACCGGCAACAGCTTCCGCCAGTACTCGATGAAATGACTCAACGCTGATCACCGTGCTCTCAATGATCTCCTTCTGCCCAACGATTTCGATTTTGTCACCAGGCCGAACTCGTCCCTGCTCAATGCAGCCTGTCACCACAGTTCCTCGACCTTCGATCGAGAACACACTGTCAACTGGCATCAGCATCGGGCGATCCAGATCTCGCACAGGATCCGGAAGTCGATCCAGCGCATCCATCAGATCACGAATGCAGCGATTGCACGCAGGGTCAGCAGGACTGGCAAGAGCCGCCTTCGCGTTGCCTCGGACGAACTCCGTCAACTGACCGTGGTAGCCATGACGATCCAGCAGCTCTCGGGTTTCCATCTCCACAAGATCGATCAACTCCGGATCATCAACAAGATCCACCTTGTTGATGAAGACCACAAGCTGCGGCACTCCGATCTGGCGAGCCAGAAGGATGTGTTCGCGAGTCTGCGGCATCGGACCATCCGCAGCAGAAATCAACAGCACAGCGCCATCCATCTGAGCTGCTCCGCTGATCATGTTGCGGATGTAGTCGGCATGCCCAGGACAGTCAATATGAGCATAGTGCCGCCTGTCGGTCTCATACTCCACATGACTCGTCACGATGGTCACGACCTTCGTTGGATCACGCACAATGCCACTCTTCGCGATATCGCTATAGGCTTTTGGTTTCGCGAGTCCATGCTGAGCCTGCACGGCCAGAATGGCTGCCGTCAGAGTGGTTTTGCCATGGTCAATGTGACCAATCGTACCGGCATTGAAATGCTGCTTCGTCCTCATAAAGAACTCCTGCCTCCGGTCGGAGGCAAACGTGTTTCGAGCATCTCGAATTCGATCGTGAGATCTTTTTGTACAACGCGTAACGCCAGAATCCGATGACACTCACAGTCAGAACACACGAACGTGTTCAGCGGAAGCCGTGGGACTCGAACCCACAAGCGAGCGGTGCTCGCCGCCTGTTTTCAAGACAGGTTCCTCATCCAGCCGGATGACTTCCGTTTGTCCAGTCAACTCACTTACAAAAACCAACCAGCAGTTGCGGGAGCAGGATTCGAACCTGCGAACTCATGGGTCAAAGCCATGCATTTCTACCAGCAGAAACTACCCCGCAGTGACTCGCATTCGAATTCAGGGTTGTCAGCCCCAGGCCGTTGCGAAGAACTATTGGTCAGCAAGCGGCAAGGCGCGAGTAGACGGTGACGACACCGGACGGCTTGCGCCATTCCGCTACTTTGCTTTTGCTGTCGCTTGCCGACTGCCAGCAACAACATTGCAGCCAAAGATGATTCCGAAGTGACGCGTGTGGGATTTGAACCCAACCTGGTCAGTGTGAAAGACTGACGACCTCACCAGAAGTCGAACGCGCCATAAAGCTGAGACAGAGCATGGCCGAGAGCCGGAGTGCTCACCTCGGAAACACGAGCCACCTTGATGCGCACAAAAAAAGCCCGGGAGTCCCCGGGCTTTCATGAGCACCTTTGAGACGATCCTGCATCACGATTGCGCGAGGGACGACGAGGACTGTTCCGATTGCTCGGACTGTCGCTCTCGCTCAACTCGCTGTTCGGATTCGCAGGATCGAAGGGAAAACATGGCTCAACTCAATCTGGAAATGGCGTATCAATCAAAAAGGGCCACAATGCCCGCATCGGATTCGCACAGAGATAGACGCTCAACCCGCAACCATGGTTCGCGCAGTTTCAGAACTTTTCAGAACTTATCAAACAGCTTGTTCAACTGCTTGTTCAAAGACTGATCGACCTTGTCGCCAATCTGTTCCTGAAGCTTCTGAGTTCCCAGGTTCTGCAGCAGGTTGCCCGCATCAAGCTGAGGACTCGAAATGGATCCTCGCAAAGGAACTTTCACACTCCGCCCTGCCCCGGCGGCGCTGGTTTTCTCCAGCGGAACTTCCATCACGATCTGCAGCTGCTCATTCAAGCCAACCGCCCCGGAGGTTCGCAGTCGATACCCCGAAAGGTCCATGGTCAGGCCTTCATGCGTGACATACCCCTGCTTGACCTGCACTGGAATCGTCTGCTCCGGAAGAATCAGCGACCGCTCCGCAAGAGACGTGCTGCCTTCATTCCTCTTCCGCAACAGGTCAACGACTTCCAGCAATGATACCAGCGATGATCCAGGCGACGCCTGAGCCTGATGAATCGTCAGCTGAGCCTGCGCATCGGAGTTCTCCGGGTGGTTGAAGTTCCACAGGAATCGCTCAAGCCTTGCGGAAACCGTGCCATTAACCTGCACGGAATCCGCCATCATCGGAGCGACGTAACCCAGCCAGTTCCGACACAGTTCCGGTGTCAGCTGAACGTTTTGAACCCGACTTCCGGTCCCCAATGCCAGACGATTGGTGGCGATGTCGTACTGAGGCATCACGTTGAGTTCACCGCCGTTCAGACTACATCGAATCGGTCCGGTGCGAAGAATCTGCTGATCGATTTCCACCGTCGTTTCCGCTGGGCCAACTTCCAGGCCCCACAGAACAGCAGACTGCCATCCAATCTTGCCACTGCCCTTAAACGCAGTTGATGCTGCGCCATCCGTCTTCGCAACACTTCCACCGAGTACCGCCGGGTTTCCTGTCAGCCGAAAGACATCCTGGCCCTGACCGGTGAACTTCATTCCCGAGTCAGACGCAAAGATGCGGCTGCTGAGCACATCGAGGTCATAACTGGTGTCGGCGGACAAATCGACCAGCATCTGATCGTCTGGAACATCAATTGTGCCCGAGAGCTTTGAGCTCAGCCCGGGAAGACGCAGCATGCCTTCGCGAACATCGAAAGCTCGACCACCATTCTTCGCAAGCAGCGCCAACTGCAGGTCGGCATCGTCCACAACAAACGCAGAAGGCGACAACAGACTCCAGCTGCTGGCCGGGACCGCTTTCACACCAGATCGCCCCTGACCCTGAACTCGCCCGACTGGAACACCCAGAGTATTCGAAACTGAAAGCACTCCCGGCCGATCAACAGTGGCCACATTCTGCGGTTCGACATGGACCTTCAAACCAATCTCACGCGACGGTGACGCCTGAAGCCCCATGGTCACATGAGATCGTTCGGCCAGCCAGCTGGCATCATGCCATGGGGCCAGCAGTGTTCGAACGGCCAAACCCGTGCCATCCACTTCGATGTTACCATCCAGCATTGATGTCAGAGGATTCGAAGGAATAACTTTCAGAGCCAGGCTGCTGGCTTTCAGATCTGACGAGTTCACATTCACGTCAGTCAGCTGCACCGATGTTTCATCCCAGGCGACTCGTGACTGAAACGTCATCTCTCCACGAAGACCTGTTTCAGGAATCGAAACAAACTGCCGCAGCTGGTCAAACAAGGATTCCGGAGAGACTCGACCTGCCACTTTCCATGCGGCGCCATCCGGAAGACAATCGATCGATCCGAAGTTACCGGACAATCGAGCCTGCGAGAGATTGGCCGCATTGCCGGCCAATGGTCCCACAGCATCCAGACGCAGTCCGGGATCGAGCTGAATTGGCTGACCATCGCGTGTCGCCGAAAGTGATTCCAGCGTCATCTTCATCTGCCACCGACCAGCATCAGACGGCGCTGTCGACGTGGCTGATACGGGGCGGACGGCGGCAGATGATGATTTTTGTGCGGCAGGAGTTTCACCGTCAGCCTGCTGGGAGGCTTTCAGCACAAAGGCGAGGCGTCCGTCTTCCACAGAGAGGTCGTCATGAACGCCCAGTGTCTTTCGAAGCGAACTGACAAGCTTCGCAAGATTTACCTGGCCCTGAACTTCCACCTTCTGACCAGACTCTGCACTGCCGCTGGCCTTCGTTCGAATCTCTCCCGAACCCGTGACTTCCAGCACCGACGACTGGATCGACAACTGATCAACCAGCAATCCATCTTCCGCAAGCGCCACGGCTCCGGAAGCATCGACCTGACCAAGCGACAACCATTCACCCTGCGCCCAGTCGGTCTGGCGAACCCGAACGTCCTGTCCGGCCAGAAGAATCCTGGCGATCACGCCATCCTGAAAGTTCGGTCCGGCAACACGAGCATCGATGCCGCCAGACACAACCCCCGAGGCGCTGATGGAGATTCCTGCCATGGTGAGCAAGGGCTGAACGACGCGAAGATCCAGGTCCTTTGCTCCAAACTGAATCAGCTGCCGCCCTTTGTCGTCAGCATGAGGATTCAGAATCATGCGAACCTGAGTCGTGCCTGGTTCTGCATTGGCGTCCGTGCCGGAAAGTTCTTCCAGAGGAACGGCCGGGAAGTCAGCCATGATGTCATCAATGCCCGCCGCCAGCCTCGCTGTGCGACGGTTTGCTCCGGAAGTCACCTCCGCCTTTTGCGGTTGCCGAATCGTTGCCGTCAGGTTCACATCGGGCATCCAGCGTTGAGTATCCATGGTGGAAAACGTGCCGTTGATTTTCGAAGCCACGGCAATCGGCTGATAATCCATCACGATGTTCTGCTCACCCGCTTTCGAATCCGCTTCACCCTGCGAAAGTGCGACTGGCAGAGCATTCAGGTATTGCACTTCTCCGTTGTCGATCTGAAGGCGGATAGGGAATGTGGGTTCGGACGTCGACTCGTGTTCTCCGAAAACGGCGATCAGCGTTTCATCCACATTGGAAACGCCGTCGCGCACAATGAACCGAACGCGTGGCTCCTTCACCGTCAGCCCTGTGCCGCGCCCCGCATTCATCACGATCTGCCAGAGCGGTTCTTTGGTCACAACGGTCGATGCATCCGCAAGTACCGGCTGGCTGGTTTTGTCTTCCGCTTCAGGAGCCATCGTGCTTCGGTCGATGACCTGCACTTCACTCACCTCAACAGGTGCCCACCAGTGCAGCTTGAGATTCCGGAATCGGACGGTCTTGCCAAGCTCGGGGTGAATCCTGCTCAACAGTGATCCGGCCTGGCCGGAAACCGTCAGCAGACTCGGCGCGCCTGCGATCAACAGCAGTGTCAGAACAAACAGCTTCAGTCCCCAGCGGCGTTTCTTCTTCACGGGTGCCTGAGCCGGTGATTTGGGTGTCTCCGGACCGTCTGTCTGTGCTAATGCGACTTTGACCATACATGCCTCAGCACGTTCTGAAGGAAATCTGGCTCTGATCTTCGAATCAACAGCCAGCCAACTTGCTCCGCTGGACCAGCAGCCTTCTGACAGGTCCGCCGTCCTGCAATCGTCCGCGCGCACCGAAGGCGCCCTGCTTTGTTTGATCGACGTTTCGGAGAACTTTGTCGCAGTATGGAGCCCCGCGTTCGGTCATTGGTTCGAGTTTCGTGTCGATCGGGGCACGATGTTAAGATCTCACGGTCGTGCCGATTGCCGAACGTTCAAAGACTGGTCAAACTTTGACGACCAT
>CAZIGZ010000099.1:5388-7573 GCA_964538835.1 uncultured Chitinophaga sp. | reverse complement strand
TCACGGTCGTGCCGATTGCCGAACGTTCAAAGACTGGTCAAACTTTGACGACCATTCGACTCGCCAGGACTCCGTAGGAACTGGTACTTTTCTCCGAAGGTGAATCGTGAAGTTCACTGCTGAACAGAATGCCCGTGATGAGCAACGGTTCGAAGAGAACCCGTTCGCAGCCCCAGGCGTTCAGGATGATCTGAGACCAGCCCATCAGGCGATCGGACGGTGGCTGAAGGTCACTCTGGCACTCCAGTACCTGATTCTGCTCGGCGGCGTCATCGCTTCTTACATTGAAGTTGAATCCATCATGTTTTCCGGGCCCGCGTATTCCATCGCCGGAATTCTCGCCGCTGCGGCTGCCCTGTATTCCAAAAATCGGAGTGCCCTGTGGATGGCCATTTCGGCCCCGTCGTTCGCTCTGTTCATCTTTTTGCTGATCTTCCTGAACCACTGGAGTCCAGCCGATGCTCGGACACCTGTACCGATCCTTTGTACCGTGTACCTCCTGGCGATCCTGATCACGACTTTGCTGAGGCTCAATCGCATGCGTCGCGAGACTCCGCACACGGATTCGGATGTCTCAAGTCACCTGTCGCAGTGGTCGTGAATTCCGCGCCACGAACAGGCTCAGTATCAACCCGCTGAACCACAGCAGGAGGGGAACAAACAAAGACAGCGTCGCCAGACCCAGCAGTGATTCTGTCCGTGCGAAGTGCATTTCGTTGTAGAGTCTTGAAACGACAGGTTCGGGATCAATCGGCTTCAGGTTCGAGATAACCGTAATGTCCCAAAAGCACCAGTGTGCCAGCACGAGGGCTGCAAGGGTGACGCGAAATGTCCGAAGCCGCCACAACAGACCAGCGCCGGCGCGTCGCACCACTGGCTCCGGCGATGCCAGCAACAACTCCGCCGAATGAATCGACTCCTCGTTTCGCCACTGCCTCAACAGCAGCACCATCGCAAACGCGCGAGGCAGAACGGACAGCGTCTGCCCGAGGACCATAGGAAGCCATGTGTCATACAGCATCCGAAGCACGGGCCACTGAAACATCGCCAAAAGGCTGAGACTCAAAAGCAGCGAGCCACCGAGTCCCGGGATCAGCAGAATCCCTGTGAGAACCCGCGAAAACTTCTGTCCCGCCATCAGCAACTCACAGACATTCAAAGCCGCCACAGAAGCCATCGCCGCAAAGAGTCCGGAAGCCAGAACGCTCCTTAACGCCTGCCAGCCAAGCGTCGGATTGGACCCCAGAAACAAAATCCCCTGCACAGACTCCGTACCGAAACTCACGACGGGCCAGACGACAAAGAGCCCGAAAAACAGTCCAGCCAGCACCTTCGCGACTTTTGTCCATGTGCCGCTCTTTGCAACACGTTCCGAATCCACCATCGTCGTGGTTCGCTCCGCCGAACCACGCGTCCCGTGCAAGCCAATCAGCAACACCGCCGGCAGCAGAATCAGCATCTCCAGCAACACAGGTCCGACGACCATTCGCAATGAATCACCGAGCGGCTGCCGGGCGGCATGAGCATCAAAGAGCCACACAGTCCAGGCAATCGGATAGCGATCAATCTGCATCAACGCAGCTGTTTCGAATTCCTGAAACGACACGAGCGTCATCAGGCTCCAGCACACAATCCGGCTCTTCCACGGTCCGGCCAGATGCAGCTTCAACCAGCCTCGCCACCATTGTCCGAAATCCACATGCCCTTTCAACAGCCGCCATGAATACAGGCTTTCCGGCGTGACGCTGGATCGAGGCAGCAGCATGCCCACGCAAAGCCCCACCGCGGATGCTCGACCAAGCTGCAGAACGCCATACAACAACTCCGTGGCCATCGCTCCTGCGACACCACCAAGCTCGGCCGTCCACTGAGTTGCCGTCAGACGATAATGAAAACCAATCAGCAGTTCCGGAATAAAGAACGGCGTAATCGCCAACGCCGTTCGAATCTGTCGCGTCGTTCGAGATCGCGAGGAGGCGATCCAGCGTTCCTGAACGGAAACAACTCCCAGCGCCAGCAACGCGACGACAACGCTCCTCACAAGCGAAACAAGCACCGCGGTTGTGAGTGTCACTGAAGACATGGCGAAAGAGTCTTATTCGTTGCACACCTGAAAATAGCGGAAGGACGCAAGCCCTCCGGTGACAAATAACCCGAAATCGCGAGCCCTCCGGTGAGCCACCCT
>CAZIGZ010000099.1:0-5288 GCA_964538835.1 uncultured Chitinophaga sp. | reverse complement strand
CTACTGCCAGAGATCCGCTCGAGGATTCACGGGGTTCAGATCTGCCAGTTTCTGATAATACTGTTTCGCCTCGTCCGAAAGATCCTTCGGAATCACAATTTTCAGAACAACGAACTGATCCCCCGGCGCGGCGCCTTTGGACGATTTGACTCCCTTGCCGCGCAGTCGCATGCGTGTCCCGCTGGAAGTTCCCGGCGGCACGTTCATCACGACGATCCCATCACTCAATGTCGGAACGTCGACTTTTCCACCCAGTGCGGCTTCGCTGGGAGTCACCGGAACATCGACCAGAATGTTGGTGCCTTCGCGTCGAAACCACGGATGGGGCGCGACGTGAATCGTGACGAGCAGATCACCCGCCGCGGCCCCGCCAATGCCAGGGTTGCCCTGCCCTGCGAGTCGAATCGTCTGACCATCTTCAATGCCAGCGGGAATCTTGACCGTGATCCGTTCCGTCTTGCTTCCTGACTGCAGTGACAGCGAATGCTCACCACCCTCAGCGGCCACCGTGAAGGGAACAGTGATCTCCGCGCGAGCATCCTGGCCCTTTTGAGCACGCCCGCCACCTCGACGTCCGCCACCTCCAAATGGCGATCCGCCTCCGCCAAACATACCGCCAAGAATGTCTTCCAGGTCGAATCCACCGCCGCCCTGAAAGCCCTGGAACGGATTGCCGCCGGCCTGGTTGAACGAGTGTCCAAACTGGTCGTACTTCTTCCGCTTCTCTTCGTCACCAAGAACTTCGTACGCTTCCGTGATCTCAGAAAACTTCTTCTGAGCATCGGGATCGTCAGGTTTAACGTCCGGGTGCAGCTTGCGCGCGAGCTTCTTGTAGGCCTTGCGGATTTCGTCCTGCGAAGAACCTCGAGGAACACCCAGAACCTCATAAAAGTCGCGTTTAGACATGACTGTCAGACAGGCTAGTGAAAGGAAGGGAATTCAATCTTCAGGTGAGTAGCAGCGCTGAACAAAACTCGCCACCATTCGTCTATGCTGGCTTGTCTGCCTGTTGAATTACTGAGCTTTCCTAACCCGAAACGTCAGTGAGGGATCGAAATCGCCGTGAATCCAAAGAGTGATCCCTCGCTCACGCAGCGGGTTGAGAGTCATTGAACAGGCTGTTCTACGGCAGTCTGTCATGCAAATGCAGTGCCTGCCAGTTTGACGCCGTCCAGTTTCCCGGCTGGCGAGCAATTGTTGTAACCGATTCAGCAAAAACACGTTATGGCAAAAATCTGCGTCTTCTGTGGTTCTCGAACAGGCCATAATCCTGAATTTGTGCGAGCCGCCACGGAGCTGGGCCTGCTGCTGGCACAACGGCAGGACACGCTGATTTACGGCGGTGGCAGCACCGGAATCATGGGCGCGATCGCCGACGCAATGCTGCCCATCGGCGGCCAGATCATCGGTGTCATCCCGATTCATCTGGCTCGCCCGGAACTCATGCATGCTCAGGTCACCGACATGCGCATCACGGCCGACATGCATGAACGCAAGGCTCTGATGCACGAGCTAACCGACGCCTACATCGCTCTTCCCGGCGGATTCGGAACAATGGAAGAGCTCTTCGAAGCCGTCACGTGGGCTCAACTGGAATTGCACTCCCGCCCCATCGCCATCCTGAACACCAACGGTCTCTACGATGGACTCATCCAGTTGATCCAAACCATGCACCGCGAAGGATTCCTCTCCGAAAGCTGCCTGCGACTGCTGACCGTCTGCCAGACCGTTGACGAAATCAGGCAATGGCTGGACTCGGAGGCCACACTCACAACGTAGTGGACTTCGCCAGAAGTCCTGAACCTGCTCTTATCAAGATGATTATTGATCATTTGGAATCGGGCTCTTCCTTCTTCAGGGCTGGAAGCCCGACACAACCCCTGCCGGGGCCGTGAGGCCCCGGTCGTGCAGCATCAACCAAAAAGGCCCGGAGGGCCGACACAACAGAACCAACGTCGCTCATCCAATTGTGTCAACCCTCCGGGCCTCAACCTCCATGAGTCCATGAACCGGTGGCTTACGCCACCGGCAAGGGGTATGTCGGCCCGCCGGGCCTGAACGGCCGACCGTTTGGAAAGTTTGCAAAGCACGCAAACGGCCGGTCCGTTGGACCTTTGGGCGCACTGGGAATCGCCAACCTGGGCCGGTGGCCCAGGCTATGCAAAGGATTGGGCCTTTGGCCCGGAACACCGAATGCCCTGGTGCCGCTGTACACCACCGCTCTCTTGCAAATCCCCCGATGAACCTCAAGATTCAAACGCGCAAGTGCTCTTCCTGTTGAACCGGTTCGCCAGCTGCCACGTGAGAACTCGTCAATGTCACAAGATCCCATGAACCCTTATGCCGTGACTGAATATGGAGCAGTGGTGGACTATCTGCTTCTGGATGGCAACGTCAACGTGGAAAAGGACAAGGGCCTCGGACAGCTGATTCTGACTCGAACGTCCGTCTTTGCGCTTCGATCCGGAAACACCAGTATGCAGACCGGCATGGCAGTTGGCGGACTGATCGGAGCTGCGATCGGTCACTGGCTGGATAAGCGACGAGCGAAAAAGTTGCCGCCTTCGCCGCATCTGTCAGACCCCGAACTTCAGAATCTGGAACCGAAGGCACACAAACGCATTGCCCAGTCACGATTGATCGCCAAACTTCCACTGGATCAGTCTCTGATCATTGAACGCACCTGGACCGGCTACAAGTTTTCTCTGCATGATCAGCCAATGATCGCGTACCAGGGATTCTTCAACAAGAAGAAGATTGCACAGTTTCTGGATGCTTCAGGTCTGACAAGCAACTGACCGCCTGCCTGATTCAAAACAGCTTCCAGAATCGTTGCCGAAGTCCGGCAGGAGTGGAAGATACGATGGCCGAACTTGTCCAGCTGGGATTCCCATCCCCACATCCTTCCAACTCTCCGCAGCCCGCTGGCCAGCTTCCAACCGCCAGCCCATCGACAAAACCTCCGGCAACCGAATCATTGCAGCTGAAGGTCACCGGCATGACGTGCGCCGGATGTGCGGCGTCGGTTCAGAAGGCACTGATGTCCCGACCAGACGTTGCTTCGGCCAGCGTCAGTGTCACGACCGGCCTGGCTCTGATTGAAGGAAGCCATCTTCAAACCGATTCGCTGATTCAGACGATCGTTGATCGAGGATTCGGGGCGGAACGAATCGCCGAGGACGTGGATACTCGCAGCCAGATTGAACGTCAGCAGCAGGCGGCCGAACAACTGTGGCGCCATCGAGCCATTGTCGGACTGGGCCTCTGGATTCCCCTGGAGTTATTCCATTGGGTATCCACCGCGCTGCACTGGCATCCGGCGATGATGCCATGGCTGATGTTCGCAGGCTCGCTGATCGTGGTGGCCTTCGCAGGCTCTGCGTTTTTTTGCTCTGCTCTGGTGGCGGTCAAACGCGGCACGACCAACATGGATACTCTGATTTCCATCGGAGCCCTGTCGGCGTTCGGATATTCCGCCATCAACCTGTTCCTTGGCACCCATCATGCCACCTACTTCTCGGAAGCCGCAGGTCTGCTGGGCATCGTCAGCCTCGGTCACTGGCTGGAAGCTCGCGCCAGCGCGCATGCGGGTTCGGCGGTGCGAGAACTCCTGAAGCTGCAGCCGGAAACGGCGGAACTGCTGAACAGCGATGGTTCGTCATCCATCGTTCCCAGTCTGTCGGTCGCCAAAGGTCAGCGACTTCAGATTCGTCCTGGTGCACGAATCCCGGTCGACGGAGTTGTCATCAACGGCAGCTCAGATGTGGATGAGTCTGTTGTGACGGGTGAGAGTATTCCTGTGCATCGCCGCGATGGTGATCCTGTCGTTGCAGGCTCGATGAACACCACAGGCCAACTGATCATCGAAGCTACTGTGTCCGGTCGCGAAACAACCATCAGCCGCATGGCGGAGCTGGTGCAGAAGGCTCAAACGAGTCGTGCTCCAGTCCAGAAACTGGCGGATGAAGTCTCCGCGATCTTCGTTCCGACGGTCCTCTTCATTGCTCTGATGACACTGACTTTGTGGAGCCTGCTCGGTTACATCACCCACGGGTTCATCTCGGCGGTCACCGTGCTGATCATTTCGTGTCCGTGTGCTCTTGGACTTGCAACCCCCATGGCCGTGATGGTGGGAACTGGGTCGGCCAGCCAGCGAGGCATTCTTATCAAAAGCGCGGCGGCGCTGGAACAGATCGGTCGGTCGATGCAAGTCGTCTTTGACAAAACCGGAACACTCACGACGGGCCATCCTGCGGTCAGTCAGATCGTTCCCGTCGAGAAGATCTCTGAACGGGATCTGCTCGCGCTGGCGGCTGCGGTCGAACAACCATCAGAGCATCCCGTTGCCAAAGCCATCGTCGCAGCGGCCAGGGAACGAAAGCTCACGATCGACGCGGTGAGCGACTTCCGAGTCATCCCGGGCAGTGGTGTGTCAGGCATCGTGAATGGTCAGGAAGTGCGAGTCGAACGCGACAGTGTGGCGACCGCGCGAGTGATCCAGGCGGGCCATGTGATCGGAACCATCAACGTCCTGGATGTGGCTCGGAGCGATGCCGCATCGGCCGTTCGTCGACTGCATGACATGCACGTGCAGGTCTTCATGCTGTCCGGTGACAAAGCATCGACGGCTCACGAAATCGGCTCGGCGCTGGGAATTGATGCGTCCCACATCGTGGCCGAAGCGACGCCTCAGCAAAAGACGGAGTTCATCCGAAGGGCCGGGCAACATGTTGTGATGGTCGGCGATGGACTCAACGACGCCGCCGCGCTGGCTCAGTCAGGTCTGGGCGTTGCCATGGCGTCAGGAACCAACGTGGCGATCGATGCCGCATCGGTGGTTATTCCTGGGGATCGAGTCGAAGCGATCGCGGATCTCTTCACGATTGCGCGAGCCACGCTGACCACGATTCGGCAGAATCTGTTCTTCGCGTTCTTCTACAACGCCGTGGCCATTCCCCTGGCAGCCTTTGGACTGCTGGGATCCAGCGGACCACTCTGGGCCGCCGCCGCGATGGGCCTGAGCGATATCACCGTCGTCGGAAACGCCCTGCGGCTTCGCCGACGCCTGAAACGCTCAGGCAACCTCCCCCAAAAATAGCGGAAGGGCGCAAGCCGGCAGAAAGGACCTACAGTAGGTGCCGCTTGCCGAGCGGCACTTCGCGGCCTCGCCGCGACGAGCGACCCTTTGGCCTGCCACAGTCTTCAGAGTAGACGTGGAGAGCCGGCTCCCTCCGGTGAACGATCACAAGAATCGCATACCGGGAAGCTAACGCATCCCGCTCGCCAAA
>CAZIGZ010000098.1:0-24241 GCA_964538835.1 uncultured Chitinophaga sp. | reverse complement strand
CGATGGAAATCGCCTCACCCGTGCGTTCAATGAGTTCTGCGTCCAGCAATTCCTGCCCCGTAGGCCACCTCTGGACTGATGCGGGTAAAGGTGCAGCAGTGTGTCCCTGATTCCGTTCAGTGATTCCTTGTGCTCCGCCGCCAACAAAGTACTTCGCCATTGGACTCTCATTCTCTTTTCGCTTTTTGCCAGCCGCGATCCACTATTCACGGCCCTCCCCCGAGCTTGCTGGCGCTCGCTCGACCCTCCCAAACTGCGTTTGGGAGGGGAGCTTCGAAGGCTCTGCTCCGGTTCTTACTCTTAATCTTGATCTTGATCTTAACCCCAATCGTCCAATCCCCCCAATCACTCCTTCCCCTTCTTCCTTTTCCCCGCCCCCTGCACCGGCTGATCAAACGGCTTCAGCGGAAACAGCTCCGAAGGTGTCCGCTGAGCCATCATCAGGGTTTCCAGTTCCTTCACAATCTCCGGATGATCTTTCGCCACGTCGTTGCTTTCCGCGGGATCGTTGGCCATGTCATACAATTCTGAAACAACGTCGCCCTTGTTGAGCTGCTGACGTACGAGCTTCCATGAACCTTTTCGGAAACTCTGCTGGCCACCGTAACCCGGAAACTCCCGATACAGCCACGGACGTTCCGACATCGTCCCGCCGGTCAGCGCCGGAAGCAGGTTGACGCCATCGACACCGGGCGGAACGGACATCGAACAGCCCGCGGCGTTCAGAAGAGTCGGCATCCAGTCTTCAAAGCCGCTGACATAATCCGACTCAGTGCCCGCATCGATATGGCCTGGCCACGACACGATCGTGGGAACTCGCACTCCGCCTTCGTACAAAGACCCCTTCAATCCTCGAAGGTTGCCGACGCTGTTGAAAAAAGGGACGTCCACTTCCTCGGCCAGGTGAGTCGTTCCGTTGTCACCTGAGAATACGATGAGCGTGTTTTCCTTGAGCCCCAGTTTCTCAAGTTCGTCCATGAGAACTCCTGCATCATGATCCAGCCGACTGATCATGGCCGCATAGGCCGCGCGAGGAGTAAAGTGAGGGGTGTATCCGCCTTTGGATGCCGTGAACGGCGGGTCGTTCCAGCCCTGTGCCATATATGGGGCCAGTTCTGCATCGGGTACATGAAGTGCCACGTGCGGCAGTGTGGAAGGAAAGTAAAGGAAAAACGGACGGTCCTGGTTGTCCCGAATGAAGTCCAGAGCGGCTTCGCGAATTCGATCCGGTGCGTAGTCATTGCCTTTGAACGCGTTGTAGCTTGCCGGGTCGCTGGCGTCTGCATCGACAGCAAGTTTGGCATGACCAGGAACCGGAGGAGAATTGTCCAGCAAGATCCGGCGATCGTTGTCCCAAAGGTACTCCGGATAGTAACTGTGAGCATGCCGCTGACAGTTGTATCCGAAGAAACGATCAAATCCCTGTCGCAGCGCTTCACCTTCGGAGCCTGGTCCGCCCAGTCCCCACTTGCCGAACGCTCCTGTGACGTAGCCGTGCTGCTTGAGCACTTCAGCAATCGTCACTTCCGAATCCGGAATGGGCTTCTGTCCTTCCGGCTGCATTTCGCTGTTGTCTCGCACCCATGCATGGCCCGGATGTTTGCCCGTCATCAGTACACAGCGTGACGGAGCACACACCGCGTTTCCGGAATAATGCTGAGTCAGCTTCATTCCGCTGGCCGCCAGTCGATCCAAATTGGGGGTTCGAATTTTCTCCTGCCCGAAGCAGCCGAGTTCCTGAAAGCCCAGGTCATCAGCGAGGATGAAAACAATGTTGGGCGGACGATCAGACGCTTCAAGTTGTGACGGCTCCAGCGATAGAAAGACAACACCCAGGCAGGCGAGAGGCAGAAACGGAATCGACGGTCGAGTTTTCATCGAATCATCCAGGGTGGGACTCAGTGAACGCATGGCTGAACAAATCGGAATTTGCTCACTGGCCGCAGGGTAGCAGTCTGAGCAGTCGAGGGCAAAAGTGCCGGCGAGCGGCAGGGTGTCAACCCTCCGTGTGATGCTCCTCCGTGCGATGTTCATTGGCCATCCGTCTAATGGTCGCCCAGATCCTGATAGTGAAGTCGATGACTCAGAAACACGTCTCGTGAGCAATCATCTCGCCTCGGAGAGACGAGCCACAGCGGGGGCGAAACCTGTTTGCTCGCACAAGACACCAGTCGTTACACTATTGGGCAGACTGAGAATCCAGAAGACAGGGAGCCGAGTCGTGTTACGATCGTCCAAGATATCCAGCGAAAACGAGCAGCGAAGAGAATTCCTCAAGGCAATGGCGGCGGCGGCCGGTGCGGCGATGGCGGCATCGGCTCCCAGAGAACTGCGCGGTGATTTGTCTGACGTCGTTCATCCTCCGGCAACAGCAGACGCCTGTATTTTGTTGTGGATGGGCGGAGGCATGGCGGCCCCGGACACGTTTGACCCAAAGCACTACGAGCCGTTCCGTGAAGGTCTGCCAGTCAGTGACATGCTCAGCACCTTTCCGGCGATCGATACGGCTGTGCCGGGATTGCAGATCTGCGAAGGGCTGGAGAAGATTGCCTCGGTGATGGACCGGGCTACTCTGATTCGGTCGGCCGTTCAGCCGGACCTTGGAAGCATCCTGCATTCACGGCATCAGTATCACTGGCACACGGGCTACGTCCCACCGCAAACCGTGGCCTGTCCGCATCTCGGGGCGTGGATGGCCAAAATCCTGGGACCTCGCAATCCCGTCATTCCGCCGTTCATCAATATCGGGCAGCGACTGGAAGGCGTCGGTGAAAGCGAAGAACTGAAGGCGTTCACCACCGCCGGTTTCTTCGGCACCGAATTCGGTCCGATGAATTTGCCGTTTCCGGAAGAAGCCGCTCAGTCCGTTCGTCCGCCGGGCAAGATGACCTCCGAACGGTTTACGGATCGCCAGAAGCTGTTCCAGCGTCTGCTCGACAAGAGTCCTCAACGGCAATACGTCAGCGATTACCAGCAGGAGTCGATGCTGCGTTCGATGGAGAATGCCTATCGACTGCTGAGTTCCAAAGATCGCGACGCGTTTGACATCAGTCTTGAGCCGGAAGCATCGCGTTCCATTTATGACACAAGCCGATTCGGGCGTGGCTGCCTGCTGGCACGAAGACTGGTCGAAGCGGGAGCTCGGTTTGTCGAGGTCACGACGGAATACGTACCGTTCCTTCACTGGGATACTCACGCCAGTGGGCATGAGACTCTGACTCGCATGCACTCGGAAATGGATGCTCCGATTGCACAGTTGATCAGAGATCTGGAACTTCGAGGTCTGCTGGATCGCACACTGGTCATCGTCGCATCGGAATTCAGTCGCGATGCACTGATTGAAGGTGTTCCCGGTTCAACCGCAGCCGATCAGGCGACGGAGAAAGTGGAACGCGTGATGGAGATGAAACACTTCGGTCTTCATCGTCATTTCACGGGCGGCACAAGCGTTGTGATGTTTGGTGGTGGCATGAAGAAGGGCTTCGTGTACGGCAAGACCGCGGATACTCGCCCGCTGATCGCCGTTGAAAACCCCGTCACCATATCTGACCTGCATGCCACCATCATGACGGCCATGGGCATCAGTCCGCAGGCTGGTTTCGATATCGAAGGACGTCCGTTCTATGTGACTCAGGACGCCAAAGGCAATGCGGTCAGAGAACTGTTTGCGACGTAGTGAAGTTTTCAGTTTTCAGTGTTCAGAACGCAGGCCTGTTTTTTCTTGCGATTATTTTCTGTCGCCCATTTTCTGTCAGACCAGAAAAGCGATCACTCGTTGCTTTGGCAGCATGCAGCAATGCCCGCCCCCGAGCTTGCTGACGCGCGCTCGACCCGTCCCATTGCTTCGCATGGGTGGGGAGGAATTCTTGGGGACGCTTTACCGGACGACTCGCCCGGAGCCGCTTCCATGCATGAGTTCCTCGATCTCGGCCAGAGACGCATAGTTCCAGTCCCCGGGGATGGAATGAGCAAGACAGCTGGAGGCGGTTGCGAATTCGATCGTGTACTGAGGATCGAACGTGGGTTGAGTCAGCCCATGGAGGATGCCAGCGTCAAATGCGTCACCGCTGCCGACTCGATCGACGATTTGCCGGATTTCATACGGGGCCACTTTTCCATTCCGCTGAGGTGCCATGGAAACACGGTCCAGATCTGCTTCGTATAGCAGACCGCTCCAGTTATTGTGTGTTGCAGAGACCTGTTCTCGGAACGTGGTGGCGAAATAGCGGATGTTCGGATAGCAGCGATGAACCTCCTTCGCAAAACGCAGAGAGCGATCGTAAATTGATTCGCCGGGGACGCTGCCGCATTCAAAGCCCAGCAGACGATAGTCCTCTTCATTGCCGAACAGCAGAGTCAGCGTGGGAAGAAACTTGCCGAGTGTCTCGGAGGCCAGTTGCAATGGCGTGCGAGTGGAATCCCATCGCCAGAGCTTGCTGCGAAAGTTGCAGTCGAGTGCGACACCGATTCCGAGCTGGTGGGCTCGCGTCGCCGCTTCCAGCGTCAGCGCTGCGGCGGATTCCGACAGTGCTGGAGTGATTCCCGTCAGGTGCAGCCACGACGCGCCGGTGAGAATGGAGTCCCACGCAAATGATCCCGGGCCAGCCAGGCTGATCGAACTGGAATCGCGATCGTAGAAGACTCGTGTCGGTCGCTGGTTCGCTCCTGTTTCGACAAGGAAGATCCCAAAGCGGCCGTGGTCCGTGATGCGAACGTGCCGAGTTCCAATGCCTACGCTTCGAAGACTGCCGAGGCACGCATCCGTCAGAGGACCCTCTGGCAGTGCCGTGACAAACTGTGCGTCTTTGCCAAGCAATGCCAGCGAGGCGGCGACATTGGCTTCCGCTCCGGCGAACGTCACGTCGAGTTTTCCCGGAAGCGACTGCTGGATTCGCTGAACACCCGGAGGTGCCATGCGAACCATGATTTCCCCGAAGGTCACAATGCGATTCATGCCCTCTGCCACAACGAATCTCTCAGCAAAGTTTACTTGGGAGGAGTTGCCACTGGAGCAGCGGCAGGTTGTGCACCAGCCGGAGGAACAGGGGCCGGCGGATTTGTGGCAGACGGAGGTGCGGACGGCGTTGTGGGCGTGCCGTCAAGCTTCGCGGAACCTGCGGTGTTCACGCCGGAAGCATCGGCAGACGTTTGTTCGTGCCCCGCTTGTTCCACCTGAGCCTTTTGCTCTTTCGCCTCCGCAAGCTGATGTTCCAGAACGGCCGGATGAACATACTGATGACGGTCGGCAATGCTGAGCGGTTTCACCTGCTTCTTCTGCGACTTCTTTTCGAACGGCGGATTGATGCGATTACCAGCCAGAGTCACTCCATCGTAAACACTTCCGCGAGTCAGCGGGCCGATGCCAAACATCCAGGAATCGCGGGCATCCGTTCGCGCAATCGCAGCGCCGGATTGCCACACGGGGACACCGGTCTCACGATGGTACGCGAACACGACCACCTTTGAGACGCCAAGGACACCGTTCTTCTTGCCGAAGGAAATCTCCGGGATTGCCGGAACAGCCCCGGCTCCCGTGATCGCCGACGCAGCTGCTCCGACGCCATTACTGGAAGGAATCCCCAGCGTGACTTCCATCGTGTCCGTTCCCAGCGCTCCGACTCGAGCTTCCAGGATATAGTCGGCTTCCGTGCGGTTCGTTTCGATCTGACATCCCGTTGTTGTCATCTTCTGACGGAGCGCACTGATGATGTAGTCCGAGTTGATGTAGATGTTGTTGCCTTTGAACGTCTTCATGTATTCCGTGTCGAGATACACGCGACGACCGGCCAGGCCTGAGAGGTCCAGTTGATCGATCGCCTGATCGACGGAGTCGGACAGAAGCAGCTGCTCGGTTCCCTGACGCTGAATCGACGCACCGCATCCGCAGAGCACCATTGGCAGCAGCCAATGGCCCAGCAGCATCAGGTATAGAGCGATGTTTCGAAGCATCGTGTTCACTGAATTCGGTGGGATGTGGGGAAGGAAAGAATGGCGATTCGAACGGTCCCCAGTTTATTCGAAGTCGCTTTGCTGCAGGTCCGCGGGATCGGGCAATTCCCGGAATGTCATGGTATGCCAACTCGCGATTTGCCACATTTTCGGCAGTTTTTGCATTCCGCGACGGTGTACGGATGATCGCGGTAGCATTCATCCGTGCCGCAAAGACAGGACTTCAAACGACTTAGGAAACTACTGTACACGCCGTCATAGACGGTACTCGCCAGGAGCCTCATCGGAACTCGAGGCCGGGGCGGAAGTTAACGCGATTCAGGTTGGATCATTTCAAAGTCCCGTCGGCTGGCATCGGCTGTAAGTTGTTGTCTGCCAGTCACTTAGTCTGTTCATCTGGATTCGAGTTTCCTCGTCGCTAGAGTCTTGAACAGCCGCCAAGACAGGCGGGGAATGGACCGGCTCGAGTCTCCTCAGGAACCGTGGCTCCAGACCGTTCCAGGTTCGGAAGTGTTTTCCGAACGTGACTGGTCTCGAAAGGGGAAAAGCCGAGCCAGTTCTGATCACGAAGGGATGCCCGTCGACGCACGACACGTGTCGTGAAAAGAGACATGGGTGAGTTATGAGTCGCAGAAACACCAGCCAACAGCAGCGTACTCGTTCCAGCCTCCGACCTTCGCGCAGAAACCCCGTGTCCCGGCGACGAGGCCATCAACCCGCTTCGGCGCACCAGCATCGTGGAAACGGATTGGCGGTTGGGCGAACTTTCGACGCTCCTGAATTGTGGCATGAACCTGTGGATCGGGATGAATCACAAGTCAGCCGTGAGCTGAAGGTGATCGTTCAGAATCCGGGCCAGAATTACGTTCATCCCGTAACGCCGGATGATGTTCGCGAACGAGTTCTCCAACTGCCGGCTCAGTATCGTGAAAAGCTGGACGTGGTTCAGCTGAGCCGAATGACTCGAAAACGCCGACTGTTTCCCTGTTACGGATTGCAGTGGGGCACGGCCGTTTATCTGTATCCGATCGAAGCATCTCTCGAAGAGCTGTACGTTCGAGCCCCCCGCCCCGCGCAGCGCATTGAAACGGAAATGTTTGGCGGACGATGGGTTGAAGACGGGCCGCTTTGGCGACTGATCTGGACGGAAAACTCGATCCGCGACTTCTATCTGAACAATGTTCTGATCCACGAAATCGGTCATATCAACGACGATCGAAACACTTCATTCCGTAAGCGTGAACAATTCGCGGACTGGTTCGCCGTTGAATATGGGTTTCGGGCATCCCGGATGAAGCGGTAGGGTTGGTGAGGGGAAGAAATGATGGGAGGTATGGGAATCATGAGAAGCATGGGATCTGTGGCTCCCCCATGATTCCCATCATTCCCATAATGCCCCTGGTTCCTGTTGTCGCTATCGCCTTCACTTCCCAACCCATCTTGCGTTTTCCCCTGCCCTGAAGTGTAATTCCGGGCATGTTTACGACGTTTGATCGCTACCTGCTGGAGCGGCTGCTCCACACGTTCTTTCTGCTGTTCATTGCGGCCTACGGTCTTTTTGTGGTCATCGATTTGTTCATGAACATCGACGACTTTCAGGAGAACGCGGTATCAGCCTCGACGAAGCTGCAGACACTGGAATTGTTCCGTCGCATCATTGAGTATTACGGTTATCGGGCCTTCGAGTTCTACGAGATGGCGGGACCCGTGCTGATCGTGATTGCCGTGATCACCGTGCTTGGACTGCTTCGAAAGAACTCCGAGACGTTTCCGTTGCTGGCTGCCGGTATTCCCGCGTTCCGTTTGCTCAAGCCGTTGATCATTGCGGCGTTGCTTCTGAATCTGGGACTGGTGATCAATCAGGAGTTCATTATTCCTTCGCTTGCAGTTCAACTGCAGACGCCGCGAGGAAGCAAGATGGCTCAGGTGCAGCAGGTTGAGCCTGTTTATGACTACTCAAACTATCTGATGCATATCGCAGGCGACCAGATTCTTGTGGATTCGCAGACGCTTGTGGGAGCCACGTTTGCCCTGCCCGCCACAACGCTCAGTCGTCACAACTATACGCTGAAGGGTGAGAAGGCGCGATTCGTCGTTGTTGAAACCAACGGGAAGAGACGCTCCGGCTGGCATCTTGAGAACCTGACCAGTCCGTTCGATCCGGACGTTCTGACGGAGGAAGGGCGAAAGCGAATTGTTCCATCGAAGAATGGCAAAGATGTCTTCATCGCCTCTGAAGTCAGTTTCGATCAGCTCTACAACCGTGGCCGCAACATGAAGCTGTTGTCGTCGTGGCAGCTGATCCAGCGCATACAGAATCCGTCCACGGGAATCGTTCCTGTTCGAGGCCAGAGCCTGGCACTTCATTCCCGGATTACTCGCCCAATCCTTTGTGTGCTGAGCATCATCATGGCGCTGCCGCTGGTGATGCGAAAGGAATCGCACAGCCTGATCACCAACATGGCGGTTTGCGCTGGCGTTCTGGGGGCGTCCTACGCCGGGACTCAGGCCTGTCTTGCTCTCGGCGGCTCCGGCTTGATTGCTCCTGACCTCGCCGCCTGGCTGCCAGTGATCATCAACGGCATTGCCAGTGCCTGGACGAGCACGCTGGTCCAGACTTAGCTGGAGCGGTGACGGGAGGAATGTGAAGCAGGGGAAGGATGGGATCGCAATCGGTGCCTGTTTCTTCCCCGGCGAGATTTCACGCGACATCCTGTGCGGAAGCCGCTGGACTCATTACCATTCCGCACACCTTTGTTGTCAACCTGCAATGAAGACCCTCGCGGGCGGCCATTGCAGTGAATTCCTTTTGAAATTCTGGGTGAAGAAATAGTTCCATGGCGAAGAAATCAATTGCTGACGTCAATGTCTCGGGTAAGTCTGTCCTGATGCGAGTGGACTTTAACGTACCGCTCGACGAACACTGCAATGTCACCGATGATCGACGAATTCGTGAAGCACTTCCGTCGATCAAGTCGGTTCTGGATCGGGGCGGCAAGTTGATTCTCTGCAGCCATCTTGGACAGCCCAAGGATGGCGAGGATCTGGCCAAGTACAGCCTGAAGCCTGCTGCGGCTGTTCTTGCAAAACTGCTCGGGACAAGCGTTGCCTTTGCCACTGACACGGTTGGTGCAGATGCTGCAGCGAAGGTTGCGGCACTGACATCCGGACAGGTCGTTGTCCTGGAGAACCTGCGATTCAACAAGGGAGAAAAGAAGGGCGATGCGGAGTTTGCCGGCAAGCTCGCAGCCTTTGCTGACATCTATTGCAACGATGCCTTCGGAACATGTCACCGTACTGACGCATCGATGGTTGCAGTGCCTCAGGCCATGGCTGGCAAGCCACGCGTCGTTGGCTTCCTGGTTCAGAAAGAGATTCAGTATCTGTCTGACGCGATTGCCAGCCCGAAGCGTCCTTTCATCGCGATTCTTGGCGGTGCTAAGGTGTCAGACAAGATCAAGGTCATCAAGAACCTGCTTGGTATCTGCGACAAGGTTCTGATCGGCGGCGCGATGGCTTATACGTTTTCTATGGCCAGGGGCGGCAAAGTTGGAAAGAGCCGTGTGGAGCCGGATCGAATCGAACTCGCGAAGGAACTGATGGCCTCCGGCGGCTCGAAGCTTGTGCTTCCCGTGGACACTCATTGCGGTGATGCGTTTAAGGGTGATTGCAACAAGGTCGTGGTCAAGGCCGGAGAGATCCCGGATACCTTTGAAGGATTCGACATCGGACCGGAGACCGCGAAGCAGTACGCAGCTGAAGTCGCAAACGCCGGCACGGTCGTCTGGAACGGACCGATGGGCGTCTTCGAAATGCCACCATTCGACGCGGGAACTCGTGCGGTGGCTCAGGCGATTGCATCCAGCAAATCGACCAGCATCATCGGTGGTGGTGACTCCGCCGCAGCCATTCAGCAGCTGGGTTTTGCCGATCAGGTGACTCACGTCAGCACCGGTGGCGGTGCGAGCCTGGCGATGCTGGAAGGTGAGAAGTTTGCTGCGGTCGAGCTGCTGGACGAAGCCTGATCTTCATTCAGAGCCAGGCTCTCAATCGCGGTCCCGTATTCTCTGAGTGAATGTCTGCAATGAAAACAACACGACCCGGAACTGACGCACGGTCATCGGTTTCCGGGTCGCTTGTTTTTCAATGCGTCTGCGGCAACCAGATTCCATTGACGGATCCGAAGTCAACGTCCGTCGTGTGTCCTCAATGTCAGAGAACGGTTGTACCTGGTGCCGTTAATGCCTCGATGGCATCGATCGACGCGACCGTCATTGGCGATGTGGCTCAGCTGGGCTTTGAGACCGTTCCGTTTTCCGCTGGTGACCGCCTTGACCACTTCACCATTCTGAATTCGCTTGGTGTTGGTGGAATGGGGGCCGTATTCCGCGCTCGCGATGAATCGCTCCTGCGTTTCGTGGCGATCAAGGTGATTCGCGGACGTTCGAATGAAGGCGGGCAAAGCCGAAAAGAGCGACTGGTTCAGGAAGCGCGAGCCCAGGCTCGCGTCAATCATCCGAACGTCGTTCACATCTACTACGTCGGTACGTCTCAGGATTGTCCGTTCTTTGCGATGGAGTATGTTTCCGGTCAGTCGCTTGCGACGGTCCTGCGGGAACGACGGCTGAGCTTTGCTGAGATCGTAAAGATCGGTCTTCAGACTGCGGAGGCTCTGCGATATTCCGCAGCGATGGGCATCGTTCATGGGGATGTGAAGCCGGGGAACATCCTGCTGGATGAGTTTGGGCAGGTGAAGCTCTCTGACTTTGGTCTGGCCAATTGTGAAACGACCGGGGCGGGAAAACTCTCTGGCCCCGCCGGAACACTCAACTACATGGCGCCGGAAGTCGCAGGAGGACAGCCGGCCAACATCCAGAGCGACATGTATTCTCTGGGTGTCATGTTGTACGAGTTGACGTTTGGCGAACTGCCGCACCAGTCATCCTCGGACAGTCTTCAGGAAAGTCTGCGAACACGACAGCAGGCGACAGTGAAGTTTCCCAGCGTCTGGCCGACAGATCGACCAGAGAGCTGGAAAGATGTTTTGGCCAACCTGCTGCACAAAGACCCGGCGAGGCGTTTTGCCACCTGGGACGATGCGCTGAGAGAACTGTCGCGGTGGCAGCCGGTGGTTCTGCGGCGGGCAGGTCGAATCGCTCGCGGCTTTTCGTGGCTCGTTGATTTGATGGTGCTTGGTGCGATTCTCGGGGCAACTCAGGCAGCCATTCTGGGTCTTCGAACGGTGTTTCGGGCAAAGGGCGACTGGAACGACTGGAAACCGCTGGGAGCCATGATGGCTCTTGGTATTCTTCTGTTGATCATTCATCGTCTCAGAAATTCCCCGGGAAAACGCATCATGCAGCTTCAGCTCACAGATGAGTTTGGACTGCCTCCGACGCGCTGGAAACTGTATGCCTCGGCATTGAGTACCGATGTGATCCTGCTGGCCTCGCTTGTGAACAGTCTGATCGTTGCCGGTTCCAGTCTGATCGGTCGTCCAACGAATGAAGATGGAATCCCAGCCATGATCGTTGTTGGCCTGACAGTCGCCTGGATCGCGATCAACGGAATATGGATGACATTCTCGCGGCGACAGCAGACGCTGGGAGATCGGCTTTTGGGGGTCTTTGTGGTGCTTGATTCACACCCCAGCCGAAACGTACCCGCTCGTTAGCCAACGAAAGTGCTCTCTGCGAAACACTCATCCGGAAGAACAGACATGACAACACCACTGATCCATCAGCCGTCTGGAGGCTGGCAAAAATCACCGTGGCCACGCCTGGTGACACTGATCATCGTCGTTGGTTTTCTGCTTCTGCGTCCAAAGCTTGAGGGATGGCTGAACGGCAACTCCAGTTCCGACGTGCCTTCGGTGACAGATGCACAAGTCGCTGATTCACGCCAAACCGTCGACGCCGATTCGAAACAACTTGATGCGAGTGAACCGCCGCCAGGCTCGAACGCGGACGAAGTGTCCAGCGACGAGGCTTCATCGCCAACGGCAGAAGACAAAAACGCATCGAAAAAGAAAACGCCGCCGTCCGACCCTGGCAAGCCAGTTTCTTCGAAAGGTGATTCAAAGGGTGGTGGGTCAGAAACACCGAGCCTCGGGCAGCTTTCCGAGATTCAGCCGGACGTCTTTGAATCCACGGCAGGTCTGATCTATGGGAAAGGGAGCGAAGACGGCCACCGACTTAAACACATTATGAAGCACGCCGAAGACAGCCCGACAAAGAAAGTCCATGGTGTCTTCGACGGTGAGCGAGACCAGATCCTCGCGATGATCGATGACGCATGGACCCGCCACCAAAAGAACGATTCGACCGTCCGCAGCTCTTTGCAGAACAATCGGATCGTCATCACGGCGAAAATGAAGGAGCGAATCGGCTATGTGGGGGGCGAGGAAGGAGAACGCAAGGGCCATCCGGAATGTCGATACCTGCGAATTGTGATCGACAAACCAAACCGGATTGTGACGGCGTACCCCGTACAATCGTGGTAAATGCCTGATAAAGTCCCGGAGCTCCAGCCTGCGACCGATCATTCCCGACGCGACCGCGGGAATTTTTCACCGTGCACATGGTTCCAAGGCGATGCGGGGGGAAATTGCGGGCTGCCAGGCCTAAAATCCAGCAGGCCTTTGAACCCTCTGAGTGTCGGATCTTTCCATGCGTCGCCCCGGTTCTCCTCCCACATTTTTGTTTCGGCTGATCATCCCGGTCACGGCGGTCTTCATCATCACAATCATGTCGATGATTGCCGTGGTCTTTAGTGATGAACGGGCACCCGTGGCTCAGTTTCTGAATCGCCACGGGAACACGATGCTGATGGTCGAATTTGTTGCCGTCATCATCGTGACCTTTGTGGCCATGGCCTACGATCGCTACCAGACACTTCGAGCTCAGGCGATTGATCAGGGCTCAGAAGATTCTTCCTCGTCCCCATCATCGTCATCGTCATCCACAACTGGCGATTCTCTTTAGACACAGAAATGCAACTTCATGTCGGCTTCCGGTTTTGATCTCAGTGCCATTCAATCAGCGCTCAAGTCTTTCGGCTTTGACGGCTGGCTGCTGTATGACTTTCGCGGATCCAACGTGCTGGCTCAGCGAGTTCTGAAGATGCCGGCGGGATTCCATGCGTCTCGCCGTT
The DNA here is from genome assembly GCA_964538835.1 of uncultured Chitinophaga sp. GTDB lineage: Bacteria > Planctomycetota > Planctomycetia > Planctomycetales > Planctomycetaceae > SXXK01. The sequence continues at coordinate 11,140 of CAZIGZ010000098.1, read as the reverse complement.
ACTTCTATTTCATCCCGGCGCAGGGGACTCCGGTAAGGCTCGTTCATCGGATCGAAACTGGTTCACTGGATCATCTCCCCGGTGAGAAGGTGATTTACCTGCGGTGGCAGGAACTGGAAGCCGCGTTAAAGAAGATCGTGACTGGCTTCGGCAAGGTCGCCATGGAATACGCGCCGGGTGTCAGCAACCCTTATATCTCACGCGTTGATGCCGGCACGATCGAATTGATCCGGTCGTTTGGTGTCGAAGTGGTGTCTTCCGGCGATCTGATTTCCGTCTTCGAATCTGTGCTGTCACCGGAACAGTGGCAGAGTCACCTGGAAGCCACCGCGGTCACGACGTCAGCGTACGATCGAGCATGGAAGTTCATTGCTGACCAGATTCGCAAAAACGGATCCGTCGAAGAGCAGGCTGTCAGCGACGAAGTGATGAAACATTTTGCGGAGCATGATCTGACCACCTACAGCCCGCCGATTGTCGGCGTTGACGCGAACGGTGGTGATCCTCATTACGCGACTGGTACCGGTAAAGACACCGTGATTTGCGAAGGACGATTTGTTCTGCTGGATCTGTGGGCCAAGAAGAAGACTCCGGGAGCCATCTACAGCGACCTGACTCGCACAGGCTACGTTGGCACCACTGTTCCGGAAAAGTACGTGAAGGTGTTCAACGTCGTCGCAGCGGCTCGTGATGCCGGTATCGAATGCGTTCGGTCTGCGTTCGCGGCCGGGCGGCCTGTCACCGGAGGCGAAGTTGACGATGCGGTGAGAAACGTCATTGAGAAAGCCGGGTATGGCGAGTACTTCTGTCATCGCACTGGTCACAACCTGGCACAGGAGGTCCATGGTAACGGAACCCACATGGACAATCTGGAAACCTGCGACCAGCGACGCATCCTGCCAGGGACGCTTTTCACGATCGAGCCCGGAATCTACCTGCCGGAATTTGGGGTTCGTAGCGAAATCGATGTGTACGTTCACCCGGATGGTCGTGTCGAAGTGACAGGTGGTCCTGTTCAGACGGAAGTTGTGCCGATCTTGAAGTACTAAATGTCGACCGTCGATGAGCGACGCCGTTTTGCGGCGTTTCTCACGGTTCAAGCCCTCTGGAATTCAGAAACCAACGGAATTCTCATGTCGCTGCCTGTCATCACCAATACTGCTCCTGAAGCTCCGTACGAAGATCCTCTGGATCTGATGGATGAAATCGACGCCTTGAAAAAGGAGAAGGATGCATCCATTCTGGCTCACTATTACGTGGACGGCGAGATTCAGGACATTGCGGACTTCACTGGCGACAGTCTCAAGCTGGCTCGAGATGCCACGAAGGTTAAGACATCGACCATCGTGTTTGCCGGTGTGCACTTCATGGGTGAGTCGACAAAGATCATGTGCCCGGAAAAGCGCGTTCTGATTCCGGATCTGCAGGCTGGTTGCTCACTGGCCGACAGTTGTCCGCCGGAACAACTGGCGGCCTTTCAGGAACAGCTGCGTGCTCAGGGACGAAACTTCCACACGGTGGCATACATCAACACGTCTGCCGCCGTGAAGAGTCTGGTCGACTGGATCGTAACGAGCGGCAACGCCCGGGAGATCATCGATCGAGTTCCCGCTGACAAAGAAATTCTGTTCGTCCCGGACCAGCACCTCGGGCGGTATCTGATGGAAGTCACCGGACGCAAGATGATCTTGTGGCCGGGGTCGTGCATGGTTCATGAGGTCTTCAGCATCCAGGACCTGATCCGTATCCGAAAGGCCAATCCAGGTTCCGTCGTGATGGCTCACCCGGAATGTCCCCAGAACATTCTGGAGATTTCTGATGTTGTCGGCGGAACGGAAAAGATGCGGAAACATGTCATGAGCACCACGCAACCGACGACCTTCCTGGTTGCAACGGAAGCCACCATGATTCACCCGCTTCAGAAAGCGGCTCCGCAGCACACGTATATTCCGATCCCGGGAATCATGTCGTCCAGCGGCGAAACCTGTGCCTGCAACAAGTGCCCACACATGGCTCGCAACACCCTTCAGAAGGTGCGCGACTGCCTGAGAGACGGAACTCCGGAGATCCTGTGGAAGGATTACTTCAAGACGGCTCGCGAAGTGCTTGATCGAAGTCTCCTTCAATAAACACCACGATGACTCGCCTGAACTTCACCGGTCGCCGCCGCATCTCCCATCAGCATGTCACGATCACTGTTTCCGGGATCGGCGGCATCGAGTCCTTTCGCGCGGAGCTGCAGCTGGAAAGCTATCAGTTTCCGTCGTCAGCGGCCGTGATCATTGAAGCGTGGCGGCAGCTGGAACTCGCGCGATTTGATTTCGGGACGATCGGGAATCTCCAGCCACCGGCCGACTGTCGATTGTCCGAATTCGGTGCAATCGATGGGCTGAAGTTTCGAGTCAAGGTCGTCTCGATGGAGGCTCCTCGAGGCAGGCTGTTGGCGGTTGCCGACCGCATTGTGCCTCAGGCTCCTGGTCAACAGGCGATGCCTCGAGTTCCTTTGCTGGCCGTGCGATCGCAGGATCTGGGTCGAGAGATCTGGCGACTGGATTTCTCTGACGAACCATTACTTCTGGTGAACCCGCGAGTTGTCTCGCGAAAGCAGCTTGTTCAGGCCACGGAGTTTCAGAGTCTCGTCCTGCCGGAAATTCTTCGCAGCATTCTGACTCGCATTCTGCTGGTCGAACAGACTCGCAGCACGGATGATGCTGAAGACTGGACGTCACGATGGCTGCGGTTTGCGGAATCGCTGCCCGGTGTCGGTCGAGTACCAGAGGACGCAGACCCCGAAAGCGATCTCGACTGGATCGACTCCGCGATCAGTTCATTCTGTCGCTGGCGAGGAGTCGACAAACAGTTCACCGGATTCTGGGCCGGGCGACAGGCACCTGGCGAACCGACCGCGGAATAGCCACTCATCGGAAATCCGTCACAAGAAGCGATCCATGGAACTTCGAGGCTGGATATCTGAATTCACTGAGCAGGGAATGGAAGGCGAAGTCTGGCGGATCTTTCAGGACGAGGCCTTCAGTGACTCGAACTCACATGGCTGGCGGTTCGAGGGCATGCACCAGCTGGCCAACGGTGACGCATTGACGATTCTGGATGCCGGCGACAGGATTCTGTGGCAAGGCATTCTGCGAGCTCAATCGCGATGGCTTGGGTTTGCTGCGGGTCTTTCGCCCGTTCATCCGGACTGGCATCCTTCAGATGTGAGTCTCGAAACATGGTGTGGGTGGTTTCGGTCTCAGCCGCCGCTGCGAGCGATTCTGGTTCCGCACGAAATGACTCGAAGTTAGATCTGGCCAGAGGATCGATCGATTTCGATCCTCATGTCAATGGGATTCTGAGTCCGTCGAAGGCCGGTCGGACGTTGGGTGGCAGTTCTCGTTCGAGATCTTCGTAGTCGACTTCGTGGGACATGTGCGTCAACCATGCCTGTTTGGGCTGTAGCTGGTTGATCAGTCCGAGGGCCGCGTCGAGGTGCAGATGCGTCGGATGAGGTTCTCGGCGCAGGGCGTTCAGGACGAGCACATCCAGGCCGTGAAGATGTTCCTTGCTGGCCGCTGGCATGGTGGAAACGTCGGTACAGAATGCCACATTGCCAATGCGGTACGAGAGAATCGATAATCGTCCGTGCTTCATTCTCAAGGGAAGCAGCCTGAGCCCAAGCAGGTCGAATGGAACCTGATCAGCAACCCGCTCAAACCTCAGTCTTGGTGCAGCATATTTGTGAGCATGTGTTTCCGGGTCGGCAAACGCGTAAGAGAACGTCTGTCGGATGGACTGTTCCACGTCTTCTTCGCAAAAGATCGGCACGGAATCATCCAGCCGGTAGCCAAAGATGCGGAGATCATCCATTCCCATGATGTGGTCGGCGTGAGCATGCGTCATCACGGCGGCTCGAATGAGCTTTGCTCGTTCTCGCACCAGCTGCAGTCTCAGTTCCGGCCCGGCATCAATCACAAACTCGCCGTACGGTGCTCGCACCAGGACCCCGCTTCGCATCCGGCGGTTACGAGGATTGTTGGACTGACACACCTTGCATTCGCAGCCAACGACAGGAACACCAATGCTGGTCCCGGTCCCCAGAATGATCATCTCCGGCGCTGGGTAAAGAACTGCTCGAGCCGCATCGGCTCGATCAGCGCTGGTTGAATGGGTGTCCGATTGACCGTCCGCCACAACGAGTTTCCAGTTCTCCGAGTAGTTCCTTTTCGTGTTCCGGAAGCCTGCCGGACTGTCTTGTCTCCGTCTGGATTCTGGCAGAACCGACGCGGCAAATCAAAATGGTGCGGGGAATTCTCCTGGTCGCGTGAAACGGCATGTTGCGGTTCGGGCGGAGCCGCTGAAGACAACAGCTCGACGTTCAGGCGGAATGGTCCAGAACACGGCCGATCACAGCGACATGGCACTCAGCAGCGCCGGCGTGTCGAAGAAGAGCTGCGGCTTCAGAACACGTCGCACCGGTCGTCAGGACATCGTCCACCAGAAGGATTCTCTCACCTTGAATCATGTGGGAATCCCGGAGTTTCAGTGCCCCCTGCTGATTCTCAAATCGCTGGTGGACGGAAACTCGTTTCTGAGGCCGTGTGCGACGAGCCCGCTGCAAAATGTGCACGTCGGCGGGAACCTTCAGAGCCCGGCCAAGTTCTTCTGCAACGACTGCCGCGGGATTAAAATTCCGGACCAGTCGCTGTCGCCAGTGCTGTGGAATCGGGATGATTCGATCGACGGCCAGCGAGCGCAGCTCATCGCTCCGTGCGGAGGCCAACAGTCGCGCGAGGGAACGCATGGGGACGGTCGAGAAAGACCATTTGGCAGCCAGAAGGACCTTTCGAAGCCGGCCTTCGTACATGGAAAGACAGACCACCGATCGGAACTTGAGTTTCCGGTTTCGGCAGTGAGTACATCCGTTTTGAGTGGAGGCGTGTGGCCCGGCTTCGGCTCCGCACCGTTCGCACCGGTTCACGGGATCAGGGCTGAGTTCGTCTGCACAGGATTCGCAAAAGGAAACACCGGCGGAAACCGACGGTCGATCTGAGTGTCCGCAAAGACAGCACCGATGGGGAATCAGGAAATCGACAGCCGTCGCGCTGAGGCGTTGTGCAACGTATGACAGGCGACTCAGGAGCGAGACGTTCAGCGACTCAGTTAAGGAAGCAACACGTTCAGACCTCGACGTCTCACCATCGTTGGAGGATTCGGACCCCGCTTCCGTTGTCCGTGGAAAGTCAGGCTGATTCGGCTGATCCATAACGATTCTCAGAATGGAGCGGAACCGTCATCCGGGCCGAAGTCTTCGTCCGAGTCTTCGTCCGGTGCATTGGGTTTTGATCGAGACGATCCCTTTGAGGACGGCTTGTCGGCGAACTCAAACCCGACTGCTTCAGCGCTGAGAAAGAATTTCACTTCGCTGTCCGGGTCACGCTGCCACTTGCGGCCGGACAACCGGTAGGTCACTCGGATGGAATCGCCGACTTTCAGGTCGTCGACGGAATCACAAGCATCCCCGATAAAATCGAGCGGGACGTAGTTGGTGAACTTTCCCCGGGTCTGTTCCAGAACGACCAGGCGTTTGCGGAAGCCCTTCTGCCCAAAGGACTTGGTCGGTTCGATCAGGTGAACCTGGCCGGAGATAGATGCGTCAGCCATAGCAGCAGTTTTCTTGAGAAGACAACGTGAACGAAAAGGAATTAAGGGAATAGTGTATTTCACTCCCTGGAGTGATTCAAGTCAGTCCCGGTGTTCTAAAGAACGCGTCAGTCGGGCCAACAGGCGAGAGGATTCCCTGGACTTCCCACAAAGTGACCGCAGTGACTCCCGTCGCATGCTATCGTAGCGCCAGAGTGTCGAAGAGCATCGTGCGGGCGAAATTTTCGATTTCCGAAGCGGCGGGTGAACGTTCCCGAATTCGGACCGCGACAACGGTCAAAGGAGGCTGTTTGTGCGACATCCTCAGCGAATAAAACGCTTCCGGAATTGAGCAACAGGCCGCGTAGAGTTTACTTTTACGATGCTCGTGATACCGTAGAACATTCCTCAGCAAGCTGTCTTCCGTGGCGATACCGGAGAGCCTGGCAGGTGCGGTGACAGCGGCAAATCCTTCACACCTAGTATTCGTTCGCAGGGACCATCATCACCATGGCAACGGCCAGCCTGACATTGGACGGAAAATCCTACGACCTGCCTGTCATTCGAGGCATCGAAAACGAGACAGCGATCGACATCACCAAGCTGCTCGGCCAGTCCGGTGCCATCACGATGGACCCTGGATTCAACAGCACTGGTGCCTGCAAAAGCGCGATTACATTCATTGATGGCGACAAGGGAATTCTTCGTTATCGCGGGTATCCGATCGAACAGCTCGCCGAGAAATCTGATTTTGTTGAAACGGCTTACCTGCTGCTTTACGGTGAACTGCCAACTCCGGAGCAGCTGAAAGGCTTTCGTGCTCAGCTGACGTACCACAGCATGATCCACGAAGACATGAAGAAGTTCTTCGAGGGATTCCCGCCAAATGCTCACCCAATGGCGATTCTCTCAGCGATGGTGTCGTCTCTTTCGACGTACTACCCTGGCACCGAAGATGATATGTCGGACGTGAACATCGTCCGGTTGATTGCCAAAGTTCGAACGATCGCGGCCTACGCCTACAAGAAATCCATCGGGCAGCCGACCATCTATCCTCGCAACGACCTGTCCTACTGCGCGAACTTCCTGCACATGATGTTTGCGGTCCCGGCGGAGGAGTACAAAATCAATCCGGTGCTGGTCAAAGCGCTCAATATGCTGCTGATCCTTCACGCAGACCATGAGCAGAACTGCAGCACCTCGACGGTGCGAATCGTTGCCAGCAGCCGGGCCAACATCTTTGCATCCATCTCCGCGGGCATTTGTGCTCTGTGGGGCCCACTCCACGGCGGTGCAAATCAGGCCGTGCTTGAGATGCTGCAGATGATCCATGACGATGGCGGCGACTACAAGAAGTACGTTCTGAAGGCAAAGGACAAGGACAGTGGCTTCCGTCTGATGGGTTTCGGTCATCGTGTTTATAAGAACTTCGATCCTCGAGCGACCATCCTTCGCAAGATGGCCGAACAGGTTCTGAACGAACTGGGGATCAACGACCCGCTGCTCGAGATTGCTCGCAATCTGGAAAAGGTGGCGCTGGAAGACGACTACTTCGTCAGCCGAAAGCTGTACCCGAACGTCGACTTCTACAGCGGCATCCTGTACCGAGCGATGGGGATCCCGACGAACATGTTTACCGTCATGTTCGCGATTGGTCGTCTTCCGGGCTGGCTGGCCCACTGGCGTGAACAGCGCGATGATGAAACCAGTCGAATCTATCGCCCTCGCCAGATTTACACCGGATCGACCATCCGTGATTACGTGGCTCTGGATCAGCGGAAGTAGTTTGATCCGCTGGTATTCAGGTTTCCGAACGGCGCCCGTCATGGCTCACGTCGCTTCCAAGTGTGCGCAGATCGTCAGGTCGCGCAGTGGATGGAAGCGGAGTGGGGTGTTCTGCGAGTCTGAGTTCGCAGGCCGGTCATTCTGAAAGTGCATCGAGTTCTCACACTCTCCTCAGGAGTTTCTTCAATGGCACTGACAATCGGCGTCAACGGCGCAGCAGGACGTATGGGGCAGCGAGTCGTCGCGCTGGCAATGAAGGACTCTGAGTTGAAACTGGCGGCCGCGCTGGAATGGGCTGGAAGCACAGCGATCGGCAAAGACGCCGGAGAACTGGCCGGAGCCGGAAAGTCCGGCGTACTGATTTCGGCCGAACTGGGTGAAGCCGTTGATGTGATCATCGACTTTTCGACTCCGGAAGGACTGAAGTCGGTTCTTGCGATCTGCGAGAGCCGTCGCATTCCTCTGGTCGTTGCCACGACAGGAGTCTCCAAAGAGCTGAAGGACGCAGTGGCAACGGCGGCTCAGACGACTCCGATTGTCATGGCTCCCAGCATGAGCATGGCGGTGAACGTTGTGATGAAGCTGGTTTCCGAAGCGTCAAGGGTGCTTCGAAACAATGCCGATGGCGTCGACGTCGAGATCATTGAACGTCATCATCGCTTCAAAGAAGACGCGCCGAGCGGGACGGCTCTGCAGTTCGGTCGCATTGTGGCAGAGCAAATGGGGCAGTCGAACCACGTGCATGGTCGCGAAGGCCGAATCGGCAAGCGACCTCTCAATGAGATCGGTTATCACGCCGTTCGCACGGGTGACAACTTCGGCGAGCACACCATCATTTTCGGGATGATGGGAGAGACCATCGACCTGACGGTTCGCGGTCATACCCGCGACAGTTATGCCTACGGTGCTCTTGCTGCTGCCAAGTTCCTCGCCAGCAAGGGAGCGGGACTGTACTCAATGGCCGACGTGCTTGGGCTGTAATTGAGGGGATTGTGCCGGGGACTGGCGGGCTCGCACCGTTCTGCGACTGGACTGTGCTCGGATGATTGCTGGCACCCGGCCTATTTGGTTTCCGGAACTGGCACGGGCGGGACTGGTTCGGGGGGCAGTCTGCGAAGTTTGAGGTTCCGGAAATGAACTTCTGAACCTTCGCTTTGAAGAGCAATTCGTCCAGCCGCCGGTCGAGCTCCAGTGACTTCACCGGCTTTCTTGCCGTTGATTTCCACAGAAAGGCGTCCTTTGCGACTGATGACCCGGCCCTCATTCCAGGTATCGACCGGGCGAGCCAGATTCAGGTCAACGTCGCGAGTATTGTCGGTCATCGCATCGCCACTGGGGAAGATGCTGCCGGCTTTGGGCTGATGCAGCTGAATCTGAACAGAAGTCGGCCAGATTCGCTCTTCGTCCTGGGTGTAGACCAAAATGCCACTGTTGCCGTTGGCGTCTTTGGGATACTTCCATTCAATCGTAAGTTCAAAATCATCATAGCGATCAACCGTCGCCAGAAACCCCTTGATCTCCCCGGTGCAGACCAGCATGGGTTCTGATTCGGGAGTTTCTCTCACGACCTTCCAGACCGACGGTGAGGGCTCGGCGGAGTACACCTTCCACTGTTTTTCGAACTCACCATCCAGAAGATTGATGATGTCTTTCGCCGCCGGATCTTCAGTCTTTTTCGCTTCGTCCGGCTTTGCATCCGACGGTTGAGTTTCGGTTGCGTCGATCGTTGCGGATGGTGTTTTCGCAGGCTCCTGAGCATTCACGGAAAGTGACCCGCCGGAACAGGCGAACCCAGCCACCACAATCGCGAATGCGCGGATTTTCCCCGCAATGGACATTCGAAATGAGGATGAGGAGCAGTGGGGCATGGCTGGAAGGTGAGACGCAGTAGGTTCGATTCCATTCCGCGACCGTTCAATTCTGGTGGAAGAACTTCACGAACGGATTCGCGAAGACAGCACTAAAATCGCTTCTCAGAGAATTGTCAAACGACTGATCAGAAGTTTATACGGTTCTTCGTGTGTTTCGGGGGCCCGGAGACGGACGCCCGGAATTCCTGGTGCACGATTTGCAAAATCTTGATTCCCTGAACCAGGCATCTCGTGTGAACTGGCATCCCTGAGGTTCGGAAGCATCCGGCTTGATGTACTATTCGAGACGAATTCGAAGTCCGTTCAACGGAAGACGGTTTCTGGCGGAATCTGCAATTCGGGGATGCTCATGAACCCGGTCATTGAATTGGCACAACAGTCCACTCGAAGGCACCTGCTGCAGACGGCAGGGCTTGGTGTTGGAGCCATGGCGGCTCAGGCCTTGATGGCGGCCGAGGATGGACAGCGCTCGGATGAAGCCGCGGGCAACCCGCTGGCTCCGAAGGAGCCGATGCTGGCACCAAAAGCAAAACGAGTCATCTACCTGCACATGGCTGGCTCGCCATCGCAGCTGGAACTGTTCGAGAACAAGCCGGAACTTCAAAAGCTGCATTTGCAGGACTGTCCCAAGTCATTCCTGGAAGGGAAGCGATTCGCCTTTATCAAAGGCGTTCCAAAGATTCTTGCCGGGCAGTTTTCATTCCAGCAGCATGGTGAAAGCGGACAATGGATCAGCGAACTGCTTCCGCATTTTGCCTCAGTGGTTGACCACGCGGCCGTCATCCGCACCGTCCAGACGGATCAGTTCAATCATGCCCCTTCGCAGTTGTTTCTTCACACGGGAACGCCACGATTGGGCAACCCGTCGCTGGGATCATGGATCACCTGGGGCCTCGGCAGTTTAAATCAGAACCTTCCGGGTTTTGTCGTCCTGTTGTCCGGTGGCAAGACGCCGGATGCGGGCAAGTCATTGTGGGGATCCGGATTTCTTCCCTCTGTGTACCAGGGCATTCAGTGCCGAACAGATGGCGATCCGGTTTTGTACCTCAGCAATCCCGACGGCATGGATCCGAAGGTTCGCCGCCGCATGCTGGATGCACTTGCGGAAATGAACGCAGCGGAATTTGAACGCAGTGGAGATGCCGAGACACAGACTCGCATTGCTCAATACGAACTTGCTTACCGCATGCAGACATCGGTTCCTGAAGTGATGGATATCTCTCGGGAGCCCCTGCACGTTCTGGAAATGTACGGTGCGAGGCCGGGATATGTCTCACCTGCAGAAAGCGCGGATGATCCTCGAGTCCTCTACAAAGGGGATGATCCGACGTTTGCGAACAACTGTCTGCTTGCGAGACGACTGGTCGAAGCCGGAGTCAGGTTTGTGCAGTTGTATGACTGGGGCTGGGACCATCACGGTTCGTCGCTCGGTGAGAGCATCGATGAGACATTGCCGATCAAATGTCAGGCATCGGATCGTGCCATCGCGGCTTTGATTAAGGACCTGGACCAGCGAGGTTTGCTCGAGGAAACGCTCATCGTCTGGGGCGGGGAGTTTGGGCGAACTCCGATGATGCAGAACAATGTTCGTACGGAACTGAAGAAGGGCTATGTCGGTCGTGATCATCATCCGTACGCATTCACGATGTGGATGGCCGGCGGCGGAATCAAGGGCGGACTCGCTTACGGTCAGACTGACGAATTCGGTTACTATCCTGTGGAGCATCCAGTGACCGTTCGTGATCTGCAGGCCACCATTCTGCATGCGATGGGCCTGGATCCTTACCGCTTCAGTTATCTCTATCAGGGGCTCAACAATCGCCTGATCGGGCCAACCGATGAAGGTC
>CAZIGZ010000097.1:21164-24258 GCA_964538835.1 uncultured Chitinophaga sp. | reverse complement strand
CGGGGGCAGCGAGCCTCTCGTCGCAGCGACCTGTATTCGCTGGGCGCTGTCATGTATGCCATGCTGACGGGCCGACCTCCATTCACCGGTCCGACGGCCAACGACATTCTTCAGAAACATCAGTTTTCCCAGTTTGATCGGCCCTCACGATTCGCTCCGGATATTCCTCGACTGCTGGAAGAGCTTGTGTGCCAGCTTCTGGAAAAGGATCCGGCGAAACGCCTGCCGGATGCTCTGGTGGTAATGAAGAGGCTGGAGCAGATTCGAACGCGTCTCGAATACGTCGAACAGAACCTGGAATCAGAAACGATCGAACGACCGGCTCCGGGAACGACACTGCAGTTCGAAGGTGATGATTCACCCATCGATCAGTCGCCGGGACCAGCCACAATGGTCCGGAACATGATTCGGGAAGAGGCCACAGCGTCGCTGCAAAAGACGCCCATTGCCCGCTTCTTCGACAATGTGTTCGTTCTTCTGACACTGCTGGCTCTGGTCATTGTGTTTGGCATCTGGATGACTCAGCGAAATGCCGTGGTGCCGGCCGATCAGCTCGCAGAAGCACGTGTCATCCTGAAGAAAAAGGCCAGCCCGGCGTGGATCCGGGCACGCGATGATCTGCTGCAGCCGCTGTTGGATCAGAACCAGCTGCCTAATTCTCAGAATGAAATCCAGGACCTGATTCAACAGGTCAATGAGTACGACTTTTGCCGCTCTTTGCGAATGGACCCGGTTCGCAAAGGCGATTCGACCGATGAAGTGGAGCGACTGATCAAACGAGCATTCGCGAAGTATGCAGAAGGAGATGTCGCGGCTGCCAGAGAGCAACTGGAATCCGTGCGACAGCTTTTGAAGTTATCGCGACCGCAGAGCTATTTTGTTCAATACATCGACGAGACCCTGGATCGCTGGGCCGTGCCGGAAACGGAACTCAGCCGTACTCAACTTCTGAACGCCACGATTGCCAAAGTGACGGCGCAGCGAAAAGAAGGCGCGAGTCAGGAAGACCTTCAGCAGATACTTCAAAGCGCTGAACAACTCTACGGGGACGACCGGACGGTTGCTAAAGAACTGGCGCAACTGCGATCCATTGTTGCCGAGGCATTACAGCAGTCGAAAGATATCGAACCAGCAAAGCCCTGACGTGTTTACAGGTCCATGGATTTTGTTTCCGCCGGGGGGGCCGCGTCTGGTGAGATTGTTGACTTCCACGCCCGCCGTCCCAGGAACAGTCTTCGAGCCACCAGGGGCATCAGGCCGAGTGCTGAAAACGCGGCGACGACTTTCATCGAGAGAATTCCGGAAATGCCCTGATCCGCAATGGTCTGCAGTGTCGGAACGCTGGCTCCGGCCGCCACAAACAAGACGGTGCCTGGCAACATTCCCAGCTGACTGACCCACCAGAATGTTCGCAGGCGAATGGGAGTCAGCCCCATGACGATGTTAATGACGAAAAAAGGAATCACCGGAACCAGACGCAGCAGAAACAGATAGAAGGCTCCATCCCGCTGGAGAGCCAGTTCGATCTCGGCCAGGCGATCCGCAAAGCGAACTCGCACGGGTTCTCTCAGCAGCTTCCGGCTGATCATGAACGCACCACACGCACCGGTCGTGGACGCAAAGCTGCACAGCACCAGCGCCGGCCAGAAACCGAACATCCAGCCCGCGGCCACGGTCATTCCGGCCGCCGCCGGAATACTGGCACCGGTTGCCAGGGAATACGCAAGATACGAACCCGCAAAGGCCAGCACCGGATGATCATGCACCAAAGAACGAAGAAACGCATCGTGCTCCGCCAGCCTTTGAAGGCGCAGCTCGTCTCTCAGGAAGTACAAAACAATGCACCCCGCCGGAATCAGACTCAGCAGCACCAGCCACCGAAAGACTGCTATATGACGGCCATGACGCAACCAAAACTCCAGGAGAGTAGGAACCCTGAGCTTTCACAAAGAAGCTGTGAATCCTGGTAGGGTGAAGTTGGGAATGCAACGCAAACGAGGAGGGGATTTGGGTTCTTGGTTCGGGGTTCTTGGGAAGCGGGGTTTGGGAAGCGGGGTTTGGGATCTGAAAAACCGGAGGGCTTGCGCCCTTCCGCTAGTTTTTGTGGAGAGCAACCAACAACCAAGAACGAAGAACAATGAACCAAGAACCCTCCCCTACTTCATCCAGCAGGAATCGTGTGGTTGCATGCCGATGTGAGGATAGTAAGTTCGGGCTTTGGGGGCGGCGAGTAGGATCAATCTGGTTTCCAGTCCGGCGGCGGCGTGCGTTTCTTCGATCAGTTGCTTGCCGATTCCCTGGCGCTGAAACTGCTCATCAACGGCAAGGTCTGACAGATACGTGCAGTAGGCAAAATCCGTGATCGCTCGACTCACGCCTACCAGCCGTCCATCGCAGCGGGCCGTAATGATGACGTCAGCTCCTCGAAGCATGCGTTCCACGCGTTCCAGCTGATCAACAGGTCGTCGTTCGGCCAGTGTTGAGCGGCGAAGAACATCGATAAACTCGGCGGCGGTCAGGTTTGGTTCATTCGCGTAGTTGATCTTCATGAATTCCTGCAGCCTCAGCTTCCGATTCGTCGAATCATCGGGCGTTCCACTTCAAACGTCGGAGTGACTCGGCAATACGATGATCCTCCAAGTCGTCCGACAAGGTCCAGCAGCTCCGGTTCGGCATATCCGTCCTGATTAAGGACTGAATCCCGGACGTAGAAATGAATGATCCGCCCAACAACGATGTTGCCGCCGCCGGGGCCGTCACCGACGGGAATATGCTGCATCAATTCACACTCAAAACTCACCGGTGATGCTTCCACCCGAGGCGGGCGAACTCGAACAGCCGGAGCAGTCTTCAGCCCGGTCAGGTCGAACTCCGATTCCTCCGGCGGCAGTTCGGCACTCGAAAGATTCATCGATTCGACAATCGCGAACGGTACAACGCCAACGACGAACTCGCGCGTCTCCAGGATATTCCGAAGAGTATCCTTCGGCGAACCATTTCGTTTGTTCACGGGGCAAAACAAAAGGCTGGCGGGCTTTGAGCCGATGCCGGTAAAGAAGCTGAACGGAGCCAGGTTGGTTCGGCCATCAGCCGA
>CAZIGZ010000097.1:0-21125 GCA_964538835.1 uncultured Chitinophaga sp. | reverse complement strand
TCTGATGAAAAAATTTGCCGGCACCCCACCTTGGGATCAGGTGCTGATAGAGCACGGGAGTTGCCAGAGTCGCGGGATCAAACTCCATGGAAGCTCCATTTGGTGATCATGCCACTTTGTCGAGTGGGATCAGACGAGGAATCGCGATGCGAAGTCCGACAACCGATCCGCATTGCCTTTGCAGTTCGCTGAAGTCGAGCTTGAGAAAATTGTACAGTTCCGCAGGAATGTTCATGCGAAGATACTGCTGTGCAAACACGCCCATCTGGCGATCGTAGTTCTTCTGGCTTCCTGTATGGACGTAACACGCGCCTCCGAATCTGCGAATGTCACCGTTGAACTCCGGGCTGATGTGATACAGCTCGTGGAAGACAGTGACCATCTTTTCATCAAAGGGCAGGTTCAGGAATCTTGGCAGGAAAAACGTCAGCAGGTAGAGAGCTTCCTGGCCGCCATGAATGACTTTCTGGACGGTCCACAGTCGTCCCTTGCGACGTTCCACCTTGGAGCCGCCCTCAAACCGCAATGGCGTCAGCCGAGCCTGAATGCCCCATTCGACGGGTGAACGAGTTTGCGCGAAAGTCACGGGAACGCGACTCATATTGACGTGCTGAAATTCGGGATGACGCAGGCAAATGTCTTCGCACAGCGCCGTCATCGCTCGACAAAAGTCAAAGTGTCGCACAGCCGCACCCGTTCCCTCGTACCAAATGCTTCCGCACTCCGCGCGGATTGGGAGGAAAAATACCGGGAAAACGCGATCGGAACAAGCCCGAGACTAATCGCCGTCGTCTTCGTCAAACGGCTTGTCTTTCATCGCGTGCCACTGGTCAATCGTGCAGATCACTTCACGGGCATGGGCACCGTTGTATTCTCCGACAATGCCGTCTTCCGCCATGTAGTCGATCATGCGGGCCGCTCGGCCGTAGCCAATCCCGAGGGCTCGCTGCAGCAGAGACACGCTGCCACGGCCTTCACGAATGACCACTTCCACAGCTTCTTCGTAGAGTTCATCATGCTGTCGATTCGACCCTTCTCCGCCACCGCCGCTGGACGCTGCGCTGGTCTGGGACGTCAGTCGCTGCAGTTCCTGGCTGTATTCCGGCTCAACATCACTGAAGAAGTCGATGATCGCGTTGATTTCATCATCACTGACATACGTGCCCTGGGCCCGAGTCAGATGGCTTGTCGAAGGGGCCAGGTACAGCATGTCACCGCTGCCCAGAAGTCGCTCCGCTCCGGATTCATCCAGAACGACTCGACTGTCCATCTTGCTGGCGACCTGGAACGAAATACGGGCAGGCAGGTTGGACTTGATCAATCCCGTGATGACGTCAACCGTTGGCTTCTGAGTCGCAAGGACCAGGTGAATACCGACGGCACGGGATTTCTGAGCCAGGCGAATGATGTGAGCTTCCACATCCTTGCCGGACGTCATCATCAGGTCGGCCATCTCGTCCGCGATGATCACGATGTATGGCATGCGGTCGGGAATATCCGATGCTTCCGGATCACCATCCTTCATGCCAAGTCGTTCGAGCACTTCCGCTCGGCCCAGCTTGTTGTAGCTTTCGAGATGTCGTACTCCGACACGCGCGAGCAGGTCGTATCGTTCTTCCATTTTGTCGACAGACCACGCCAGCACTGCTTCCGCCTTCTTCATGTCCGTGATCACGGGGTGCATGAGGTGGGGAATGCGTTTATAAGGACTGAGTTCGACCATCTTCGGGTCGATCATCAGCATGCGAACTTCGTCGGGCGTGCGAGTCATCAGAAGCGACAGAATCAGCGTGTTCAGGCACACGCTCTTCCCGGTCCCTGTGCGCCCGGCGATCAGAAGGTGCGGCATCTTCGCCATGTCGACAATCAGCGGACGGCCGCTGACGTCTTTGCCAAGGAACAGGGGCAGGCGTGATTCGTCTGATGCCGCACGAGTACTCTGAAGCAACTCGCGCAGGCGGACCATGACCTGTTTGTCGTTCGGAACCTCCACACCGACGGTGTTTTTTCCCGGAATCGGCGCGACGACACGCACCGATGGAACACGCAGAGCAATCGCGAGGTCATCTTCCAGAGCGGTGATCTTATTGAGTCGCAGACCCTTCTCGAGTTCCAGTTCGAACTGAGTCACGACGGGACCCGTGTCGATTTCTGCAACTTTGACATTCAAGCCGAACTCTTCGAAGGCCTTCTCGAGAGTTGTTGCTGCAACGCGAGCTTTCTTGGCCAGCTGTTCGTACGGAAATTCCTCGGATTCCGACAGGAGATTGACGTCCGGCAGCGTGAATCCTCGACGCTCAGGAACCGGAACCGTCATGCCCTCCGGATTATGGACCGCGAGTGTTGCTGGCGGATTAATGCGGATCGAACGACCATCAACTTCCGTCGTCATTGGCTCTGCTTCCGGAACCGCAAACGGTACTGTCGCAGGACCATCATCAATCGGCTGATCCAATGGTTCAGGTCGATTGATCCTTGGGGCGCGGACCTTGACGACCGCCGGACGGCGAACCAGAAGTGATGTGGAATACTTCAGGGCCACCGCGGGCAACGCGGCCATTTTCATCGCTGGCTGCAGGATGTCGGAAAATGGAGTCAGCAGAATTCCGGCAGCGAAGAGACTCGCACCGAGAATCAGGATGCCTGCGGAGGAGAACTTTTGCTCCAGGAGAATTCCGAGCATTGCTCCGATCTGGCCTCCGCTACCGTAGGTCGAACCCGACGCCATGTTTGGCAGCAGCAAATGTAACAGCGCGCAGGACGAAACGACGAGGAGGGTGACTCCGGTCAGTGTCGGGATCGTGCGACGGGACTGTTCTCGCGAAAACAGCTTGAGGTCCCACGACACAAGGGTCGCAAGGATCACCCAGACACCCAGTCCAAACCATTGGCGTGAATAATGGGCGACCGCGGCGCCGTACTCACCGCAGAGGTTGGTTGGGACCTGGCGAGTTGGAAAGACGAGCGTCGAAGGCGGATCCGCCGGATCGTAGCTGAGAAAACTCAAGCCGACGAACACCACCAGGGCCAGAAGCCCCAGGGCGAGCAGGTCAGTCTTGAGTCGGTCAGTATCGATCATGGGAAACAAATCACCGCAAAAACAGGCAAAAGCAGATCCCGAGGCGCGTCATGGCCCCTTCGGCTCGAAGGCCTCCCAAAGCAAACTCAGATGGAGTCGTCACCGCAGAACACGGAGGAGCGCAGAACTCTGCCCCTCCGGCAAACGTACCACCTCGACTTTGGTGCGGTGTGCCAAAAAATCAACAACCGTTTCCATGGGCCAACGAACAGGCACGACCTGACGCCTGTTACGACTGGCGAAGGACTGCCGAAAATCCGCCTTTAGCCTGAATGCAGAGGAATCGGTGGTATCGCAAAGAACGATCGAAATCTGATTCGCTCAAGGAATTTTGAGCCTTGACATTCAAGCTGATCGCGGAAAAGCCCCCCGTCAAACCGTTCACGGTGGTTTGCCACGGGACGGAAGTGCGAAAATGCCGGCCGCAACGATAATCCCGTTTGCAGGTTTCAGGGCAATTCGGACGCCTCAACCAGGCCTGTCGGTTGAAGTCATCGCCGTGTTTGCTGTAGTACGCGCATTCCCGTCTCTTTACTTATTGCTGTCATCCTGGCAGGAAAGCCTCGACAGAACACTGGATCGCACAGATGCAACGGATCTTCATCTCTGGAATCGGAGTTGTCAGTTGTCTTGGGAACGATCGAAAGACGTTCTGGAAGAACATGATGTCCAGTCAATGTGGCATCGATACGCTGACTGAGCACGATACGAAGGACCTGGAAGTCAATATTGGCGGCGAAGTGAAGAACCTCAATGAGGCTCGCATCAACGTCAACGATCAGGTCTCAGCCCGCAAGATGGACCGAGCTTCCCAGTTCGCTGTTCATGCTTCCTACGAAGCGCTGGAAGATGCCGGTCTGCCGGTCGCGGGGCTGGGCGAAAATGTCGCCGTGATTCTGGGAGCGGGGCTCTCCGGTCTGGAAACTTATGAGTTTCAGCATGAGAAGCTGCTGACAAAGGGGCCTTCGCGAGTCAGTCCGTTCACGATTCCGATGCTGATGCCCAATGCTCCTCCGGGAAATGTCAGTCTGGCCTTCGGTGCTCAGGGAACCGCCTATACGACCAGCAGCGCCTGCTCATCGTCCGGGCATGCGATGATTGATGCGTTTGAGTACCTGCGTCGTGGTGATGCGGATGTCGTCATCACCGGGGGGACCGAAGCGTCTCTGACTCGCCTTGGGATTTCGTCGTTCGTCAACATGCGAGCCATGAACAAGACGATGAACGACCGTCCAAAAGAATCCATGCGTCCGTTTGATACGGATCGCAAGGGTTTCATTATGGCTGAAGGGGCATCGATTCTGATTTTTGAAACGGAAGAACATCTGCGTAAGCGCGGTGGCAAAGCCTGGGCGGAAGTGCTTTCCGGTCGTTCGACTGCCGATTCCTTCCATCTGACTCAGCCGGATCCTGAAGGACGGCAGGCAGTGAAAGCCATCAATTTTGCTCTGAAAAAGGCCGGTCTGGATCCCGCCAGGATCGCCGCCGAAACTTATGTCAGTGCTCACGGAACCAGCACGCAGTACAACGACGCCATGGAAACCGTGGCTCTGAAGTCAGTTTTTGGCGCGGATGCCGCAAAGCTGCACATCAGTTCGATCAAGGGCATGCTGGGCCATATGATCGGAGCGGCCTGTGCCATCGAAATGTCAGCCTGTGCGCTGGCTCTGTCATCGGGACGGCTGCCGCCGACGATCAATTACACCACGCCGGATCCGGAATGTGACCTGAATTACATTCCCAACAAGGCGATCGACAAGCAGTGCCGCTATGCCGTCAATAACAGCTTTGGTTTTGGCGGTCACAATGTGTCTTTGGTGATTGGTCGAGTAGAAGATCCTTCGCTGAGCCGGATTGACGTCGCCTAAGTGGTTTTGGGATCGGGCCGTTCGATCCGGCGGTTCGACGCTGCAGTTTCTGCAGTCGATTCGCAGATATCCTGCCAGTGCCTTCGTCGGAGTATGACATGAATCCGATTCGTGAACTTGAAGAGCTGGTGGGATTGTTCCCGGAACCCTCCGACCGCCCGCTTTATCTCAAAGCGGAACACGTGGCCAAGGAAGCGACACCGGAACCGTA
Organism: uncultured Chitinophaga sp.; assembly: GCA_964538835.1. Classification (GTDB taxonomy): domain Bacteria; phylum Planctomycetota; class Planctomycetia; order Planctomycetales; family Planctomycetaceae; genus SXXK01. The sequence continues at coordinate 15,967 of CAZIGZ010000097.1, read as the reverse complement.
TCGACAGATGCTGGTTCACGAACATCATATGACGATCAGCATGGAGTCGTACCATGATTGTTCCGTCGATGTGAAGGTTCTGGCGTCGCGATTTGAAAACGGCCTGTATCTGCGAAAGATCATTCTCCTGAAGTCCGGCACGGAAGAGGTCGTGCAGTTCGGCTATGTCAGGTTCAATCTGGACTTCGTGACACCTCAGGTACGGCAGGAGATCGTGGAAGAGAAGACTCCGCTGGGGCGAGTTCTGATTCAGCATAACGTCTTCCGGCATGTTGACCTGGGAGCCATCCTTCGTTTTACGGCTGGCCCGGCCATGGCGGATTATCTGCAGATGAATGTGGGACAGGTCACCTACGGTCGACTTGCGACAATCTTCTGCAACGGATCACCGGCCATCGACCTTCTTGAAGTTGCATCTGTGTTGGACTAGCTATGTGAGTCCTGGCAATTCGCCGGATTGCACTGAACACATGGAGTTGAAAATGAAAATCGCCCGCATCTTTGCTCACCGCGTCGACTTGCCTTTGGTTGAAGGCTCTTACAAATGGTCGGGAGGCAAGTCGGTTTCGGTCTTCGACAGCACTATCGTCGGCGTTGAAACGGAATGCGGAGTGGTTGGCTACGGTGAAGTGTGTCCTCTCGGTCCCTTCTATCTTCCGGCTTATGCGGAAGGGGTTCGAGCCGGCCTGAAGGAACTTGGGCCTCATCTGCTGGGCTTCGATCCTCGTGAAATCAGTAAGCTCAACCATCGCATGGATGCGGCGCTGAAGGGACATCCTTATGTGAAGTCGGGGATCGACATCGCGTGCTGGGACATTCTTGGAAAGGTCTCAGGGCTTCCCGTGTGCACATTGCTGGGCGGTCGATTTGGAGAATCGGTCAGGCTTTATCGTGCCATCTCTCAACTGCCGCCTGACGAAATGGCGGCCAACGTCGCCAGTTACCGTGCTCAGGGCTACACTCGCTTCCAGTTGAAGGTTGGTGGTAACCCGGATCAGGACATTGAACGCATTCGAGCCGCTCGTGCGATTCTGCAGCCCAGCGACCGTCTGGTGGCCGACGCAAACACCGGCTGGACTCAGCACGAAGCCGTTCGTGTCGTTCGTGCTGTGCGCGACCTTGATGTCTACATCGAACAGCCGTGTCTGACCTACGAAGAATGTCTGGCCGTTCGCCGTGCGACGGATCACCCGTTTGTTCTGGATGAGAACGTAGACAGTCTTGAGATGCTGCTGCGAGCAAAGTCAGAACTGGCGATGGATGTGGTCAATCTGAAGATTAGTAAGCTCGGAGGACTCACAAAGACTCGCCAGATCAGGGACCTTTGCGTGAGCATGGGTATCGCCATGACGCTGGAAGATTCGTGGGGCGGTGACATCACGACCGCAGCCATTGCGCACCTCGCCCACAGCACGCCAGAAGAACTGCGGTTTACCAGCACCGACTTCAACAGCTATGTCACCGTGAGTAACGCCACGGGCGCTCCGGAGCGAGTCAACGGATTCATGCAGGCATCCACCGGACCCGGACTCGGCATTACTCCCCGATTTGACGTCATCGGGCCGCGGGTACTTGAGGTCACCGCGTAGAGGCATTTCACTGATCGCTGGGACTCTTTGCTTCATACGCGGGACGAATGGCAGACCGAGTGAGAAGTGAATGAAGAGCAACGCGAATTGCGCCCATCGGAAAAACCGGGCTCCAGTTTGCGTTCTTCAATCACGGGTCGTTTGGGGCAGTTCCCGCGGGCTCCAGTGGACTCGGTTCCATGCTCGGTTCTGCCAGATTTTCTTTGCCGTCGGTCCCGCGCAGCCATGATCTGTTCACGAAGTTGATCAGTGAAAAATCTGGGTTTCCGCTGAGATGCCAGGGGCAAAAGGTCTGCAACTTTTGCAGTTCTTCATGGCGATTGCAGATCATCTGAAGCTGCAACTTTGGGCCGCAGCCATCCGCTTTATGGATGAGGACCATCGGCCTGCCGTGGCCCATCGCTTTTCCCGATAGATGCTGGCAGAACTTTGAAATAGTCAATCCTCGATTCCCTCCTAACCTTTGGTCGAACCTATGAAAAGGAGGGCGACATGATCGACGAAGATCTCAAGACACTGATTCGGCGACCATTGCGAAAAACTCGCAGGGGAATCGACAGTCAAGGCTCACAAACGGCTGAGCCTGCCATTCATGTCCATCGAATGGACGGTGGCGTTCCCCACCGAACAACGCTTGACGACCGTAATCAGCTGCTGCTTTATCGACTCACGTCAGCCCGCCTTGACCAAACGGATGCGATGAGGTTCAGCCGACACAGCTGGCCAGGTTTGTGGTCAGATGATGATGACGATTGACACCTCGAAAGCGAATGATCGGCGAGTTCCAGGAATTCGAGTGTACGAGTTTCCTGAAGGTCGGCCGCGAATCAAACGGCTGACCACCAACTGCTCAGATTCACGTTATGGCTCAAGACTGGAGAGAGGAATCATGGACATCGAAGTGTTCGAACGGAACGTAAAGCTCACAAGTGATCAGAAAGCACTGGTCGCACGGCGACTGGAGTTTGCTCTGGGGCGATTTGAGATGCACCTGGGGAACATCCAGGCCACGTTTTGCGACCTGAACGGCCCTCGAGGCGGCTGCGATCTGCAGTGTCGCCTACAGGTCTCTATGCGAGTCGGTCGCGAAGTGCTGGTGAGCGAAGTCGGTGAAACCGTTGAGGCTTCGATTACCGCCGCAGCAGACAGAGCGGCTCGCACGATTGCTCGCCGCCTGCAGCGCAGCCGGGATCGTCGAGGACTCTCGATGTCCGGCGATCCCAGAAGTTAGATCGCAGCTCAGGCTCATCGCCTGAAGACAAGGAGGGTGGCGGCCTGTCGGTTGCCACTGGGGAGCTTGCCCTGAAGGAACGCTGATAACAAGCAGAGACGACGCTCGGCTGATGGTGGGATTCCATCGCTGAGTGAGAGGAACAATGACAGCACCTTCGGAGGGACGGCTCTGACCAACTGATCGCCGAGAGACTTTCGTGCAGGAAACCGTCTTTTGGCGTGAACCGTTCAGACCGTCCCTCCGTTCAGGATCGCCGCAGGTTTCCGGGCGAAGATCAGGCAAGTCCATCACCGTACTTTGAATCAGACAGGATCAGGATCACACAATGGAACTTTCGTCTCTGGCATGGCTGGGGTTTGGCACATTTCTCATCGGGATGCTGGCGCTGGACCTTGGTGTCTTTCATCGCAAGTCACACATCGTCGGCTTCCGCGAAGCGATGATGTGGACACTCGTCTGGGTCGCACTGGCGTTTCTGTTTGCTTTCGGACTGCGAGTTGTCTCAGGACCGACGGCGGCGCTGGAATTCCTGACAGCATGGACCATTGAGAAGTCACTCAGCATCGACAACGTGTTCGTCTTTGCCCTGATCTTCTCGGCGATGAAGGTCCCCCGACACTGTGAGCATAAGGTGCTCTTCTGGGGCGTTTTTGGTGCTCTTGTGATGCGAGTCATCATGATTTTCGCGGGGGTCAGTCTGATCAACCGCTTCCACTGGCTGATCTACGTCTTCGGTGTCATCCTGATTATTGCAGCGATCAGAATGCTGAAGTCGGGCAAGGAAGAGCTTCGGCCGGACGATTTCTATGTGGTGAAACTGTTCCGAAAACTCGTCCCGATGACAGACACCTACCGTAATGACCGGTTCATGGTGGTTGAGGACGGGCGTCGACTGGCGACTCCTTTGCTGATGGTCCTTCTGTTTGTCGAATGGTCTGACCTGGTGTTTGCAGTCGACTCGATTCCGGCGATCATCGCGATCTCCCGGGATCCGTTCATCGTGTTTACCTCCAACGCCTTTGCAATTCTCGGGCTTCGATCTCTGTACTTTGCTCTGGCAGGTCTGATGGATCGATTCAAGTATCTGCAGACCGGATTGGCTGCCATCCTTGGTTTTGTCGGAACAAAGATGCTTCTGATTGACCTCTTCCACGTCCCGGTCGCTGTGAGCCTGACTGTGATCCTGTTGATCGCTGGTACGTCGGTGGTCCTGTCGCTGCTGAAAACTGCTCCGGACACAGCCCCGGAACTCTGCGAATAGCGTTTGTTCCTTTAGTGCTGGAAACAACATCCCTGGTGCTGGTCGAAGAGTGGTCGGCCAGCACTTCTTTTTTTGGTTGAGACGCTGAGAAGTGTGAGCACCGAGGGACCCGACTTGTCCGTTGATCATCTGATGGCGAGCGATAACTTAGTGCGTCGGAGCCACCGTGAACTCGGCTCGATGTTCTTCGCGAACATTCAGGTCGATCTTGCGGTTGAGCCAAAGGACCAGATTGCGTCCGGCCGCTGTTTCTTCAATCCCGCTCTGAAAGTCCCGGCCTGGCGTCATGCGATCGCCATCAAGGGTGAAGTGGATGTGTGTCGCATCACCCTGCCAGTTCGGAATGACGAATGCGGGATTCACCAGCCACATGGTTCCCTGCAGATGTTCGTCGTCGTAGATCGCGTCCAGAGCGAACTCTGCCTTTTCATTGACGATCGCTTCGCCCGGCACGATGTAGGCTCGCTGAGTCTGGTCGTAAGTGAATTTCCCGTAGCGCCCGGCACTCTCGTTGGGGGAAAGCGTCACACCCGGCCATTGCAGCTCCGGCGGAGTAATCCAGGACCAGGCCAGCGGAAGAATCTCCTTCTCGGGAGCACGGTGGTCGGTCATGCCGTGAAGATAGACCTGTTCGATCGTGTCGTCCGTTCGACGAAAATGCCACCAGTTCACCATGTGCCCGATCGCGGAGACGTAGCCAATCGATGGATCGTCGTAGCCCGTCCACGTCGTAAAGGGAAATTCCTGGTTGTCTTCCCAGCCATACGGCTGCACGCTGACTCCGTAGGGCAATCCGATCGTAAAGGGCCGGAACTTCGACTTTGAGTTGAGCAGCATGATGTTGGCATCATGAAAATCCCCGAAGTCATCAGGCGGTCCCTGAGGCATGGTGTAGGACACGTCTTCGGACTGGCCTTCCGGAAACACCTGACCAGGCCGTCGGCCAAACATCTTGAACAGAGTGATCGCAGCCTGGGTGTTCATGTCATCGATGGGGACGTGTCCCACCGGGCCAATCACAACGGACTCCATGAACTCATGCACAACCGTCGGCGGTTCGCGGTAAAAGCCGAATGGCTGACTCTTTGAAGCCAGACCGGTATGAATGGTCATGTGTCGAACGTGAGTTCCATCGGGATAGATTGTGAATCGTTCTTCGGCCCAGTCGCCTTTGCCATTGTTGAACGGGGACTTCGTATCGAGATCATCGTGAGCAATTTCGTACTTTGAGTTGTTAAGGGCGTATTGAATCCGGACGATGATCCTGGCCGCCGATTTGTGTTCGATCCAGATTCGCACAAATCGACCTTCCTTGTCCATTCCGGGCTCAAACGAGGCGTCCGCTCCTCGACCATCCCAGCGTCGCGGGTCATAGGTTTCCGCCGCAAAATGCGCGAATTTCAGGCCGTTCTCTGCAACACTGCAAAAGTGCCACGGCAGGTCGAACGACATTGAGATGGGTTTCAATTCGAAGGAAACCCTGACCGCACCGGAAAACTCACGAGGTTCAAGTCGACGCACTTCTGTCGGTCCCTGTGCGTCAAACCCCTGAGCCGCAACAGAAGCTGGCATCAGCAAAACAGCAATCACAAGGATCACAAGGGGCGAAAGCCACGAAACGGAGCAACGAAGGACAAAAGTGGCTGACATGGTTGCTCCCGAGACTTGTTCCGCGGCTCTGAAATCGTGCTGAAGATCTCACGCCGCTTCTGAAAATGGACCACGGAATTAAACAGGCACCCCAGACTCGCCTGACACGTCCAGCAGCACCTTCAGTGTGTCTTTCCGCGTTGCATGTTCGAAGGCTTTGATGGCTTCCTGAATCGGGTAGGTGGCCGAAAGCAGCGGAGCCACGTCTACTGCCCCCTGAGTCAGCAACTGGATCGCATCAGTAAACGGGCCGCATCGAGACCCCAGCAGACGAATCTCATCGATCACAAACGGAGCCATGTGAATGGTCTGGCTGGCGGCAACTGTTGTTTTCAGCACGATCGTGCCGCAGGGACGAACTGCTCGAAGGGCTGTTTCCAGTCCGGTCGAGGATCCCGTGCAGTCAACGACAACATCGGCCGCTTTCCCTGGTGCGAAATCAGCCAGCAGTGTCGTTGGAATTCCTCGCTGGCTCAGCAACTGTAACTTCTCCGGGTGTTTGCCAACGACCAGCACATTACAACCATGATGTTGAAGCACCTGAGCACAGAGATTCCCAAGACGCCCGTCGCCCAGAATAATCACCGACTGCCCCCTGATCTCCGGAAGTTGCTCCGGAATGCGACATGCTGCAGCGACGGGTTCGACAAAGACGGCAAACTCCGTGCTAAGCGAATCCGGAATGCGGTGGAGGTTACGTTCCGGGATCCAAACGGTCTCCGCGAACGCTCCATCATGCTGAAGGATGCCGACGACCGTTCGGTTGGGGCAGTGGTTTCCCAGCTGCCGACGGCACATGTCGCAGACTTCGCAGGCACAGTTGATTTCACCGACGACGCGCTGTCCGGCAAATTTTCCACTGCGAGCAATACCGACGAACTCATGGCCCAGAATGCCCTGGAATCCCATGTAGCCCTGACAAAGCTGCATGTCGGTTTCACAGATGCCGGCCTTGATCACGTCAACCGCGATCTCACCAGGCTTACCGGCTCGCAGCTGATGCGAATCCACAAACCGAAGCTGACCGTCAAATACTACTGCTCGCATCTGGTTCTCCCTACGAAAGAAGCCCGGCGTAAAAGCCGGGCTTCATGGATCTTATCGTTCTGTCAGGACGGAACCAGTTCGATTAGTCCCAGTTCAGTGAGCCAGCACTCTGGTACTCAGTGACTCGGGTTTCGAAGAAGTTCTTTTCCTTCGACAGGTCAATGGTCTCGCTCATCCAGGGGAATGGGTTCGGAGAACCGTACTGGGTTGGCAGACCAATTCGTTCCAGGCGTCGGTCAGCGATATACTGGACGTAATCACGGAAGGCTTCCGCGTTCAGTCCCAGAATGCCGCGTGGCAGACATCCCTGAGCATAATCGATTTCCAGTTCGACAGCCTGGCGAATGCGATCCACCATCTCGTTCTGGAACTGCTGAGTCCACAGGTCCGGATTCTCTGACTTGATGCCATTGATCAGGTCGATCCCGAAGTTCATGTGGATCGTTTCGTCACGCAGAATGTACTGGAACTGCTCACCGATTCCCTTCATCAGGTTGCGTCGATGGAAGGACAGAACCATCACGAAGCCACTGTAAAAGAAGATGCCTTCCATGATCACGTAGTAACCAATCAGGTTCTTCAGAAACAGCTGACGACCTTCCGGAGTTTCCGTCGTGAAGCCATCCGCCAGAACTTCGGCAGTCAGCGACATTTCGAATTCGTCTTTGCGAGCAATCGCAGGAATCTCGTGATACATGTTGAAGATCTCGCCTTCGTTCAGGCCGAGACTTTCAACGACGTACAGGAACGTATGAGAATGCACAGCTTCTTCAAACGCCTGACGCAGCAGGTACTGGCGACATTCGGCATTGGTCACATGCTTGAAGATCGCCAGAACCAGGTTATTGCCCACCAGTGATTCGGCTGTTGAGAAGAAGCCCAGGTTTCGCTTGATCACCAGTCGCTCGTCGTCAGTCAGGCGGTCGGAGCGCCAGATCTCAACGTCCTGGTTCATCGGAACTTCGGTTGGCATCCAGTGATTGGCACAGCCGTTCAGATAATGTTCCCAGGCCCAGTGATACTTAATCGGCATCAGCTGGTTCACGTCGACCTGCGCACAGTTGATCAGACGCTTTTCCGTCGCTTTGACTCGGCCTGATGTGCCGTTTTCCATTTTTGTTTCTTCATCGAAGCTGATAGTTGACATGGAGCTACCTCATTCCGTGAGTAGAGGACAAGACAGGAGTGTGATTTCAGTTCAGCCGGCAGACGCCAGCAGTTGTTTCAATGGCATTCGGTGCCATGCGTTGTAAAGGTATCCCTTCGGGTTCCATGGAACAGTCGAGGGCATCGTGTTTCCAAGAGAATCCGTCGCGCGAACGAGGACTTCTGTTTCAGGATTCACAACCCCTAAAGTCGCCGTCCACAGCTGCCAGCAGAAATCCGCAGAATCCTTTTCCAGTGTTGCGGCGGTCCAGGATTCTCCACCATTCACTGAAATTTCTACCGTCGCGATCCGACAACCCTTCTTTCCGGTTGGAAGCGCGTATCCTCGAAGATACACCGCTCCATCCATCAGATCCGCGGAACAGGCCGCTGCATTCACCGGATACCGGTAGATGGGAGCCGTCTCATCGATTTCTGCCTGGGTCTGAGAATAGACCATTTTGTAGACATCGGCGACGAAATGGTTTGTCGAAGGTTTGTCGCTGAGCGTGATCTTTTGCAGCCACTTGACACTGCGAGCGCCAATGTACCCGGGCACGATCGTACGAATCGGAAATCCGTGATCCGGCAGCAATGGCTCGCCATTCATGTGCGTGGCCAGCATTGCACCTGGCATTTCAGCATCCTGTTCCGCCAGTTTGCTCAGCGGGATCGAAGCACCGAATGGAAACTTGGCGTCGCCATCCTTGACCACATCCGCGCCTTCGAACCACACGTGTTTGGCTTCCGGCCGAAGACCGGCAGCCTTCAAAACATCCGAAAGGAGGATTCCCGTCCATCTGGCATTGCCGATCGGACCTTCGGCCCAGTCGACGCCCTTCATCGGTTTGACTCGGATGAATTCCTGACGACGTATCCCCGCACAGCTGACCGTGCAGGTGCAGCTGATCTGAGGAAACCGGGCCATCAGCTCAGCGACCGTCAACCTCAGGGGCTTGTCCACCAAACCGTCGATTTCGATCGTATGCTGTTCGGCAATCGTCGGATTCGGACCGTGGCTGCGAATGTAAAAGTGCGACGATGGCGTGACCCAGTTTTCCGCCAGCTTGCGAAGCGGCGGCTCCCCATTCCGAGGAGCCTTCGTTCGGTAGATCAACCCGGCTTTCGCAGAATCAATCGCTGGCTCATCGAATCCCGCCGCGTTCGCAATTCGGGAGGCTCCCTGCCATGGCAACGCCACGGAAGCCAATGATGCGGCAATCGATGACGCAGCAAACTGGCGGCGGGTCATGGGTGACATGGAATGGCCTCAGGAACGCGGAGAGTCAGCAGGAATTCTGGCGGTTCACGTCAGTCGCGTCGAAATTCTCCGACGTTGATCATCAGAGAATGACACGCAGGACCAGTCGGGACCAGGCGCGGCAGTGCCACAACGACACTGCCGCGACGCGTCCAACGTAACGTTACTGACAGGCTTCGCAGTCCGGGTCAGTAATGCTGCAGGCCTTGTACTGCGATACTTCCGTCACCGGAACAATGTGAGGTTCCGGAACAATGGCAGCAGCAGCTTCCCGCGGATCTTCACTGCGGGCGACCTGAATTTCGCTGGAAGCACTGCGAGCTTTCACCCAGCGTGGCTGCAAGCCAAACTTGTTAATGTCGACAGTCGACTTCTCAATCTGTGTCGCGGCCAAGGTTCGAAGATAATAGGTCGTCTTCAGACCCTTGCGCCATGCCAGCAGGTACATGTCATGCAGCTTGCGGCCGCTTGGTTCGCACATGTACAGATTGAGTGACTGGCCCATGTCGATCCACTTCTGACGGCGAGCCGCACATTCGATCAGCCACTTCGGTTCGACTTCGAAGGCCGTCAGGTAACGAGCCTTGATGTCGCCCGGGATGCGAGGAACATCCTTCAGCGTGCCATCGAAGTACTTCAGAGCTTCCAGCATGTCGGCGTCCCACAGGCCCCGCTGCTTCAGTTCGGTCACCAGCGAAGTGTTCAGATGAGTGAACTCGCCGGACAGATTGCTCTTCACGAACAGATGCTTGTACATCGGCTCGATCGACTGAGACACGCCGATGATCGTGGAAATGGTCGCGGTCGGTGCAATCGCCATGCAGTTACTGTTTCGCATGCCTCGCTCAGCCACAGCCTTGCGAACCACGCTCCAGTCCATGCGGGATGTTCGGTCGACATCGATGCGGCAACCACGTTCCTGCTCCAGCAGTTCCATCGTGTCGATCGGCAGCAGACCACGATCCCACTTGGACCCGGTGTAAGTGCTGTAGACACCTCGCTCAGCCGCCAGTTCCGTCGACGCCAGAATTGCGAAGTAGGAAATGGCTTCCATGCTGTAGTCAGCAAAGTCAACCGCTTCCGGGCTGGCATAGCTGATGTTCATGGCGGCCAGTGCATCCTGGAAGCCCATGATGCCCAGACCCACTGGTCGATGCTTCGCGTTGGAATTCTTCGCTTCGTCCGTTGGGTAGTAGTTGATGTCGATGACGTTATCGAGCATGCGAAGGGCAACCTTCACAGTCTCTTCCAGCATCGGCAGATCGAACTGACCGTCCACAATGTGAGCCAGCAGGTTGATCGAACCAAGGTTGCACACGGCTGTCTCGGTCGGCGACGTGTTGAGCAGAATCTCCGTACAAAGATTGCTGCTATGAACAACACCCACGTGATCCTGAGGTGATCGAATGTTTGACGGATCCTTCCACGTAATCCATGGATGACCCGTTTCGAACAGTCGAGTCAGCATCTTGCGCCAGAGCTCCACGGCTGGGATTCGCTTAAACATGCGAATCTCACCGGTTTCTGTCATCTGCTCATACTCGGTGTAGCGCTTCTCGAACGCCTTGCCGACCAGATCATGAAGATCTGAAACTTCGTCCGGGCTGAACAAAGTCCACTGACCTTCTTCCTCGACGCGCTTCATGAACAGGTCTGGAATCCAGTTGGCCGTGTGCATGTCGTGAGTACGGCGGCGATCGTCCCCGGTGTTCTTGCGAAGATCCAGGAACTCCTCGATATCCATGTGCCACGTTTCGAGGTACGAGCACACCGCTCCCTTGCGCTTGCCACCCTGATTGACCGCAACTGCTGTATCGTTCACAACTTTCAGGAACGGAATCACACCCTGGCTTCGACCGTTCGTGCCCTTGATGTGAGCATTCGTGGCCCGAATGCTGGTCCAGTCGTTACCGAGACCACCCGCCCACTTGCTGAGCTTCGCGTTGTCGGAAACACACTTGAAGATGTGCTCCAGGTCGTCCTTCACCGTCGACAGGTAGCAGGAGCTCAGCTGAGGATGATTGGTCGCTGAGTTGAACAGCGTCGGCGTTGCGGACGTAAACCGCATGCTCGACAGCATGTTGTAGAACTCGATCGCTCGCTCTTCCGGCTGAGCCTCATTCAGGGCCAGGCCCATCGCGACTCGCATCCAGAAATACTGAGGAGTTTCGATGCGGCGGCCGTCGATGTGCAGCAAATAACGGTCGTAAACCGCCTGGAGACCTGGGTACTTGAACAGAGCATCGCGATCCGGCTGGATCGCTGCCGAAATCTTCGTCAGGTTCAGGTTGCGAAGATCCGGAGTCAGTCGATCCGCATTGATCCCATCGATGATGTAGTGTTCAAACTGGTTGCGATACAGCTTGGCATATTCAGACGGGTTGGTTGGAGAACTTCCCAGTGCTTCGTTGCTGATCACCATTCGCAGAAGGCGTGCGGCGACGATGTCGTAGGCTGGATCACGCTCAATGCGAGTTCGAGCCGCCAGGATCATGGCTCGGTAGATTTCGCCGACGGAGATTCCGTCGAACACGGACTTCATCAGTTCCTGCAGAAGATCATCCGCATCGCATTCCGGCAGACCCTGACACGCCAGGTCAATTCGGCGGCGAATGCGGTTCACGTCAAATGGAACCCGCAGGCCGTCTTCCAGCTGGACATGCATCCGAGGCTGAACAAACACTTCCGGCTGCTCCAGAGCTTCCGGCTGCAGCAGTGAACGAATCTTGGCGTGCTCTGCCCGATACACGATGTAGCGACGAGCCACTTTGTAGTGACCACGCTTCATCAACTGCATTTCCACGAAGTCCTGAATCTGCTCAACGCCCACTCCACGATCTGTGGCTGCGTCAGCCGATGCATCGGCCACCACCTGCTCGGTGATGGAAACAATCTCCAGCTCAACATCACGATCCAGTGGCTGTCCGTCTGCCAGATTCAATTCTGCACGGAACGCGTTGCCGATCGCCTTGGAAATCAAACGAGCTTCGAACGGAACCGTTCGGCCATCTCGCTTGCGAATAATCCATTCTGATACTGCTCGAATCATTCGACGCTCTCCCCTTTGCTTCTCTTCCAGATGAATCCTGCGCGTCTTGCGCAGACACTCCGTCTCACCGTTACAACTGATTTACGACTGAAGAAACAATGCCGAACACATCAAACACAATCGCAAGCGTGCAAAAACATTTCCACAGCGCAGCAGCAACCGCAAACTGTAATCCCGGGGTACTTCAGCCAGCATTCATTGGCTGAAAGAAACGGCTCGTGATCGGCAGGCAACTGAGCAGCAATGATGACATTTTCGTCCGCGTGGTCGACCTCCTGTCGAAGGGGGCATCCTTACCGAACCGGCAGCAGAATATTCTGCCGCCGCGTCCTGTCAACGAACCCAAAAGCGGTCTTCTGAACCTGTTGCGAGACAACGGTTTGCGACCGCCATACTGCGCCAGCGGCTGTTTTTCGACAACCGACGACAACCGCAATATAGTGGGCCATTCCGGACTGTCAACACTAAATGTTGTGTGTTCAAACAATCGACCACCCAATGGTTTTCACCACAGAAATTTCGAAAAAAAGTCCAAATCGACCTTCCGCAGACCCCTGCAAATCGCCTGCGCACGGGCGAAAATTTTTTGGGCGTTTACCCGGTGTCCGGTGTACCAGTTTCCCCCGTCCGCGCAGTCGATATGGCCGAGTTTGGGGACTTTGTGGAACGATTGCGGGATTTGCTCTGGCGGCCTTCAAAAAAGACCTACCAGAACTTCCACCAAGGCTTCGTTTGTGGTGGGGCAATCGGTTTGTCGCGAGACTCGCGTGGCGGTGGTTCGAGCCGCTTGCGGAGTGCACTCAGCCGCTGCGGGTTTTCAAACACGTGATACAACCATCCGACGGGTTGCTCCGACAGCATGCCAGCCAGCTGTTCCATGTCGGATTTGTCTCCGTGGAAATCGAACCGGCAGTAGGCCCGAAGGAATTCCGCTCGCCGGTCTGACTGATCTTCGAGCCAGTCCGCGTAAATCTGGTAAGGAACTTCGTCGATCGGATCCTCTCGAATCGACTGGAGAAACGGCAGGTGCTCGCGGAGGTTGCCCAGTAGTTGCCGCACGGCGGCTCCAACAGTCTGAAGCATCCTTCCCGGATGCGCCTGCAGCAGCCTGTGGTGTGCTTCGTGGAATGCCGGCCAACGCTCTGCCCATTCTTCTTCCGGGACGCTGAGTTCCTGATTGAGCATCAGCTCCACGTCCTGCCAGTCCAGGTTGTCTTCCATAGCAACACACAGGAACGCGTTCTGGAACACGTCCGCGCGCAACTGGCCTTTGGTCGCCAGCAGATTCGCATCGAAGAGATCCTTTGGTTCGCCGGAAAACAAAAGGACCTCCGTTCCGGAGGGAAGCGTCTCCCGCTGAAGGCTCCTGAAGATCCATGAGAGCTTTGCGGACAGCAGCATTTCCTTCGAATACGCTGGAAAACTGACCGTCTCGCCAGACGCACGCTTCAGTTCGACCGGCTCGGGCGCGATGCCATCGAGACCATAACTGCCGGCCTGGGCCACATCGACCTGCAGCATGCCGCGGAGATTTCGGGCCTCCCACGACCAGCCGGTGTAACAGCGAACGCCGGGAGTGCTGTAGTCCCACAGGCTGGCTCCATCACCAGGGATCGGTGCATCGCCGTCGAACTCGATGTTCGATCCCGGCTCCTGATCGCTGACGGCAAACATGCAGAGTCGGCGAGCGTGCTCAATGTGCGAAGCAGAGCTGGCTTCCCTCTCAGGAGTCAGAAACCACTCCAGATCAAGGTCGGCGGCGGGCCGCGCCATATCGCCAAACCAGTGACTCATCAGAACACTGCCTCGCAGGACCGCTGTGATTCGGTCATACGGAGTGATCGTGAGATTCAGGCCTTCCAGGAATTCCGCAAACACCTCCATTGGTGGTACCGGAGGTGACGTCGACCCTTGTGACATAACGAGATCCCCGAAACCTACTGTGGAGGATTCACCAGCCAGCCATCATCAAGCGCCAGGTTCGAATCGTACACTGAATACTCTGATTCCACTTCAAGCACGTGTTCTCCAGCAACCCGAAGTGCAGCCAACAGGTGTTGTAGCTGCTGCTCTGCCTCGAGACGCCCGACTCGATACGACCGAAGTGTCACAAAGCGTTCTTCCATGCCATCAACGGACTTTCGCCACGCGTTGTGAGAAAGATGCGCCGAGTGTCTGCGGCAGATCTCAAGCAGCACATCCCGCTCCGCGTTCATTTGACGCTGGAGTTTCACGTGATGTTCGAAGTAACACCCTGCCGTTTCAAGCGACGCAGAAGCGTCCGTCATGGGAACCTGTTCGTTGGACGGATCAGCTTCGATCTTAACTCGCACGACGCGAAAGCCCGCATGCGCAAGCTTCCGTGCACGCTGGCGAGCTTCCTCAAAAACGTCGGGCAGGATCGTCCTGGTGCGCCGCCATGTAGCCATCGGCTGCTGCACGTGACTACCGCGAGCCAGCACGATCCAGATACACTTGCATCCTTCCGTTTCACACCAGGCTCGAAACATCTCAAGCTCATCCGTTTCCGCGACGGTCAGATGAATCTCGAAGTTGCCACGGTAATTCAACATCAGCACGGCCTTGTGTTTGGCCAACGTCGGTCTGCGAGCTCTCGTCGCGGCGTGGGCCAGTTGGCAATTATCTCTGCTTCGAAATCAGTGTGCCAGTCGCTTCCCGATTCGGCCTTCAATCAGAACGTCCTGGCCGAGAATGGTATGGCGACAGGACGTGAGGCTTGGAAGTTCGGGAATCTTTGCCTGCCCTTCTCCGCCGATCGGGGGGCAGGCAGCAATGCCGCCAACAAGTTTCGGAGCGACAAAGACGTGAACTTCATCGACCAGTTTCTGATCGCAGAAGGCTCCTAATAGCCCCGGGCCGGCTTCCAGCAACACATGCGTCATTCGTCGCTGTCCCAGATGGGCGAGCACCTCCGGGAGCGACACGTAGCTGTCAGTATCTGTCTGCAGGACTTCCAGACCTTGCTCCTGCATCCATTGGACTCGAGCTTCTTCGCAGCGGCGGGACACACAGACCAGGACCGGAACCTCATGGGCCGTCTGCACGAGCAATCGATCTGAAGAAAGCGAAGCGCCAGCGGAATCAATGACGACTCTTAGCGGCGTGCGCGGCCCGGGTGGTCGGGCTGTCAGGCGAGGATTATCGGCCTGCACAGTGCCGGTCCCAGTGATGATCGCGTCCATCCGGCCTCGCAGCCAGTGCACATACGCACGGGATTCTTCGCCGGAGATCCATTGAGAATGCCCGGTTCGGGAGGCGATGCGACCGTCGAGCGTCATGGCCCATTTGGCATGAACCCACGGCCGATGTTCCAGCATCTGTTTTCGAAATGGTGCGATCAGCTCTTCGGCGTCGTTCCGGAGAACTCCGCATTCCACCGGGATCCCGGCTTCCCGCAGCTTTTGCAGTCCCTGGCCGGCCACGTGCGGCGCAGGATCCTCGCACCCGACAACGACTCGACGAAATCCGGCTTGAATGACGGCATCGGCACATGGTGGCGTTTTGCCAAAATGGCTGCAGGGCTCGAGCGTGACAAACAAAGTTGCATTGCGGCACTGATCACCGGCCTGCCGGATCGCCACAATCTCGGCGTGTGGTCCTCCGAACTTCTGGTGATAACCATCCGCGATCAGCTGCAGATCTTCGGAAACAATGACGGCTCCGACCATCGGGTTTGGCTCGACAGAACCAAAGCCTCGCCGAGCCAGCT
>CAZIGZ010000096.1:12830-24650 GCA_964538835.1 uncultured Chitinophaga sp. | reverse complement strand
GCCGCGAAGTGCTGCTCGGCAAGCAGCACCTACTGTAGGTCTCGCCTGCCGGGCGAGACTTTCGCCGCAGGCGAACCTGTTCTTGCATGCACGTGATGCCAAAGCCACACGCCTCAAACGCACTCACTTGGCGTTGCTTTGATCCCCGTTCCCGTGCGATCCCATGGAACCTCATCTGGTCGCTGGTCGCGGTGGGGCCGCGAAGTGCCGCTTGGCGAGCGACACCTACTTTATCGACCAGGAGTGATTGGTGGCAGAACTGGCACTTCAAAGCTCACTGGGTCCACAGGTGGATTGGCCGCTGGTGCACCGTTCTGATTCGCTGGCACGTCGATTGGTGCCGGTGGATCTGTGGCTGGTGGAACCGAGGGAGCTTCGTATGGCTGATTCACAGGCGGATTCGGGGCGGAAAACTGTTCCGGTGGATTCACTGGCTGAGGAGCAAAGCCGCTTGCTCCCCCGTTGCATCCACATCCGGGCTGGTCTGGGACCATTGCTGTCTGGCTTGCCCATGCTCCTGTCGGGACCGCACAGCCTGGTGTCATGAATGACGGGGCGGCACAACCCGGAGCCATCATCGGCTCACCGCATCCACAGTCCCCACAACCACATGCTCCCCAGGAATCACCCGGATAGAGCGGTGCGGTTTTGCAGGACCCGCGATGATGCTTCGAGAACATAGCTCGCTTGCCACCATGAGATGGTGCTGCACAAACAGGTTCCGCTCCGCAGCTGTCAGTCATCGGACCACAGCAGTCAGCGCCATACATGCCTGGCGGGCGAAACGAGTGACAGCCGGTCGAATGCGATGAGACACATCCAACGGAAGCAAACAGAGCAAGACCGAGCAGTGAGAAGCTGAAGCGAGACATCCATGTCGTCCGATGCATCGGCGTTTTCTGCCGAAGTTCAATGGAACTCGAAAAACAGAAGACGCGGTATCTCGGTGATCGGCCCCGACCGGCTGTCAACTTTAGGGATTGGGAAGGATTTGCGGATTTTTCGGATTTTACGACCGGGCTTGGTCGATGTAACGCAATGGAATGAATCATCGTGTGAGCCCGATGATTCGAAGCGAAAGAGTCGCGAAATCCACACCTGGACCAGCACCAGCGAACCGCCATTCGCTTCTCGCGTCGCTCACGCTACTATTCCTGATGTTTCACCGCGTATTGCTGATTTCATGGAGGAAGCAGCGATGAAGACCGCTGCCATGTGTGTGCTGTCGGCCGCTTTGTCAGCGTCAGCCGTGGTTTGTCTGCAGTCATTGCCCTGGCCTTCCAGTGCCGTGATGGCTCAGCAGACTTCCGGCAAGAAGGCGAAGCAGGCGACGTATACGGATTCGCCGCAGGAGAAGGTTCTGGCCGATGCTCTGAGCGATATGGCTCCGCCTCGTGTCTATAACGCGGCCGGCCTCGCGCCGGATGAAGCCGTCGCATCGTTCGTCTATCAGGCGAACGATCGAAGCGTCGTGAACATCGCAACGCGGATTGGTTCAGAGCGAGGACTTCTGGGAGAAAACCCGACGGAAGACTCCGGCTCCGGCTTTATCCTGGACCATCAGGGACACATCCTGACCAACAATCACGTCATCGAAGATGCTCAGCGCATTCTGGTGACGATGCACACCGGCGAAGAGTTTGAAGCGGAGCTGGTCGGACGTGAACCGATCAATGACATGGCCGTTGTGAAGATCAAAGCTCCGGCAGAGAAGCTGGTTCCTGTGAGGTTCGCGGATTCATCGACGCTGAAGGTCGGGATGCGAGTCTTCGCGATTGGAAATCCGTTTGGTCTGGAACGAACGATGACCACAGGCATCATCTCCAGCCTCGACCGAACACTGCCTGTCACGAAGGCTCGCTCGATCAAATCCGTCATCCAGATTGACGCGGCCATCAATCCCGGAAACTCCGGCGGCCCTTTGATGAATTCGCATGGCGAAGTGATTGGAATCAACACGGCCATCGCCAGCAAGACAGGCCAGAACTCCGGCATCGGCTTTGCGATTCCCTCCAACCTGGTGGCTCGCATCGTTCCGGAACTGATTCAGCACGGTCGATTTATTCGACCGGAATTTGGGATCGACGAAGTGACCAAGACCGATCAGGGCCTTCGCATCATCACGATGGTTCCGAACGGGCCTGCCGAGAAAGCGGGTCTTCGCGGCCCGGAGATCCGAAAGAACCGGCGCGGCCTGTTCACGTTTGAATCTCGTGACGTCAGTCGAGCCGACCTGATCGTCGGCGTCAACGGCAAGAAGACTCTGAAGCCGGATGAGTTCCTGTCCGAAGTCGAAAGCCACCGCCCCGGCGAAAAGATCATGATCGAAGTCATGCGAGACGGCAAGATCGTCTCAGTGCCACTGGTTCTGGAATAGGCGGGAAGACTGCTGGACGATGTTTTAGCCGCGGTCCAATTTCGTCGCTGTGCGTTGTTACTTCCGTGGCGGAGCCATGGGGCACGTTGTCGGTGAAAAATCCAGGAATCAAATCCTGGTCGTGCCACGGACTATCCTGAGGACATGAAATGTTCCGCGAAGCCGCTAAACTTCGCAGGCTGAATTCCAGGACTTCACTCCCGAATTTACGGATCACCTGCGACCATGAGCCATCGGCCGGATGTTCGACCCACTGAACGTATTCGCTGTTCTATTCTCAGCAATTCTCGTGAAGCGGCACGCAAAGTCGCCACGGAGATTGCCTCACTGATTCGCATTCGACAGGCCGAAGGACGCAAGTGCGTTCTGGGCCTCGCCACCGGTTCGACGCCGACCGGAATCTATGCGGAACTGGTCCGCATGCACAAAGAGGAAAGTCTTTCGTTCCGCAACGTCGTGACGTTCAACCTGGACGAATACTATCCGATGCAGCCGGAAGACCTTCAGAGCTACGTGCGCTTCATGAAGGAGCATCTGTTCAACCACATCGACATTCTGCCGGAGAACGCCAACGTTCCGGACGGAACCGTACCGGTGGAACGGATTGCCGAATATTGCCGCGACTACGAAGCTCGCATCGCAGCACTGGGCGGCATCGATATTCAGATTCTGGGCATCGGTCGGACGGGACACATCGGCTTCAATGAACCGGGTTCCGATCAGAGCTCACGAACGCGGATGATCACGCTGGACTCGGTGACCCGCACGGACGCTGCGAGCGACTTCTTCGGAACCGAAAACGTCCCTCGCCGAGCGATCACGATGGGCGTCGGAACGATCCTGGAAGCCAAGCGAATCTACATCCTGGCTTTCGGCGAAAACAAAGCCACGATCGTTGCGAAGACCATCGAAGGCGAAATGACGCCGACGATTCCGGCCACCTATCTTCAGAAACATCCCAACACAGAGTTCCTGATTGACTCAGCCGCCGCCGCCAACCTGACTCGCATTCGAGCACCGTGGATTGTCACGGACGTCACCTGGGATCCTGTGACGATTCGACGGGCGGTGATCTGGTTGTCCGAAAATGTTGGCAAGGCCCTGCTAAAGCTGACGGATTCGGACTACAACGAAGGTGGTCTTCAGGACCTGCTGGCGGAACACGGTTCTGCGTACGAAATCAACCTGAAGGTCTTTCGACATCTGCAGGCCACGATCGTTGGATGGCCAGGCGGCAAGCCTGACCATATGAAGCGGCCAGGCGACCGTCCTCAGCCGTTCGATCACATCTTCCCGAAGCGCGTGCTGTGCTTTTCGCCTCATCCGGATGACGACGTGATCTCCATGGGCGGTACTCTGATTCGCCTGGCAGATCAGGGACATCACGTTCACATTGCCTATCAGACGTCCGGCAATATTGCGGTGTTCGACGACGATACTCTGCGATTCACCGAATTCGTTTCCGACTACTGTGCAGCGTTTGGACTGATGTCCGATCGTATTCGCGAATTGGAAGATCACGTCGAGGAGTTCCTGAAGAAGAAGCAGGCGGGTCAGGTCGACAGCCGCGAAGTTCAGCAGATCAAAGGGCTGATTCGACGAGGCGAAGCACGTGCGGGAGCACGATGCTGCGGAGTTCCGTCCGAGAATCTCTTCTTTATGGACATGCCGTTTTACGATACCGGCCGAGTGAAGAAGAATCCGCTCGGCGACGAAGATATTCGCATCACGGTCGAACTCCTGCGCAAACTGCGTCCTCATCAGATCTACGCAGCCGGTGACCTCACAGATCCTCATGGAACGCATCGTACCTGTCTGAAGGCCATCATTCTGGCATGCGATCAGTGCCGCAACGATGACTGGTACAAGGACTGCGAAGTCTGGCTGTACCGCGGTGCATGGCAGGAATGGGCGGTGCACCAGATTGAGATGGCAGTGCCGCTCAGCCCGGAAGAAGTGAAGCAGAAGCGAGACGCGATCTTCAAGCACGAGTCTCAGAAAGACCGAGCACTCTTCCCTGGCTCCGACATGCGCGAGTTCTGGCAGCGAGCAGAAGCGCGCAATGCCGCCACGGCCAAGAAGTACGACCAGCTTGGTCTTGCGGAATACGAAGCCATCGAAGGCTTCGTCCGCTGGGACGGCTCATGGGGCCTGAACGACTAACAAGGCTGGCGGGAATCAGAGTTGATGGGACGCAGGGGAGTAATGGGAGTCAGAGGAAGCATGAAGTTGCTTTCCTGCGCAGCCTTTACTTTTTTGTCCTGGCCAGCTCTTCTTCAAGGAACTGGAATGCGTCGTCGATGGCGGCCTGGACGATGACCAGGTGTTCGACATCAGGGTAGTCTTTGTACTCTGATGTGACACCGGCGCTGGTCAGGCTTCGGTGGAGCTGGCGGGCGCCGGAGCGGCCGAAGTCCTGGTCTCCCGCGGCGACGAACCATGAGGCTTTGGGTGTCTGTGATTTGTCCTTGATCGTCATGCCGCTACCGCCTCCAAGGGCCACGGCAGCGATGGGCAGATCCGGGTGCTTCTGAACCTGAGTCATCACCTGCGCCGCGCCCATGGAGTGACCCAGCACCATCACTCGGGCACGGTCGATTTTCGCGAAGGGTTCCAGCGCGTCGAGCATGTCGGAGATTCCCAGGGACAATCCGAACATGCCTTGCCCCGGCGACACGACCAGCCAGCCGCGTTCTTCCGCTTCACGGATGACTCGCCCTGCCCCATAAGTTTCAAAGAACATGTTTTCGCTGCCACCGGCTCCGTGAAAGACAAACAGAACCGGGACCGCCTGATCGCTTGCTGCAGGAAAGCGAAGCCGAGTACTGACGGTCTTTGTACCTTTCGCCAGCGTCATCCAGACATCCGTCTTGCCCGCTGTCGCCCTGGCCGCGACTGCAGGATCCAGTGTGTCGGTGTTCAGAGCTTCGCAGAACTGAAGACGCTGCAGAATCGGGAAGTCAGCCTCCTGCAGGCGGCCCTGAGACAGGTTTCGGATCAATCGACCTTCATCACGAATTGTCGCCGCAACCGTGCGCTGAAGGTCGGTCTTTGCGGCTGCTTTCAACGCTGTCGCGGCTTTCTCCAGTGATGCCAGTCGAGACTCCAGACTGGCAACGCGGCTGATTGTGATGTTCGGAAGCTGATACTGATCCGCGTCGCGACGAAGAGTCACCGACAGAACATGATCGCCTTCCGGCAATGTGCCGGTGTCCCACACAGCGGGCTCGCCGAGGTCCTTCAGAGCAAAGTCGTTCTCCTTCAAAAGCTTGCCCTCCTGGTCGATCAGACTTACATGCACCTGAATGTTGTCGAGAGAATTGTTGTCGACAGATTCAGCATCGCCATAAAACGGACGAACCTGCAGTGTCAGTTTTGTTTCGCTGGCATCAGCACACACGGGAGAGGGAAGACACTGCAGACCGATGATGGACTCCTCCAGTGCCGACACCCCGGATCCTCGAACCGCGATCCATGCCTGGTCCAGTTGCCGGCCGGCTTCAGGAAGATTCAGGCTGAAGAAACTACTCACCGCCACTTTCAGCGGGCCTACGCTTTTTGCTCGATCAGCAGGAGCGGCAGCTTCCCAGCCCAGTTCGAATCGTTTCAATCGCCGCCCCAGCTCCAGTCGCGATGTCTGAGCATTCGCGGGAGCAGCCAGCACGATCATCAGAAGGAATGCAAGGTATCGAAACATTGAAAACGCCTTTGGAGTTCTTCGAGCGAAGGAAGCACGAACTGACATCGGGAGCCTATCGGGTTGCGATCGGTTTGTCGCTTAACGATTCGCACTCGTGACACGAAACCATGCTCCTGTTATAGCCCGTCAGGTGTTCAGGGCGAGAGGCCGCGGAAAAACGATGTGGGATGCTGTTTGCATTGGCTGTCGTCGGATGAAGCCGGTATAACGAAGCTCCCGCCACCTGAGTTCTCCACGCTGTTTCGGAGTTTCCCATGTCCATCTTTCCCTGCGGTCACAGCCGACGCGAATTTGTCTGGCAGATGGGCGGAGGATTCGCGGGACTGGCACTGGCTTCGCTGCTGGAACAGGATGGCTTCTTCGGCCGACATGCGACTGCCGCCGAGCCGTCTCGGAGCCGCCTGGCCGATGGACCACTCAACGGGCCGCTGGCCGATCGACCGACGCATTTTCCAGCGAAGGCGAAGGCCTGCATCTTTCTGATGATGAACGGCGCACCGAGCCAGGTGGATACGTTCGACTACAAACCCGCGCTGGAAAAGTATGCAGGGCAGCCGCTGCCGGACGGAAAGAAGTACATCAACTCCGGGGGCCGACGAGTAGGATTCCTGACGCCCGCGTTTCGGAAGTTCCGTCCGGGCGGGGAAAGCGGTCTGCTGGTTTCGGACTACCTTCCCAACATTCGTCGTCATGCAGATAAGCTGGCTGTGATCCGTTCCTGTCACACCGACAGCCACGCACACGGGTCAGCTTTGGTCGCCATGAACACGGGCAAGACGTTTATTGGTCGGCCGAGTCTTGGATCCTGGTGTGTTTATGGCATGGGCACGGAGAATCAGAGTCTTCCCGGTTATGTCGTGATTCTGGACAAGCGTGGTGGTCCGATCAGCGGTCAGCCAAACTGGTCCAGCGGATTCATGTCGGCTGCGTATCAGGGCACGCTGTTTCGGCCGTCCGGAAATCCGATTCTGGATCTCAAGGGGCCGAACTGGGTGACTCCGGAGATTCAGCGAGGTCAGCTGGACCTGCTGGCTCAGCTGAACCAGAAACACCTGGATCAGCGTCCCGGCGGTGACGAACTGGCAGCGAGGATCACGTCGTATGAACTGGCCTACCGAATGCAGTCAGAGACACCGGAAGCCGTCGATCTGACCAAAGAATCCGAAGAGACGCTGCGAATGTACGGGGTTGGTCAGAAGCCAACCGATGAGTTCGGTCGGAACTGCCTGGTGGCTCGGCGTTTGGTCGAGCGAGGTGTCCGATTTGTGCAGCTGTATTCCGGCGGCGGGCATCTTGAAGAGACCTGGGATGCTCATGAGAGCATCGAAAAGAATCATGGGCAGCACGGAGCTGAAGTGGATCAGCCCATTGCGGCTTTGCTGACGGACCTGGAACAGCGAGGCATGCTGGACGAAACGCTGATTGTCTGGGGCGGTGAATTCGGTCGCATGCCTTTCAGCGAAGGACAAAATGCGCCGGGGCGAAATCACAATCCGTATGGCTTTTCCATGTGGCTGGCCGGCGGTGGAGTCAAAGGCGGCATGACCTGGGGCGAGACGGATGACTTCGGCTTTGAAGCAGTGATCGATCGAGTTCACCTGCATGATCTTCATGCCACGATCCTGCAGCTGATGGGCTTCGATCATACTCGCCTGACCTACTTCCATCAGGGACGCGATGAACGTCTGACGGATGTGTTCGGAAACGTCGTCAGCGGGATTCTCGCCTGACAGCCAGTTGAATGACTCTCAACCCGCTGCGTGAGCGAGGGATGATTCCCTAAACTCACGGCGGTTTCGATCCCTCACTGACGTTTCGGGTTAGGAAAACTCAGTCATTCAACAGGCTGCGAGGACACAGGGATGGCGAATTCACTACGTTACCGAACACTACTTTGGCAGACCATCGCCTGGACGGTTCTGCTGGAACTGATCACCGTGATCCTTCGGTTCGGCTTTGCACTCGAATCGACTCGCGACACCGCATCGACTGTCGGTCGTCTCACCTTCGGTCTCCGGGTTCATCACAGTTACATCGGGATCGCGCTGCTGCCTTTGGCGATGTGGTTGGAACGACGTTCGCCGACCTGGTCCACCGCCGTTCTGGCTCTGGGCCTGGGCCTGTTTTTCAGCGACATGATTCACCATTTTCTGGTCCTGTGGATCGTCACCGGCAGTCCTCAGTTTGATCTCGTGTATTGAAGTACCGTGGCTTTTCAGGGCACGCTGCAAGAAGCCGCTGCGGGCTTCCCTGGACTCAAATTCCGACGAAAATCACGAATTCCAGAAATACCCTGTCGCATCCTGAATGCATTTGGCGAGTCACTCGCCGAACGCCCAGAACCACGGTAATTCTGATGGGAACCGAATGAGGATCAACGTATGACTCTGGAAAATGCCCACGAACCAAGCCGGACTGTTCGTACGTCATCCGCGTGGAAGATTGTCCGATCGCTGATCTGCGTCGGTGCGTTTGTGACCATCGCCAGCCATGCCAGAGCGCAGGAGGGCAAATGGGAATCGGTTCTTGGAGCCATCGACACGTCGAAGGCCGCCGTCACAGGCCAGTGGGCCGTTCAGGACGGAGCGCTGCGAGTCACTGCGGCGCAGGGTAGTCGACTTGAGCTGCCGATCAATGCATCGGGCGAGTACGACCTGCGGATTCGGTTTGCTCGAGAAACCGGGCAGCATTCCATCGGACTGGTTGTCGTGCATGGTGGAAAGCAGGTGGCTTTTGAAGTCGATGCCTGGGGAATGAACCTTGCCGGTTTCCAGAATATTGTGGGCCAGACCATCCAGAACAACGCAACTCGAAAGAACAATGTGCGTCTGCAGAACGGTCAGGAGTATGTCATGACCGTCGAAGTGCGCAAGGACGGGCTTCGAGGACTGCTGGATGGTCAGGAGATCGCTTCTGTCAAAACTGATGGGAACGATCTGTCACTGCCGGACCTGTGGAAACTTCGCTCCGGGCAAACATGCGGACTGCTCGCCTGGGATTGCGATGCCGTCTTTCACACGATCGAAGTCCGAGCTGTCGGCTCTTCGAATTCCCTGGTCGCTCGCACGCCCTCAGCAGCCAGCGGCACCGCGAACAAGGCGACGAGCGCGCCACAGAATCGTGATCCAAAGATGGCAGAAAAGCAGGTCGAGAAGCCGGCAGAAAAGATGGCCGACAAGGATGCTGCGAAGACTGCTGATGCAAACACGTCAGGTCGCGCCGGGACCGCAGCCGGGAAACGGGTTTTGATCGTGATCGCCAGTCATCACTTCTTCTACCGCGAGTATGCGGATCCCCGGGCCGAGCTGGAACGAGCAGGCATCCAGGTGACAGTGGCTGCCGGAAGAAAGGCACGATCGCAGCCTCATTCAGGATCGGGCGAAGGTCGCGACGGAGGCATCGTGATGCCGGACATCGCGCTGGCGGATGTCAAAGTCGCCGACTATGACGCGGTGCTGTTTTCTGGCGGCTGGGGAGCCTCCATGTATCAGTTCGCCTTCGAAGGTCGTTACAATGAATCTGTCTACAACGGCAATCGAGACATCAAGCGAGAAGCCAACCGCATCGTGAATGAGTTTCTTGCCGCCGACAAGTATGTCTGTGCCTTGTGCAATGCCACATCCGTTCTTGCCTGGGCCCGAGTCAACGGCAGGAGTCCTCTGGAAGGAAAACAGGTCTGCGCACCGACTCGCCAGGCACCACCAGGTGTTTACAACGGCCAGCCAGGCCAGCCTTCATGCCGCTGGCACGCCGAAGTCAACGGTGCTCGCATGTCACCCGCCGGAGCCATTGGCCAGCCCGGGACCGCCATTGACGACGTGATCGTCGACGGACTGATCATCACTGGCGAAGACGACATCTCCGCCCGCGAAATGGGACGCAGGATCGTTGAGGTGCTGTCGACGAAATCGTCGAAGGGGAAGCCTGCTCTGCCGTGACGGCAGGGTCTCTCACGCAGCAGAACGAAGAATCACATCGACCATTCTCTGAATTTCTGATTCGGGCATGTGAGCATCAAAGGGCAGGATGACGATTCGCTGAAGCAACTGCGCGGTGGCGGGAAGATCGCCGACGGGGCGGAGGCTGCTGGAGGGTGTTGCGTCGAAGCCAGCAGCCCAGAGTGACTGGACGAGCTGATCAGGCTGGTCGGTCAGAAGTGACAGAATCCACCATGTGGGACGGTGCGCTCCCACGCCCGGAACCTGAAATTTTTTCGACAGCTGAGACGCCGCGGAGGTCCCCAGACTGATTCTGCGGTGCATGGCACCTGGCGGATAAGTGCTCAGCCGATAAGCCATCATGGCCAGCAAACCGGGGCACGGCTGCCGACGAATGCGGCGAAAGAAATCCGGGCCAGGGTACGCGCGTGAAGCCGCGGCGACAAACGAGTCATGCGTCGTTCCGAACAGCCTGGCCGTTCGAGCAAGAACTGCCATCGGGATTCTCGCAGAGAGCGCCTTCAGTGTTCCGTGCCGAAGAATTCGACGACTGAAGTCCCACCGAGTCTGCACAGGCCACTCGGAATGTCGCTGACGCATCATGGCCAGCAGCTCGGAATTTCTGATTCGCATCAGCGCGCCGCCGAGCGCGGTGGCGGTCTTGATCGTGCCAAAGCTGAACATCGATACGTCGGCCAGAGTCGGTTCCGTGTGGTCATGGCTGGCCCACGACTGCGCGCAATCTTCGATCAGCAGAATTCCATGAGCATCGCAGAGTGCCCGAATCGGAGTCAGATCGCACAGGCCACCGAAGAGATGAGCCATCACGATGGCGCGAGTCTGTGCCGTCATCTTCGCGGCGACTTCGGAAACACTCGGGGCCATGGTGTCCGGACAGACCTCCAGCCCAACGGGAACGAGTCCGTGTTCCTTCACGATGCGAGGCATGTCCGGAATCGTCAGCCCGGACATCAGAATCTCATCGCCCGGCTTCCACACAGAGAATGCCCGCGATGTCGAGGAATCGCCGGTGGTGTCCGAGCTTGCTCGCCCTTTACCGGTAATGGCGGAAACCGCATTGGCCATCAGCACGGTCAGCAGCAGATCAAAGCCACTGCGAACCGACAGCGTGGGAAGCAAATCGTTGTTCCGGCTGCCCCACGGATCCGTCTCGCGTTTTTGGTGACCGCTCGCAGTGTCAGACGGATCCGGCACTGCAGAATGGACACAGAGTCTGACGGCTGTGCAGAGGTCGCTCCAGGACAGGTCGATGCGTTTTCGAATCCACACGATGTGCCTCCAGCTGAGGCCTCAGACTGCACTTGCACCTGATCTGCCGCGGTCGTCAAACGATCATCAGCGTACGGTCGCAGCGTGATCTGATCATCGCACCTGAGCTTCAAACGTGATTGTTCCGGACGCGTGACCCTTGAGCGGACCATCCAGCGTGAATGTCAGCACTGAGCTGCCTTCGCCGTTGGGTTCAACGGACACTTCGCCTGGATGAGCTTCATCGATTGTCGCTGAGCCATCGACGTACTGCAGACGTGAGGTCAGGTTGTCGACGATCTTCACGTCGTAGACATCGAAGTCGCCGGTGTTCTGGAAGCGGATCGTGAATTTCACGACATCGCCGGACTGTGCTTCTTCTCTGTCGGCCAGTTTGACAATCAGCAGATTGCCTTTTGTCTTGCGCTGGTCTTCAACGCCGACCGTCTGCTGAGCCTTGAAGGTTGCTCGAATCTGCGAAGCTGTTGAAGTGGAAGCACTGATGAACGGGAACTGCTCCCGAGTCCATGTGACGG
>CAZIGZ010000096.1:0-12820 GCA_964538835.1 uncultured Chitinophaga sp. | reverse complement strand
CGATTTCCAGTCGATCGCGACGATTGAAGGTGTTCGAGCCCGCGTAGTAACGACCTTCGTGACCTTCATCCACCTTGCGATTCTGATTCGCAACTGTGTTACCCTGAGAAGCGGATGGCGGCAGTGAGCTGTTCATGCCGTCAACTCGATCGCGTGTTTCCATCCCCTGCAGATTGGTGCCATGCACGTTTTCATGCGGAGCACGGCCGGTCTTGAAGTTGCCAACGGCCAGAGCGTCGCGAGCACCAGCGGCCTTGTCGATCTTCGTGTCGGCCGACAGCGATGTGACCGTGCGAACGGAACCAAATCGCGGTGCGTAAACGGCCACTCGATTGGATACCGCCGTGCGCTGATCGCCGGTGTGATCAGTGAAGCCGGCCACTGTGTCTTCGGATTCGATGCCCGACCGAATCGACGTATGAACGGAAGCGGGATAATGACCGTCGCCGCCGTCATAGACATATTCGTCGGGATACATGTCGGCCAGGCCCGACCAGGCCACGGTTTCACGTCGATAGAGAGGAGGACCATTTGGATCACATTCGACTCGTGGCTCCGCCGGATAGAACCCTGGAGGGCATTCCTGTTCGACCTGTTCCGCCTGCCATGACACCAGTTGGATCTTTCCGGCGTCTGAGTGATTCTTCATGGGAGCGACTGGAGCGGTCGGCTGTGACGACAAACGAGCCACTCCCGCGCCTTCTTCGGAAGCCTGAGGAGTCTCAGCGGAGTCTTCCGGGTACGTGGCTTCCACCGGCACCGGTTCACCGCGCGACTGCTGTTCCAGCATCTGTGGCGTGGTGGTGGAATAGACGTGATCGGGTTCCTGTCGAGCGCGAGATGTCATGCCGCAGCCCGGAAACGCCAGAAGGCTGGATCCTGCGAGTGAGCAGGCCAGCAGACGTCGAAGAAATTTTTCCTGTGATGTCATTCGAAGCGTCCTGAAGTCTGGCAGTTATGTTCGGCGAGTTGCCATGTTTCTAATTCGAATCCGGGCGGTTGCTCAAAGCGGCTAGTTCTGAGTCCGCTGAACAAATCCGGCAGACTGCGGTCGAGGCTTGTCAGAGAGACGAGCCATTCCGGAATTGACCGGAACAGAATTGCCGGCATCAACGGCTCCACCGGTTCCAAAGAACGACACGGGAGTATTCATCGCCGTGGGAGTTCGGCCGCCGATCCGGACGATGACCATCGGGCGTCCGAGTCGTTCTGCTTCCTCAAGAGCATTCGCGCCCTGCGGAACGGAGATCGGGATGTCGCGTCGCAGAGGATCCTCGGTGGCGGCCAGCTGAGGTTCTTCAAGGTAGATGACTCGCGTGACCATCAGGCCCTTTGCCGCGGCGTCCAGATCTTCCTTCGTCAGCACGATCGGAATCGGATAGTTCTGCGTGCGACCGACCGGAGGATGCAGACGGTCAAGAATTTCGATGGATGGATACAGCTCGACGCCTGGAAGTTCCGGCATGTCGGCCACTCGAAGTCGATACAGGTGCCCCGGATTGACCGAGACCTGTCCGGGAGAGGCCAGCACAAGAGCCGGCTCCGGATTCGCGGAGTGAATAGCGACCGTTCCTTCTGAAGGCAGTTCAATTCGAACCGGCTGCAGGTAGTACGGATCATCCTGGCGGACACGGGCCATCATGTCGGCCGCGTAGCCTGGTGGCATCCGATCAGAGAACGGATAGTACATCTGCTGCGCTTCGGCAGAGCTGACAGACAGCAGACCAGCGGTCAGCAGTGTCAGACTGCAGAAGATTCGACGAGGCAGAAGAAGCATCGGAAGTCCTTTGACAGACAGACCGGACAGGTTACCGGCTCATGGCACAAAACAAGGGCGAAGGAAGCTTTCGCTTCGATCGCCCCCGCAATTATGGACTTGTGTGAAACAGGATGTTCACAACGTGTCTTCCGTCCAGGAGAGATCAGAAACCAGTGATCAGAATCCGTAGACGCCGGCTGCTCGCGACTGTGGATGAGCCACTTCGCCAGGAGCATAGACCGGATTCGTTTCCTTGTACTGAATGTGCTTCACAGGAGCTGGTACGCTGTAGCCAGGGCTGTGTTCAACATCAATCAGCATGTGGTCAACTGGTTCCGGCATCTTGTTGTCGCTCAGGTTGCGAATCGTGTGCGACTGCAGACCGGCTGGACCACCGAGTGGCAGGTGTGGAGGACCTGGCAGACCGATTGGAGTTGCTGTGATTGGCATACCCCAGACAGGTGTTGGGCCCATGCCTGACACTGGAACCGGCATGCCTGGAGCACCACCGCCAGCAGCAATCATGGCTCCTGGAACTCCCTGCACGTCAGCAGGAATGATTCCGATCGGAGTTGGAGGAACGTACTGACCAGCTTCGCCGTCCATGCGTGTGAAGGAAACCGGCTGAACCGAGCCGTCCGGCTGAGGAGCCAGCTGTGGTTCGTCGAAGTTCATTTCCTTGTTGCCGACTCGCAGAACCAGCATGATGGTTCCCATTCGCTCAGCCTGAGCGATCGGGTCAACACCTGGATCCAGAGTTGTTGAGACCAGAGTTTCAACGCCGGCGATGGCTCGAGCCTGGAATTCAGGTTCTGGCAGATAGATGACCTTGGTCACCATGTTGTTGCTTCGGATGTGCTCGATGTCTTCTTCGGTCAGCTCCACTGGAACCGCATTGTGCTGCAGGTAAGCCAGTGTGTTTGGATGACCGGTTCGCACTTCCAGAGTCGGATAGAGGCTCTTGCCTTCCCATCCTTCACCCGGAATGTTGCTGAAGACCAGCTGATAAATGGCTCCCTGTGGGAAGTCCGCTCGTCCCGGAGCAATGATCTGGTTTGAAGCCAGAACGCTGCCGGACAACCAGCCGACCGACATTCCTTCGTCGGCCAGGAACTTCACCTGTGTCGACATCGGAGGAGCGGCCATCATTCCGCCTGGCTGAGCAAGCATGCCCATGACACCAGGGCCAGGCCCGTCGACCATCGGACCGGGATGCTGAAGCATCGCCGCCGGAGGTGCGACATACTCATTGGAACTCACCACGCTCTGGCCGTCGATGCCGGCACAGCCCATGCAGACGACCACCAAGGCGCCCAGGGCTAGAAAGTAATATCTCATCGCAACCCCTTCCTTGAGATGCCTTGTCGATCGTTCCTGATCTTCGATCCAACGGCAGCCCGCAGATGACCGTACCCTCAAATACGCTTGACTGTGCCGACCGTCTTCAGTTTTGCTGTCGACCCTGACAGGGTGCGACCGGTAAACTAAGCAACGCAGAGCTGAACCCATCAGTGCTGCGCTGGAACTCCGGCTTTTCCGCGGTTTCGATTGACTCCGACACCTTCAGTGCCGCACCATTCGATCCGCTGACGAAAGATCAGCCCGATGTTCCAACGGTCCTTCTCTTCTCTTTTCGGGTCATCAGATCTCGAATCTTTGGCAAATTCATCAAATTCAGAACATGAATCACAAACCTCAAATCCCTCCCGTATTGCCAGCACTCACGGCGTTCCTGTCCCTGGCGGCTGTTCTGACGGTCACAGTTTCTCTGGCAACCGCGGGATTTGCTGATGAATCCAAAGCCCAGAGCCCCGCTGCTGATGAGAAAAAAACGGCACCGGCAGAAAATGCGGCGCCGGATCCAAACCTTCCCTCAGCGGATGAGATCCTGAATCAGGCGCGGACCAAACTGGAAGGGCTGGATTCTCTTCAGTGTGATCTTCAGCAAACCGCTCTGATCGCCGGGATGAAGCTTCAGGCCTCCGGTAAGTACGCAGAAGCCACCGGCGACCGAGTTCGGCTGGAGCTGAACATCTACGCTCTGGCGCCAATGAAGACCGAAGACGGCCAGTCCCCTGCTCTGGATGCGCCCCCGACGGAATTCAAGGACGCCGATAATCGAGGCACCTTGCTTCAGGTTTGTGACGGCACCGTGGTTCACACGTCGTGGAAGAACGGTGACAAACAGACTCTGTTTCGCCGCAATCTGCGAGATATTCAGGCGTCCGTTGCTGGCGTGGAAAAGTACGACGCAAACTCCGTGGCCATGGATCTGGGAGTGGGCGGGATTCGAGGACTGCTGGCTCGTCTGCAGAAGAATATGCTGTTCGTTCCGGTCAAAATCAAAAAGAACGGCGAGCGGGATACATATGAAGTCACGGGCCGCTGGAACGATCGAGTTCGCAAGGAAATTTTCCAGCTGCCGGAAGGCACTGTCGTGGATTCACGACCCTTCGTTCCCGAGTATGTTCAGGTGTTTGTGGACCGTGAAACGATGCTGATTCGTCGCATTCAGTTCTGGAAACGCAGCATCGACCCTGCACAAAAGGTGGCTCGGCCCTTGCTGACGCTCGACCTGCGAAATTTGAAGCTGAATGAGCCAGTTGACGCGGCTGTCTTTGCCTTCACTCCTCCGGAAAACGCTGCGGAAGAGGATCAAACAGAGGCCGTGATTCAGGCGATCAAGCAAAGCCTGAACCCACCCGCTGCTGCTCAGCCAGCTACCCCGGCTCCTGCGAAATAAACTGTAGAGCGATTGTCCTCAATCGCTTCCACTCTCCTGAGCTATGGAATGTCCATTCCGTTTCGTCTTGGCGAAACCAGACTTCAAACACCGACAACCGCCCTTTTTTGTCGCCTTTTGCCGCATTTCCGCAATGAATCGGGAGAAAGCTGTGGAGTTGCGGCAGTCGGCTGAGGAAAATTTCTGAGAAATTCTGAAGGCGACGGGCGTTGCGAACCGATGTCCGTGCCGTGGAATTGTCTCCTTTTCTCTCTGACCAATCTGGTCTCCGTATCCCAAACCGGAAAGCTGCGTGCTGCGAGGGGACGCATCAAAGGCGATGAAACCACGTTCGCCCGCGGTCAACCGCGGGCTTTTTCATTGTTGGACCCTGTGACTCGCCCGGGGGAAAACTGCCGAGCATGGAAATTGTGCGTCAAGCGTTTCTTCACTCCTTTACAAGCGATGGGACCTGACGCTATACTCCTTGGCTCTTTCCCGTGAAAGTCTATACAAAAGTTCAGTTCGCGATCCTTGGGTAACTGAGGAATGTGTCGCGGAGAAGTCGAATGCCAAAGCAAAAAACCCATAAGGGAATGAAACGCCGTTTCCGAGTGACCGCATCCGGTAAGGCCAAGCACCGCTCGGCTTCCCGTGGCCACTTGCAGAGCCATAAGAGTCCAAAGCGTAAGCGCGGACTCCGACAGGACGGTGTAGTGGATGGTGCCGAAGCCCGCAAGATTGTGGATGCTCTTCGCCCAAGTCTGTAATTGAAGATTCCTTGTCATCTGGTTCTGAAGGTTTTGTCTCATGCGTGCTCGCTACGGAAAAGCCCGTCACCGCGCCAAGAAGCGTCTGTTCAAAGAAGCGCGTGGTAATTTTGGTGGCCGCAGCAAACTGCTGCGTACCGTCAAAGAAACGATCATTCGATCCCGCGCGTATGCGACTCGGGACCGTCGAGTTCGCAAGCGTGAATTCCGCGCTCTGTGGATTACTCGTATTACCGCAGCAGTGCGTGAGCGAGGCCTGTCATACTCGGCCTTCATGCATGGTCTGTCACTGGCCAACATTGCTCTGAACCGCAAGCAGTTGAGCGAACTGGCAGTGGCCAATCCGGAAGTGTTTAGCGAGCTGGTTGAGGCATCAAAGAAGGCTCGCGCTTCTGCAGCGTGATCAGACTTCGGTGATGCCTCTCACGGGCTTCGCCGGCTGATGAATTCAAATGAAACGGGCGAGTCTGTGATCAGACTCGCCCGTTTTCGTTGGCCTCTGCTACACTCGTGATCATTCCTCTGACAGCCAGCACTCGCAGGTCGCCAGTGCCGTTTGTTTTGTTGTGAGCTCGTTATGGAAATTCTGAACGCATTCAACGACTACGAAACAGCCGCCCTTCAGGCCATCACGCAGGCGAACGACACGGATGCTCTGGAGAAGGTCCGCATTGAGTTCCTTGGCCAGAAGAACGGTCGGATTCGAGACCTTCAGAAGCTGGTCGGCACTGCGAAACCTGAAGAGAAGCCAGCCGTTGGAAAGCGATTCAACGAAGTTCGCAACAGCGTCTCCGCGAGCCTGGAAGCCAGGGCGGAACAGCTGAAGAGTTCCGCGCGCCAGAAGGCCGCGTCGGACTTCGACGTGACTCTTCCGGGCGAGCGTCCTCGCATCGGTCAGCTGCATCCGATTACTCAGGTCATGGGCGAGTTTCGCGAACTGATGGGCCGCTTCGGCTTCACGGTGGTGGATGGTCCCGAGCTGGAAGATGAACGCCACAACTTCGAAGCGCTGAATATCCCGGAAGATCACCCCGCGCGGGACCCGCTCGACAACTTCTACGTTGCCTGTGCCTCAGCGGCCGCCGGTGGACCTGTGCTGCTTCGCAGTCAGACATCGACCGTTCAGATTCGCACGATGGAGTCAATGAAGCCTCCCGTTCGCATCGTTTCACTCGGACGCGTTTACCGTCCAGACACGATCGATGCGACGCATTCGTGCATGTTCCATCAGATGGAAGGTCTGCTGGTCGACCGTCACGTCACGATGGCTCAGCTGAAGACGGTACTCAGCCAGTTTGCTCGCAGCTTTCTGGGACCTGACGTTGAGATTCGATTCCGTCCATCATTCTTCCCGTTCACGGAGCCTTCTGTCGAAGTCGACATGAAGTGGGGAAACTCATGGATGGAAATCGGCGGCGCCGGCATGGTGGATCCGAACGTCTTCGCAGCGGTCGGATATGACCCGGAAGAGTACACGGGCTTTGCGTTCGGGCTCGGGATCGAACGCTTCTGCATGAAGCACTTCGGCGTCGACGACATTCGGCGCTTCTACGAAAACGACCTCCGCTTCCTGACCCAATTCTGATGCCGTTGCAGACCGTAACGATCTCCGGGCGTTCGATTGAGTTTGAGCTGCCGGATCCGGACGCGATGCTGAACGAAGCGGTGGCCGGAGAAGCCGCTGGAACTCCCGGCTGGGATCCGTACTGGGGGCTGCTCTGGGCCGCAGCAACACCGACCGCAAAACTGATGCAGTTTCGCCCCTCCAGCGCGACCACCGCACTGGAGCTGGGTTGCGGGGTCGGACTGACCGGCATCGCCGCTCTGCAGGCCGGACTGGACGTGACGTTTTCGGATCAGTCTCCGGCTGCCGTGCAGATGGCCTGTCGCAATGCGGAGCGTAACGGCTTTCCGTCTGCAAAGGGACTGGCCTTTGACTGGCAGTCACCGCCATCGAGCCAGTTTGATCTCCTGTTCGGCAGCGACATACTCTATGACCCTCGAGGTCATTCACCGCTGCTGATCACGCTGAGTCGCCTGCTGAATCCGGGGGGACAAGTCTGGATCGGCGACGCCGGCCGCGCCCACGCACCCGCGTTCGTTTCCCTGGCCCAGGCCGCCGGATGGCAAGTCACCCACCGCGACCACCACTTCCGCCCCATCCACCAACCCGTCCATCTCCAATACCGCCTGCTGATTCTGACCAGACCGTAGTACCATTGTGTTGATTTGGTCTGACAGAAAATGTGTGACAAAAGATGGACGTGAGCGAGATCAGGCCGCATTGACGAGTCGACGCCTCCGTGTCGGAAGGCTTCTCGCAAGAACTCCTCTGCGATGATTTTCTGTCACCCATTTTTTGTCGGACCACACTCCGTTAGCCCGTTGCTGTCGGCCGGGCTGGACAAGCAGTGCTGTGTCAGTAGCATTCGCGGACGTGTTCTGTGAACGGTGTTGCTTCGTTCGGACCAGCGCATCGCCAGAACGCAGCTCGCGCACATGGTGGGTGCGAGTGAACGGGTGACATCTGGAAACGAGGCGTCGATTTCATTCGAAACGATCCGATTTCCGGTCAAACCAAGGTAGGGAGTCAGAGGGTTTACCCTCGCAAGTCACATGGCATCTGTTCCTCAACGTATTGATGGTCCTGTTGCAGTCATCGGCGACGTCCATGGACAAACGGACAAGCTGAAAAGCATCATTGGCCAGCTGGCTCGGCTGCCCGACATTCATCGGCGATGGATTGTCTTCATCGGCGATCTTGTCGACCGAGGCCCGGATCCGGCCGGAGCCGTAAAGCTCTACTGCGAACTCGCAAAGCAGCATGACAAAGTCACCTGGCTGTGCGGAAATCATGAACTGGCCATGATGGGATCACTGGGCCTTTTGCCCGCGCCGGAACATGTGGAATTCGCCAGTCGCTGGATCAATCATTACGACTCGGACAAGACATTCGCTTCCTACGGCGTTCCGCATGGCAACCTCGAAGCTCTGAAGGAAGCTCTTCCGGAAGAACATCGACGGCTGATGTCGGATC
Organism: uncultured Chitinophaga sp.; assembly: GCA_964538835.1. Classification (GTDB taxonomy): domain Bacteria; phylum Planctomycetota; class Planctomycetia; order Planctomycetales; family Planctomycetaceae; genus SXXK01. The sequence continues at coordinate 4,532 of CAZIGZ010000096.1, read as the reverse complement.
TTCCCTGGAGCATCGAACATCGCGAGTTCCTGTTTGTTCACGCGGGGCTCGACCGCGACATGCCGTTTGAAACACAGATTCGAATTCTGCGCGAACGTGACTACAGTCTGAGTCATCCGCCGTGGCTGTATTCGAAGACGTTCATCGTTGCCGGACCACCGATGGATTGCCCTGTCCCGGTTGTTATCGGTCACGTGCCGGTTCCTGCCGTTCAGTTCGGCAATGGTCTGATCTGCACGGACACCAGCGGCGGCGTCGATGGCGAACTCAGCTGCGTCCTGCTGCCTGAACGAGTCGTCCTGCAGTCATCTCGTCCCGGTGCACCTACTCGCGGCCCCATGGCTCCGCCGCCACCTCCTCCTCCACGACAGCAAAAACCGTGGTGGAAAGTCTGGTAGAAGCTCGACAGGAATGATTGGGACGCAGTGGGCAGTGTTGCGCGCGGGGAATGGTTAATGGTTATTGGAGATTGAAAAGTGCAAATTGAAATTGGGTCCACCATTTTGCATTTTTCATTTTCCAATCGTCAATAATCATTGGTCCCTTGAGACGCCCACCAAGCTCGCCTGCCGGCGCTCGCTCATCGGCTACTACACCACAAACGGCAATGGTTGTCCGGTGCTGGCCGGCAGAGTAAAGCCGTCGGGGCTAAGCCGAGTGGACGGATCGATGCCGAGAGCTGCCAGGACCGTAGCGCCGAAATCTTCGGGGCGGACCGGCATGTCGCGCACCCAGGCGGCGGTGTCGTCGGAGCTTCCATACACGGTGCCTCCGGGAATGCCACAGCCTGCCATCATCGCCGAATAACAGTTGGGCCAGTGATCCCGTCCGATCGCGGAGGCTCCTCGACTGATCTTTGGTGTTCTGCCAAACTCACCGACAAGAACGACCAGCGTTGAATCCAGCAGACCGCGTTCTTCAAGATCTTCCAGCAGAGTTGCGACGGACGCGTCGGCTCGAGGCAGTGCATAGCCCAGTCCGTTCCAGCCGTTATCGAAGATCCCGATGCCGGCGTTGCCATGCATGTCCCACGTTTCGACGCTGACGAACTTGTCATTCGGAGCCAGTCCCATCCAGGCCACAACATTCACAAGTCGCACACCGGCTTCGATCAATCGGCGAGCCATCAGCAGGTTCTGGCCAAAAACATGACGACCATAACGGTCTCGCACGTCCGGCCGTTCTTCTTCGACGTCGAAGGCCCTCTTTGCATCCGGACCGTGAAGCATGGAGTACGCTCGTTCCTGCATCGACGCGAACGTCGCGGACGGAGCGGCTCCCGCGCTGGCTCCAGACTGAAGTTCCTGCAGCAGTTTCCAGCGAGCACCGATGCGTGGCAGCATCAGATCTTCAGCACCCTCGAATGCTCGAACCTGATAACCGGGAGTCCCAGGATTATCGTCATGCCGTTCTCCCAGCAGCATCGGCGCATGGCCCATGCCAAGGAAGCCCCCGGTCAGATACGAAGAATCTGCCGGAGCCGCGCCACCGCCAAACTTCTGCAGCCACACGTGCGACGGCAGCGCAGCTTCGGACGGACGCACTTTGGAAATGATGGAACCAAGTGACGGGGAATCCTTACGAGGCGCTGAAGAACCGGCCAGCAGCATCTCATTCGCGATGTTATGAACGGGCACGCTGTGACTCATGGAACGAATCACGCAGTATTTGTCTGACAACAGCGCCAGTCGCGGCATCAGTTCCGACACCTGAAAGCCCGGAGTCGCCGTGGCGATCGGCTTGTACGGTCCTCGCACTTCCGCAGGAGCCTTTGGCTTGGGGTCCCACGAATCCAGCTGGCTGAGGCCTCCGTACTGATAAATGAAGATGCACGATCGCGGCTTGCCATTCGCACGAGTCTTGTCGGCCAGCAGCAAATTTGGCAGCGACAACAGACCTCCAGCCATCGCCGCGGTGCCGATCACACCGCTTTGAACGATTCTTCGCCGTGATAGTGTGGAGGTGGGAACGGTCATGTGAGGTTACAGGTCAGGAAAACACGTGGTGGGTTGAGCACGTTCTTCCGAAATCGTCCAGCATCGGCCTTCGACACGCAAGTGCAAAACACAAATGTCCAGTGATACGGCCAACTGACAATCTGCGACTGGTTCCCTCGTCGCGGAACGATTATCTTATTCCCGGTTGAGTTCCATCAGGTGTTGACTTCCCTGGAGAGTTCTCGTGAAAGCAGTGATGACCACGCTGGTTTTGCTCTGCCTGACTGTTTCGCAGACATATGGCGATGTGATCGTGATGAAATCCGGTCAGCGAATCGAAGGCGAAGTTCTGAAGGTTCAGAAGGACACGCTCTTCGTTGACGTCGGCGTTGACGTCGTTCGCATTCCCGTCGACCAGATTCAGGAACGCATCAGTTCAGAACCGGCTAAGCCAGAAGCAGCAAAGTCGGAGAAGGGCATTTTCATGTCCGGTGATCTGCCTGAGCGAACCGTCAAGGAACTGGTCTCGAAGTTTGGCGAAGGCGTCGTGCTGATCGAAACACCAGGAGGACTCGGATCCGGCTTCATCATCAACGACCGCGGCTATTGCGTGACGAACTATCATGTCGTCGAAGGTCAGACGCGTGTTGGAGTGACGATCTTCCACAAAGGCGAGAATGGTGACTTCGAACGGCGAGCCATCCGTGACGTGAAGATTCTGGCACTCAACCCCTACTTCGACCTCGCGCTGCTGGAGATTCCTGCGCAGAAGGATCTTCCTTTCCAGCCTGTCTACATCGCGGATGATGATACTCATCGTGAAGGCGACAGCGTGTTTGCGATTGGCAGCCCGCTGGGACTGGAGCGATCGGTCTCCGAGGGAATCGTCAGTACTCGTAATCGCAACATGGATGGCATCGTTTACATTCAGACGACCGCTCAGATCAATCCGGGTAACAGCGGCGGTCCCTTGTTTAATGATCGAGGCCAGGTCGTTGGCGTCATCAACATGAAGCTGACGTTTGGCGAAGGACTGGGATTCGCCATTCCGATTGCATACCTCAAACACTTCCTTCGCAACCGAGATGCGTTCGCGTTCGACAAGACGAATCCGAACACGGGCTATCATTATCTGGACCCGCCGCGTCGCACCAATCCCAGGGCTCCTTACGAAGTGCTGACGGAAAAGAAGACGCCGGACAACAACCCCGCTGACAGCTCGAAGTAACTCCACGGAATATCATCGTGCTGCCTGCGTCCATTATTGCCGCCAAGCGAGATCACCGCGAACTCGCGCCTGAAGAAATTGCGTTCTTCATTCAGCGATACGCGTCCGGCGACATCCCTGATTATCAGATGTCGGCTCTGGCGATGGCCATCTACCTGAATGGCATGTCGACTCAGGAGATCGCGTGCCTGACGTCGGAGATGCTGGCTTCAGGAACGGTGCTCAAGTGGCCGAACGATGGTGTTCCGCGAGTCGACAAGCATTCCACGGGCGGGCTGGGAGACAAGACATCCCTGATTCTCGCACCGATCCTGGCGGAGTGCGGACTTCAGAATCCGATGCTCTCCGGACGAGGCCTCGGGGCAACGGGCGGCACGCTGGACAAGCTGGAAGCCATTCCGGGATTCCGCACGAACCTCTCGCTCGAAGAGATGACTCGGCTGACTCAGTCTGTTGGCTGCGTCATCACCGGCGCCTCCGTCGAACTCGCGCCGGCGGACCGAAAGCTGTATGCTCTGCGAGACGTCACGGCGACCGTTCCATCGATCCCGCTGATCACCGGCAGCATCATGAGCAAGAAGCTGGCCGAATCGTTGAACGCCCTGGTGCTGGATGTGAAGTTCGGCTCCGGTGCGTTTATGAAAACGTTCGAAAAGGCCACCGCGCTTGCGGAATCTCTGGTTCGAACCGGCGAACGGATGGGAGTACGCACGGTGGCGTTGCTGACCGACATGAATCAGCCTCTTGGTCGCATGTGCGGCAACGCGGTCGAAGTCATTGAGTCGATTGATGTGCTCAAGGGTGACGGGCCGGCGGATGTCCGAGATCTGACGATTGAACTCTGTGCGGAACTGCTCGTGATGACTCATCGAGCCTCCACGATCGAACAGGCACGTTCCATTTGTGCTGAGATGATCGACAGTGGAAAGGCCTGGGACCGATTCTGTCGCATGGTTATGGCTCAGGGCGGAAATCCACACGCCACTCTGCCGGTCGCTCCTGCGACAGACATCAAGGCTCCACACAGCGGCTGGGTTCGTGAAATGGATACGGAAGCCCTTGGTCTGGCCATTATCAGTCTCGGAGGTGGTCGAAGAAAGATGGGTGATCCGATCGACCACAGCGTCGGTCTGGAGATGCTCGTTCGAATCGGCGACCGAGTGGAACAAGGTCAGCCGCTTGTGCGAGTCTTCTCGAAGGACTCGGCCCATGTGAAGTCGATGATCCTCTCATCGATCACGATCGGCGACCAGGTCGCTCCACTGCCGCTGATCGTCCGCCGTATTGACCACTCGTCAGTGCACGCGTCAAAGTAGGTCCTGCTTGCCGAGCAGGACTTTCGCCGCCAGGCGAACCTTGTCTCGCAT
>CAZIGZ010000095.1:0-24663 GCA_964538835.1 uncultured Chitinophaga sp. | reverse complement strand
CCAGTTGTGACGAGTGACTGTCCGTTTCGAACGCGTACGCTTGCGGCGGTGGCGACTGGATGCAGAGGCGACGCCGCAATGAACTGATCCTTCGCCTGCAGGTCACGACAGACTCCCAGGGACTCGATCGTGCATGCAGTCCATTCTTCCTGTGTCCACGCGTTCTCCGGGCTGTAGGCCAGCAACATGTATCTCATAGCGTGTTCCTATCTGGCCCCAAAAGGCTTCGAGACATGCTGATGCATGATGAGCCACCTGGAATCGATCTTCTGCAGGCAGAACGTGGCACGAACGATGTCTTCAAAGGTCCTGCCCTTGGGTGTTGTCCCGCCGCACCTGATGAAAGCATGAGCAAAGGCCACATCGCTCCCGGCCGTAATCTCAAGGTTCTGCAGCTCAAAGATTGCCGAACCGTTTGTTTCCGGCTGCCATTCATCCCAGCTTGCCTGATATTCGGCCGCGCTGGAATACTTCATGGGCGGCAACACGTCAAAGATGACAAGTCCGGGATGATGGCTGGCGAGAACCACTTCGCGCCGGTCGTACTGCGTATTGCTCGCCCAGTCCAGCAGGAGCGTTCGAATGATATCGCTATCGTTCATTTCACTTCTCCATTTGGCACAGCACCGGGACTCTTCGACGTTCCGCGAAACAACAACTGGAAAATCAGCGATTGCCTCAATGCCAAACCGAGCCACGCGATGACACCGATGATGATCGGGAAAAACCATGGATCGTCGACTCGCAAGTGTGTCAGGATCGCTCCGCCAAGATAGCCCGTTACAAGGATGGCGCCGAGGAACGAGGTTCTGGGGATGAGGTAGAGAATCGTCACCAGAATCTCGACGGTGCCGATGGCAGGAAGCAACGAAAGAGGCAGCCCCAGCTTCGCCATCAATTCGGTCTTGCCTTCCCAGTCAAGGAATTTGGGAACGCCACTGGCTCCAATCAGGAAGATGCCCACAAGTCCGGTCAAAACCCAGCCTGAAATGCGTTGTATCCTGGTCATTGTGATTCCAATATCGAATGTGATTCTGTTGTGACAGAAGATATCCTGATTGACACTCTTGATGTGTCCAAAAGTCTGCTGCCTGACTAGCAATTATGGAAGGCCGCCTCAATCGCTGCGATATCAATCTTCTTCATCGTCATCATCGAGTCGAAGGCTCGTTTTGCCGCGGCACGATCTGGACTGGCAATTGCATTGCGAAGAGAGACCGGTGTGATTTGCCAGTGAATCCCCCACTGGTCTTTGCACCAGCCGCACTGGCTCTCTTCCCCGCCGTTGCCAACAATCGCATTCCAGTAGTGATCTGTTTCCGCCTGGTCCCTTGTGGCGACCTGAAACGAAAATGCCCAATTGTGCCTGACCTGCGGACCGCCGTTGAGACCCAGACAGGGAATGCCCATCACTCGGAAGTCGACGGTCAGGATGGCTCCTTCTGCGGTCGATGGATTGTCCGAAGGTGCTCGAAGTACGTCACCGACTGACGAATCAGGAAATGTCCGTGCATAGAAGTCTGCAGCTGACAGAGCATCACTGTCGTACCAAATGCAGACGCGGTTGTGTGGTGCACTAATCGTGTTCACAGTCTCTTCCTTTCGAATCAAGAGCTTCCCCCAAAAGTCACCGCACTCATGATTCCGGGTCAAACATGATTTCGCGGACCTCTTGTGCGCAGCGACACGCCTGTGCAATCCTCGCTGCCCACGTGAGAGCGTCTTCGTAACTAGCCACTTCAATGATCGAGAACCCGCCGATGACCGCCTTCGTCTCCGGGAAAGGTCCATCTGCTACATGACCATCGGTCGCGACGATGGTCGATCGCTGGCGTTCAACACCAGCCCCAAAGATCCAGATCCCAGCCGCTTTCGCCTGCCGAACAACCGCATGGGCGGCTTCTCCAACGGCCGGCAAATCCTGCTCAGAAATGTGATCCATCGATCCGTCATCGAATGAGATCAGAAATCGTGGCATCGCTCTATTCCTTTCAAAGACGACACGTCACGCTCTGTTGCCTCAGAGAAACCGATGCAATGACGTTGTCAACCACTAATGAACTCAGCGACATGCGCGAGAACTTTCCAGTGGATTATTCGCCCGACTGACCTGATTGATCGAACCAGAAGACTCCCCAGCCGTGGCCATCGAGATCGTAAAACCCATACTGGTACATGAAGCCATGGTCTTCCGGCTCATGAGCCTTCGAACCACCGGCGGCGATGGCCTTCGACACCATCGCATCGACCTCTGCACGACTCGCACATAACAGGCTCATCAGCGAATGGCACACCTGACTCGGGTCGGCAATTGGCTTCGGAGTCAGCTCGTTAAACTTCTCATGCGTTGCCAGCATCAGATGAATCTCATTGCTGATATCAAAACTTGAGACCGTATCGCCACTGAACTGTGGGTTCATCTTCAATTCGAGTGATTCGTAGAACCGAGTTGACTCCTTGAGGTTACGAACCGGCAAACTGACAAAGATCTGAGACGGCATGATTTCTCCTGTGGAAATGAAACTGAAGAACGCATTGGGCAATCTGAACAATTGTCGAAGTAGTCGTTTGGTATCTGTCGAAATCGACAACTCGCCGGAATTTTCTGAGATTACGGATTCGGCCCTGGCACCATCACCATCCAGCCGACTCCGAATTTGTCTGTGACCATGCCATAGCGAGGAGACCAGAATGTTCTCATCAGAGGCATGTCGATTTTGCCACCGTCAGCGAGGGCGTTGAAAGCATGGTCTGCTGCGGCTTCCGTGGGGACGGATAACGCCAGTCGAAATCCATCGAAACGCGACTTGTCGTCGCAGCCATCGGAAGCCATCAGTTTCATGTTGCCGATGTGGAACTCGCTGTGCATGATCTTGGTTTCGAAGCCGGGCTGCAGCATTCCCGGAGGCGTTGGATCCGGGCTGTCACTGAACCTCATGACCATGCCAATTTTTGCAGCCAGCGCGGACTTGTAGAACTCGAGAGCTTCTTCGCAGCGACCGGCGAAAAAGAGATAGGGCTGTACGGCGGCCTTCTCCATCGCCAGAATCGCTTCCAGCTTCGCACTGTCGGCCTTCAACTCCGGAGTGAATTCCTCGCCAAAATCTTCCGCCTCAAATAGTGGTCGAATCTCCACATCCGATTCTTCATCCCCCATTGGACAGGGACACTTCTTCAGCCATTCGACCGCCTGGGCCATCGATTCCACTTCCCACATCCAGAACCCGGAAACGAGCTCTTTCGTCTCAGCAAACGGTCCGTTGATGACCGTTCGACTCGAACCTGAGAACCGGACACGCACGCCTTTTGAGGAAGGATGCAGCCCCGCCCCATCCTTCATGATCCCGGCTTTGACAAGTTCAGCGTTGTACTGCCCCATCTCGGCCAACAGTTGCTGACCCGGCATGACTCCAGCTTCCGAAGATGGACTGGCTTTGACAAAAACGGCGACCTTCATTGCTCTTCTTCCCTCGGAATTGACACTTGCGTTGGCGGACAACGTCCGCGTTTCCTGCATTTGTCGAACGGGACGGGAGCAGATCGACAGCGCGGACGAAGATTCTGGAACATTGACGAAAATGCCCTGAGTTCACGAAAAACGCTCGGAAATTTCATACTGGCGGGGCTTGCGACTCGCGATCAACATCTCAACTCGGATTGAATCGGCCCGCGCCGCGGAAAATCGCTCTGCCCAATTCCTGTGATTTCAACCGGGCGTAAGTTCCCTCAGTCTGCTTTCCAGAAGACGTCGTTCTGGTTCCTGTCTGGTCAGTGTGAGCGCATGACGCAGTTCCCGAATCGCATCATTCTTCCGCCCTGCGCGACGGAGCAGATCGCCTCGAGCCGCATACAGCAGATGGTAGTCCTTCAGGGACGAAACCAGTGGCTCGATCAGGGCGAGGCCAGCTTCCGGACCATCGCACATCGCAACCGCAACGGCTCGATTGAGTTCGACGACTGGCGATGGCGTTGCCTGAAGCAAAAGGTCATACCATTCCACGATCTGACGCCAGTCTGTGTCTTCAGCAGAAGAGGCATCTGCGTGCGTCGACGAAATCGCAGCTTGAATCGTGTAAGGACCAACCTCTCCCGTCTCAAACGCGCGCCGGAGCCATAGACGGGCTTCGTTGATCAACTCTCGATTCCAGATCGTGCGATCCTGAGCTTCCAGCAGCACGATGTCGCCTTCGTTATTGGTGCGAGCAAGTCGACGCGATTCATGAAACATCATCAGCGACAGGAGGCCACAGACTTCCACATCCGGAATCAATTGAAAGATGAGTCGTGCGAGCCGAATCGCTTCTTCCGTCAGGTGAGCGCGAGTATGCACATCACCAGACGACGCCGAGTAGCCTTCGTTGAAGACGAGGTAGCAGACCGATAAGACAGATTCCAGCCGCGACGCAAGCTCATCATGCTCAGGTACGGAATAGGGAATGCCGGCGTCTCGAATCTTCGCTTTACCTCGAACAATTCGCTGAGCCATTGTCGCGGGCGCAACCAGGAACGCTGAAGCAATCTCTTCGGTCGTTAATCCGCAGACTTCACGCAACGTCAGAGCCACCTGAATCTGAGGATCGATGGCAGGGTGACAGCATGTGAAGATCAGACGTAATCGGTCGTCTTCGATCTCTTCATCAGCACGCAGCGCATTGAATTCCGCGACATCGTCATTCCGCCGCGTCAGCTCGGGGTGCAAGTCGTTGAATTTTGAACGCCGGCGAATGACATCAATTGCCTTGAATCGTCCTGTGGAAACCAGCCATGAATACGGGTTGGCTGGAACTCCTTCGCGCGGCCAGACTTCGGCCGCTGCAGCGAATGCGTCAGCCAATGCATCTTCCGCAAGATCAAAGTCTCGCAGCAGGCGGATCAGAGTGGCCAGAACACGACGCGAATGGGACCGATAAAGATCGTTCAGCCGCTCGGCGATTGATAGTTGTGGTTGCGACTTCATGATCGTGATCTGACTCGAGAACATCGCTCTGCAGAAACCCGTGCAAAGCTAAGCCGACAGCAACAACGCAATCGATTGCGCTCCGCCGGCGCCATTCTTGCTTCTTCGGTGGAATCATCTGAATGCCTGCTGCCGGATCATATCCGACCGGACGTCACCGAAAACCCTGATCAGCAGGAATGCAGTGGCACGCTCGAAGAGAACACTTTTGCCATTCGCAACGAGTCGTCATGGGAGATGGCAGCCAATGTGACGAACGGTTGCGCAGGGTGGCTGTGTAAATGCCAGAGATCCGGATATTCTTCTGACACAGAGTATCATTCAACAAGAATGGCCAGCACACGTGACATGACAGCTTCCCGGAACAACATTGAGACATCGCTGCATCTTGCAGCATACCTTGGTCACGCAACATCCCGAGAGACGCTCGGAGAAGCCGCTCCACCCAGGTTTTCTCTGCAATCTATGGTCAAAGGCGGAGACAAGCTCTGGCGGTTGGCCATGAAAATGGTTGGCCATGATGCCGTTGCAGCAGCGGCGTGCACCGTGGCGGAACAGGCCTATCGCGCGTACCAGATTGCTCCCGACGCACCGGACGATGTTGAACAAATGGCACGTGATGCTGTCGACGCGATTCGTGAATGGCAGCCTCAGTCTTCCAATGAGAGCCTGATCCGACTCAGCAGCGTCGTGGAGAATTTCTGTCTGTCCGTTAACGTCGGTGGTGCAGCTCGCGACATCAGCGGCTTTCACATGCAGAGCCTGGGGCACGTCGTTGGTCTCTGTCACAGCGTCATCGCTGCCCCCGAGAACCCTCGCTACGTTCGTTGGCTGGGAGAAGCAGCCGAGGTTGCGAGTCGAGCGTTGCATGCTGATCCGACGGCCCTCGAATCAGCCATCGCCACGGCGCTGTTGGGGACGTTCATCTGACGACTCTGAATGCATTTCATTTTCTCTCAGCAGCGCTGCTTTCCTGCGTGGTCTGAAGTCGCGTGAGTCGCTTGATTCGATCCGAAACCTGATCCCGTGCACGAGGAGACTCTGGTGAAAGTGCGACGGCGGCTTGAGCAAACTCCAGGCTTTTCTGCAGCGATGCAATCGCAAGATCCGTCTGATCGCGGCGGATTGCATTCTTCCACGCCTGCAAGTGTGCCTCACTGAATGCGAGCTGGAATCACGCTGGCGCCAAATCTGTCTCCACATCGCGTTACCCGTTGTGCAGGAAGCGGCGAGAGATCTTTGACGCCATTGCAGAGGCGAATCCAGACAACGCCGAGTGGGTGATCCGCGTCTCAAATGGCCCCGACGACTGGCCGAACGATGTAGAAGGCTTCCGCCCCGTAACCATCGTACCTTTCCGAGACGGAGCAACGGTGAGAAGACTGTGCGTGGGCACGAAAGCACATCCGTTCTGGAGTGTATGAGTCGGAAATCGAGAATTTATGGGTGAAAGAATCCAGGAGGGGATGCGAGATCACAGAGATATGCCGGACTATTTTGCTCCTACCGATGGTTCAATGACGGCGAATGGGGCGTCGTTCGAATTCCATCGGACAGAAACGCGGTGGAGCTGCATACCGACCTTACAGAGACGGCATTTGTCGAGTTGCTCAAGTCCGCCAGAGAACGCAATATGCGACCATTGATGTTTGATCATCATCATATTGGTAGCGAAAAAGATCTGTACGCGGTTCTCGCGAACGATCAAACCGGAGACTGGGCTGTGTCGTTGCGAATCTCCGGTGCGCACCTCGCAAGATTGATTCCCGCAGTGGAGGCACTCGGGGCCCGTGCCGGGTTTATGGCTTCCACCGCCAGCTCCGGTGAAGTTGTTTACCGAGTGCTGTGGCGAGGAAACATGCCTGAAGCTCTGGCTGATGCCAACGAGGAGACGAAAGCGGCAGGACCACAGCCGGCCACCGCAATGTCAGTCTTTAAGCTGCCAACACGTCCCCAGGTTGTTACTCCCGAAGGGACGCCAATTTCTGCTATTCACCCATTCGATTCGGAGACAGCCCTCAGATCTCAGGAAGCCTGGGCCAAACACCTGCAGGTTCCGGCTGAGTATATCAATTCGATTGGAGTAAAATCTCGCTTGATACCTCTGGGGAATTTCCGCATGGCAAGTACTCCTGAAGAAGTGCAGAAGGCGAATCCTCTACCCACAGAGAGGAAGAAGATGCACTCGTGGAATACCCGTGTGATTACGGGGACGATCTTACTGGCATTCGGCTCTGACAGTGCCCTGGCCCAGGCAACAGGGCAGGACGGAGTTGACGATGTGAAAGATGCTCGATGGGATTTTCTCGATGGAATTTTGTTGTCAATGACGGCGATGAGACCATCACGGAAGGGTTCTTTCGCGTCCAGGACAAGGTGATTTACAAAGGAAAGAACAAGGTCGGCAGGATTGAGGCCGAAAGTCGTACGGAGAGAGAGCTGATCATTGATAATTTTGAAAAACTCAACGGCACAGCCAAGCTGAAGAAGGTCGGTGAAAAGCCGCCCGTTTGGGAAGACACGCCAAAGCAGGAGATCAAGAAATATCAAATGAAGGTCACCATCAAGGATGGCTCAACACCTGGGCCAGACACAGATTACTGCAATCGGAAAGGCGTTCTGTGTCTGAGTTCAGAATGGAGGAATACCGTCCTGCAATCTGTTGCGGCAATGCAATCGTCTCGCAGGCCTATCGCTGTGGCCTTTTCTTCTTTCGAGGCTCGGAAGGCTTTGGTTTCTTTGGGCCAGGATTTGAACTGTTTTCGGAGCTGTTGAGTTCGTCGAAGGGTTCTGCGGTCAGAAGGCCTCCACCGCGGACTGCCATGACACGAAGGGTTTCCGTGCGGTCTCGATAAGTGACCAGGCCGGTTCGAGAATCCATGTACCATGCCCGTTCCGGACGGTTGGCCTGAACGGTGGCGGACCACCATTCGCCAATGCCGGCTTCTGGAAACGTATCCGGGGCAATGGAGGGCTGGGCAATACGGTCGTCGCTCAACGAACGAAGCTCACGAATCGTGGGTAGTCGCCAGTCGCTATGCCCGGCAAGCTCCAGCGTATCGCAGTAGTTCACGGCTTCCTGCCATGTAAGCGGATTCTTCGATACGACCGCCTGCCACACCAATTCAGTCACCTCGTCCGTCACAGTGCCGTCCTTGTTTGCCCTCAATTTCGGGCCTTTTTCCCAGGCACTCTCACCTCGCACACAACGCACATGGACGGCTCGATCGCCGCCAGCACTGATTGTTTCCGTGATAGCATGTGCGCCAATGCCGCCTCCTGCATTAACAAGCCAGACTTTGCTGGAATCGTCAGATCGAGCCGTGTCAGTCCACCAGTATTTCGCATCGCTAAGCGCGAAGATCTCCGTGTTCATCGCAGGGCCATGCCGACGATGATCCATGAGGCAAAGCAGTTCCATACTGAGCGGCAGACGCCAGTCATCGTGGCCTCCCAGGACCAGGTCAGTAGCGTACTTGCGAGCCTGCGGCAAAGTCATCTCGCCACCATCCACTGCCTGCCACATCAGGCCGCTGGAAGAATCGATGACGGTCCCATCGGACTGTTTTCGAAACCGAGCCTGAAGGGCGGATGCATCACCCGAAAGTGGACGCCCTTCTGTGTTTTCAGAGATCGCTGCAGTTCCGGATTTCGGCTGCAATTCGTCGGCCGGGCTGGTGCCAGGCAAAGTGATCATGCATGCCATGAAGACGCTGCCAGCCAGAAGGGCACAGCCATTTTTGACCACATCGCAGTGCATGAACGCTCCAGGGAAAGAGGGACGCAGGCTTTTTGAAAAGCCAGTGTGCAGTCAGTAATTGCCGCCGAAAACGCTGGAACGGCAGAATAGAGGAAATCCCTCGCGAATTCATCCGCCGAATCCCTCTTTCCGGAGCAGGAGGACGAATCCTGGCGATTCCGAAGGGTCCGGATGTCCGGCGTTTCGCAGTCCGTTCCTTTCACTGATCTCAGGAGTTGTGTCATGAATCTGAACTGGCTGAAGAAAATTCTGGGTGTACGTCCGGGCAAATCTCGAAATCGTCGACGTCGTTCTGTAGCGGGTCCTGAAGGACTGGAACAACGACAGGTGCTGACGCTGTTGATGCCCGTGAGCGTGAATCCATATGTCGTTGTTTCCACAGTGCAAATCCGTGACTTCAACGGCGACAGCATCAATGATCTGGCAGAACGGAATTCCAGCCTGGGGCAGGTCAGCGTACAGCTTGGCAATGGTGACGGTACGTTTGGTGCCAGGGTGACATCATCGGCCGGAGGCACCGGAACAATAGTGTCCGTCGCCGACTTCAACCACGACGGAAAGCTCGACCTTGTGACCAGTCAGGGCACACGATTGATCTGCTGAAAGGCAGCGGGGATGGCAGTTTCCAGCCTCCAGTACCGTATTCCGTCGATCCTTACGCCAACGACATTGAGGTCGGTGACTTCAATCATGACGGCATTGATGACGTCGTCACCGCTGGTTTCTCCTGCGGCGGAACAACAAAGATCTTCATCTACGATGGCATGGGTTCATTCCTTCCGGGATACAATATGTCCATTGGTCCAAACGGCCTGGACATTGAAGTGGGTGACATTGACGGCGACGGCGATGAAGACTTGATTCAGTCAGGCGGGAACGGCGTTGTCGGAGTCCTGGTCAGTCGAGGGGACGGTACGTTCTATTCTGTCGCGTGGATCAATGTTGGACACGTGCAGGATACACATGTCGAGGACATGAATCGTGATGGACGTGACGATGTCGTTACCTCCGACGGTTCGACGATTCGTTATTATGCGGGCAACGGAGAAGCGATGCTCCAAAACGCCCTGTCGTACCCTTCTCAAGGCTCCAGCCGCATCCAGATTGGCGATGTGAACGGTGATGGTCACCGCGCATCCTCACCAACGGAGGAGCAGCCGTTCTGGGCCGGGACACCGATGAGTTCTATGCATCATCTCAGTAGGGTCACGGCTCATCATCAGGAATCGGACTTGGAGATCTCAACGGAGACTCAGTTCCCGACGCAGTCCGGGGATGAGGTTGAGCTGTGCCGACCGCCATACATTGTGATTCTAACGCAAAGCAATAGGCCAACGAGTCATCGGTGGCCTTTTCGTTTTCTGCATAGTCGGCCCAATCGCATTCCCATTCAGCGTTCTGTCGCATGATGCGACGGGCCGAGCAGACTGGGCTGCTGATCCCGGACTGTGATTCGCCTGTGGTCAATTCCGGGTTATTCGCCGTTGACGACGGATCTCAACCGTGTTGTTTTGCGGAAGCTTGTCGGTTCACTACCATCTGGGTCTGCGTGGATAGTTTGCCAATCGAATTCACAGGTAATGACCCCAATGACTCAGCCCGCCCCGTCGTTTTCCATTCACTTCGATCGCGAAGATCAGTCGAATGCACTTCGTGACGTGATCGCGACGACTGAACCACATTCCCTGAGAACCTTCACGCCCAGTCAGGCAGTCCTTGCAAAGTCTGCCGGCTGCTTTCACTGGACACCGGAAGGTCGCCGGCTGTTCGATTACACCTCGGGAGTTCTAGTTTCCAACCTTGGCCACAATCCGCGGCGATGGATGAAGCGGTTCATTCGCTACATGGGCTGGAATCCGGCGGACTTCAGCGGCAGTGATGAAGGCTATTTCCAGGCGTCATCCATGACGGCCTACAATGCGATTACTCCGCTGGAAGCGGAAGCCAGCCAGCGCCTGGTCGCCAGCCTGCAGAATTCTCCAGGAGGCAATCGACTTCAAACCGTCATCTGGGCCGCATCTGGTTCGGAAGCCGTGCAGAAGGCTCTTTGGGCGTGCATGAAGCGCGATCCGTCCCGCGATGGAATCATGGCGACGCGATTTGGCTTCCATGGAAAAAAGGGACTCAGCGGCGCTGTGACCGGATCGGAGTCTGACCCGGATCGAGATCCCAGAGTCCGCTTCATTTCTTTCCCGCGTGAAGAATGCTCGGATGTGGATCATCCTGCCAAAGCCTTCGATCCTGCTCCGTATCGAGCGGAGCTGGAACGCATCTGGCAGGAGTCAGGCCGCACAATCGGGTGTCTGATTACTGAGCCATATCTTGGCGGCGGCGGTAGCTATCATCCGCCCAAACAGTATCTGCAGCTTTTGCAGTCATTCTGCCGCGAAAAGGAGATCCTGTTCATCCTTGACGAAGTGCAGGCAAATTTTGGCCGCACCGGACACATGTATGCCTTTGAATCCTATGGCATCGAACCAGACTTTGTGTGCCTGGGCAAAGGCCTGGGCAATGGTGTCCCGGTCAGCGCGGCTGTTGGACGGCGAGATGTGTGTGACCCGATGGGATACGGTTCCACATCGGACACATGGAGCGCCAACCCGATCTCATCTGCCGCAGTTCTCGCGACGCTGGATGAATTCGAATCGACCGATGTTCTTGAGCAGACTCGCAAGCTGCACACCATCTTCCTGGACGGCCTCCGTCGTCTGAAGGACACAGGAGTCATCATCAAGGTGAGAGGCGAAGGCATGGTCTTCGGAATCGAATGCGGTCCGCATGGAAACCTCACGCCTGCTCAGACAGCCTGTGCCATTGTTGAACGGTGCTACAAGGGCAACTCGCAGAACGAAGGGATTCATCTGCTCGGGCCACTCGCAGGATGCGTGATTCGAGTCAGTCCGCCCATGACGATTTCCGAAAGTGACGCCCACCATTCACTGCAGCTGCTGTATGACTTCTGCAAAGAGGTCTCAGCTGGCTGAGATGACTTGCTTCGAGACGTCCGTGAGAACGCCGATGAAGAACGTGATTGTCCCGACGCTGTGCCTGTTGACCTGGCTGGGGATCGCCCAGACGCTGCCGAAGGTAACAGCGGATGAGTCTTCGGAAGCACCACTTCCGAAACCATTGACAGCAGAAACGGTTAGTCCGCTCGACGGCGAAAAACAGCCGCTGTTGTACTGGGCACCGCCGGAAGCCGAGAAACAGGAGACGCCGCTGTTTGTTTTTCTCCATTCGTGGAGCAGCGATTATCTTCAGGACAATGAAAAGTGGTTTCGAGCCTGCGTGGAACACCGCTGGATCTGGCTGCACCCGAACTTTCGCGGAGTCAATCAGTCACCCAAAGCTTGCGGCTCAAAATATGCTCGGCAGGATATCCTGGATTCGTTGGAACTGATTGGTCGGAAGGTCAAAGTGGATCGTGCCAGAATCTACCTCGCCGGTGTTTCCGGTGGCGGCCATATGTCACTGCTGATGGCCGGACATCATCCGGATCGCTTTAGTGCGGTGTCGGCCTGGGTTGGACCAACGGACCTGGCAGACTGGTATCGGTTTCACTGCCAAGACGGAGAACCCCAGAAGTACGCGCAGATGATCGCGAAATCCCTGGGAGGACCACCTGGCGGTTCGCCCGTGATTGATCAGGACTATCGTGATCGATCTCCCGTCTTTCATCTTCATCGCACTGATGACCTGCCCGTCAGCATCTGGGCTGGTGTGCAAGATGGCCATACGGGTTCGGTACCAGTCAGCCATTCACTGCGTGCGTTTAATTCGATCGCAGCGGGGCATGGCAATTCTCAGCCTCCCGTAAGTGAGCAGGAAATTGAGCAACTGGTGAAGGACCGAAAGCTGAATGTTCCGTCCGAAACCAAAAGTGAGATCCAGGGAATGGATCGTGACATTTTGCTGCATCGCCGTTCAAAAGACTCGGAAGTCATCATTTTCGACGGAGGACACGAGAGTCTTCCGGAAGCCGCATTTGCGTGGCTCAAACTGAAACAGCGGGGGACGCAGCAAGACCAGACGACTCCCATTGAGTGAACTGTTTTCGGAGAAATCCTGACAGACAACGCTGGCCGGTACTCTTGAAAGTGCCAGGGGATTTCGCAATCCTCCCCATAAGTCAGCTGCTGGCACCTGAGAGACACAGCGGAATGGCAGGGCGGATCTGAGTGTAAGCGGGTGTCAGATGGATGGTCTGAACGACACCGCTTACGGCGTGTGGCACGGAGGACACAACAATGCGAGCATTCACCTGGACGTTGCTTTCCCTTCTTCTCCCCGGCCATCTGCTCGCGGCACCATGGCACTCACTGCAACCGGAAAACACTCATCCCGAAGTCGCAGGGCCGGATCTTCAGTCCGCACAGGTGACGCCGCCGGAAGACGTCCTCAACCTGCTGCAGCAATCCGTCGCAAAACTGTATTCGGCTCCCGAAGAGGTCATTGTCATCAGCAATCAGGCCGCTGACCTGGCCGTCCAGAACAGCAACTCCGGGGCCTGTGCAGCAGCACTCGCTCAGCGCTCGTGTGCTCGATTGCTGACCGAAGGTCCGATCCCGGCACAGGCGGATTTTCTTGCTGCGATGAACTCGGTTCCCAGAGACCCGGATCGAGTCTCACATGCGTACCTGCTTCACGCACTTTGCCTTCGAGCTCGCCTGATGCGATCTGCAACGGTCGTGTCATGCACTGAGGGACTTCGAAAGGACCTCAAGGCACTCGGTGAATCTATCCCGAATGAAACAAGACTGCATCTCTGGTCGGAAGTGCTCTGGACAGAAATCAGCCGCATTGAGCCTGAACATCAGCGAAGGCGAAGTGTGGATTTTTCCGAAGTTGCTTCCATGCGTCCGGAAGAAGAACAGGTCAGCCAGCAATGGTTCCTTCGACTATTGCAGCAATGTTCGTCATGCAATGCAACGAACGAATCCGAGACGCTTCGCACAACGATTCGTCAGTCTCTTGCGTCGCCGGAGTATCATGGACTCGCTCCGCTGTGGAAGATTTCGGCAACCGAGTGCCTTTTGTTGCTGGACTCGATGACACACGAAAAAGCAATGAACCCGGAGCTTCGGACGCTGATCGGCGAACTCGCCTTCAGTACTCCGTACCCCCCGATTCGAGCAATCTACGCCGCATCATCTTCAAAGGCTGAGCATTTCCAGTTCATGAGTGAGTTGCTCATTGGCCAGCAGGTTGATCTTCCGGTGATTACCGATCCGGATGCACTTCTGAGTATGTCACAGCTGTTGACCGCGGGAAGTCTCAAGTCGACCGGCATACCTGAGGCGGAGATTGCGAAACGCATTGCTTCTCAGGCCAACCGGCTGCTTGGGTACGATCGTGCGGCATCGGCGATGATCGCATCAAAAACGTCGCTGGAACTCGACAAGCTGGAAAAGGCACAGGTCGAACAATCTCAGCTGCTGAAAGAGGTGCTTGTCGATGGCAATACTCATGCGTGGTGGAGTGACTTCTGGATGGCTGTTGCGGGCATCGTGGTCAGCTCCCTGTTTGTGTTAATGCTGATCGATCAGAGAGCACTGCGAAATGTCAATGATCAGCTATCAAGAGCAATGCAGCAGGCGGAACAACAGCGGTCCGAACAGGAACGAATGGAACTGCGAATCGCGCAGACGGAACGACTCGAGAGCCTTGGGACGCTCGCCGGAGGTGTCGCGCATGACTTTAACAATCTGCTGGTGGGTGTCCTCGGAAATGCAGACCTGCTCAGGCAGATTGTTCCCGACGATCCTCAGATCGATGAGTGTATTGAGGGAATCATCCGCTCGGCTGAAACCGCCGCGGAACTGAGCCGTAAGATGCTGGTTTACGCCGGCAAGGAACCTTCTCGTAAATGTGTGGTCGACCTCAATCAGGTCATCGGAAGAATGTTGCCGCTGCTTCGTTCCGGCCTGAGCTGTCGTCACGTCATTGAGTTCCTTCCCTCAGGCTCGTCGTGCATGACAGAAGCTGACACAGGGCAGCTTGAGCAGATTCTGATGAATCTTGTTTCCAACTCTGCCCAGGCGATGCATGAAACTCATGGGCGAGTCACACTGAGCACCGGAGAAATGTCGATCGAGAATCCTGCCGAATTGTCCAGACTTCAGATGTTTGGCAATCGAACAAGCGGTGGTCGCTTTGTCTGGTTTGAGGTCTCTGACAGCGGCGACGGCATCTCCGAAGCGGATATGTCGCGATTGTTCCAGCCCTTCTTCACGACTCGATCAAGAACTCAGGGACACGGTTTTGGCCTGTCGGTTGTCTATGGACACGTCAATCGGCACGACGGACTTATCAGAGTGTCGTCACGAAGAGGCGAGGGAACAACGTTCCGAATTCTGCTGCCTCAAACGGACAGTGAAGTAACAGTCGACACAGACAATAGTGACCGTGGCGATTCCAACATCATCGTTTCGGCTTCGGCCGGCAGGATCGTCGCTGTCGATGATCAGCAGACGGTTCTGGATGTGGTTCAGCGAGCCTGCGAAGCCAGTGGCATGCGAGTCAGTGCTTTTCGCACAGCTACAGAAGCACTGGAATTCATCGCCGATACTGATGGTATCGACTGCCTGCTGCTTGACATGATGATGCCGGAGTTTGATGGCCACTCAATGCTGGAAGAGCTCTACCAGCGCGGGATCCACATTCCTGTCATCGTGATGAGCGGCTATTCGCAGACCAATGTCGAAGACTACAGCATGTTTCCAAATGTCCGAATGACGATGCAGAAGCCTTTCCGCAAGTCTCAGTTGATTCGAGCCATCCGAAACATCGTCTCGCAGGGTCTGCCAGCCAGTTCCGCAAAGCCGTCGGTTGCTCTGACTGACGACCATGACTAACCAGAGAAAACAGTGTGCTCGATGGCACGCTTTGCGGGTTTTTCCGTGCGACCGTGACACGCATGGTGAGTTTCCTCAACTCGAAGTCCCTGGCCTGAAGAAAAATGCCTGTTTTCCGCAGCCTCTCACAGCCGAAGTGTCAAAATAGAGCAGGAAACTTCTTTCTTGGTTTCGGTTTCCTCGCTCAACTGGACAATGGTCTGGCTTGACGGTGGTAAAGCCCTCAAGCTACACCAAGTCGGTTGATCAGGAATTCATTCCGCGGTTCAGACGAAAAGATGAAATGGCTCAGGGTGAAATGCCTGAGTCGGATGATTGGCCGGTCGCCTGACCGGATTCCCACCTCACTACATTTCTTCACACAGTCCATCGCCGGCCCGGCCGGTCCCTCCTCAATGGCTGAGTGAAGACAAGATTCGGAGAGATCGCGATGAACGCGTATCTTCGCCTTCTGTTTGTTGCTGCCGTGATGGCATGCATATTCCCGCAGTCAGCCACTGCCCAGGAGTCGATCCGTCAGATCATCGATCGGGAACTTGCTTCACCGCCCGGGATTTCGATTTCGCTGTGCTCTGATGCCGAGTTCCTTCGAAGAGTCTCTCTCGATCTGAACGGCATGCCGCCGACCGCCGACGAAGCGCGAGCCTTCATCACTGACACCGATCCATCCAAACGCGAAAAGCTTGTTGATCGGCTTCTCGCATCGCCGTTGTATGCCCGCCATCTTGCGGCAACTCTGGACGTCATGCTGATGGAACGTCGCTCAAACACACATATCTCCCAGGATCAATGGATGGCGTGGCTCGTCAGGTCAGTTCGTGATAACAAGCCCTGGAACGTTCTTGTCAAAGAACTGATCACTGCCGATGGAGAAATGGAGAACGCGGACAACAGGGCGGCCTCAAGATTCATCCTCGATCGGGGTATTGAGCCGAACATTGTGGCTCGCGATATGGGACGCTTCTTCTTCGGGCGCGACTTGCAGTGTGCACAGTGTCATGACTCGCCACTCGTCGCTGATTTTCTTCAGAAGGACTATCAGGGACTTCTGGCAATGACGTCGACAACCTATGCCGTCACAAAGAAAGTCAACGACAAAGACATCACGGTTCTTGGGGAACGTTCCGGAGCAGACCTGACCTTCGAATCCGTCTTTTCAAAAGGCAACATGCACCGCACCGGCGCCCGGCTGCCAGGCAGCACAACGCTCGTTGAACAGTTTCTGGTGCCTGGCGAAGACTACGTGACGCCACCGGCCGATGGTGTCAGGGCTGTTCCCAGGATCAGTCGACGCAGCCTGCTGGCAGATCAGGCGACGAACGGGGCGAATCGAGCATTTAACGAAAATGCCGCGAATCGTCTTTGGTCGTTTATGTTTGGCCGAGGCCTCGTGCATCCACTGGACATGATGCACCCGGATAACCCGGCTGCCAGCCCGGAACTTCTGCAGCAACTCGGTCACCAGCTTGCAGCATCCGGCTTCAACATGAAGGACTTCCTGCGGGAAATTGCTCTCAGTCAGACTTATCAGCGACCGTTCGACCTCCCGGCAGAAACCACAGCACAGCTCGCTGCGGCAAAGACCGAAGCGGATCAGATCGCTCAGAGGAAAGCAGAGCTGGATTCCGTCAGCACGTCAGCAACGTCATCAAAGGACTCCGCTGATGATGCGTATCATACGGCAGAACAGGCAATGCTCCCGGTTGCCGCCGAACTGGACGCTGCTCGAAATCAGTACACGGAAGCAAAAAAGAAACGTGATGAAGCTCAAAAGGCACTCGCCGACGCGACTGCGGCACTGAATGCAAAACAGCAGGCGGCCGACACG
The DNA here is from genome assembly GCA_964538835.1 of uncultured Chitinophaga sp. GTDB lineage: Bacteria > Planctomycetota > Planctomycetia > Planctomycetales > Planctomycetaceae > SXXK01. The sequence goes on along the minus strand of CAZIGZ010000095.1, from coordinate 7,264 downwards.
CTGGCACAGTCATTGGCGTCACTCAGGAATGCTCTCGCCGCATTGCCGGACAACCAGGAACTGGCCGCCACTGCCGGGATTCTGGAGACGCGTACATCCGCAGTCACCGGCGAAATCCCCGCTCTGAAGCAGTCCGTCGCAGACAAGACGACAGCCACAGCAGCCCCGGAAGTAGCAGCAAAGACGGCTCGTGCTGCACTGGAAGCGTCGGCTCAGAAACTCAAGCCACTGCTGGATGCCGTGCGAGCGGAAGAAGCAAAAGTCGTCGCAGCGCGAACAGCGGCACAGCACGCTCAGCAGGTTTTGCGATCTGCGGAAGAACGGATCACAATGCTGGACGAAATGAAGAAGGCCGGACAGGAACTTCAGGAACTCGATGCAGCTGTCTCTGCCGTGGCCTCGACGGAATCTCAGTATGTCGTCGCAAAACAGCAGGTCTCCGAAATGTTGCCGGTCGTTCAGCAGAAGACTGAAGCACTGAGAGCGGCCGAAACAACACGAGCTTCATCCGCATCGGCGCTGACAACCGCCCAGCAGGCGATGGCAACTCAGCAGACAGTCGTGTCTTCTCTGACTGATGCAAAAGCCGCGCTGGATCGAGCCGTGCAGACTCTGGCAGGCGATGAAGAACTCAAGGCTGCCTCTCAACAACTGGCCGTCAGGAAAGAAGCCGCAACGGTGGCGTTGAAGTCAGCGGAATCGCAAATGACAATCGCTTCTCAACAGATGCAGCAGGCGGAGGAGCTGTTGAAGAAAGCCCAGACGGAGATGAGTGACGCTCAGGCGGAACTTCAGAAACGCCGGGACATGGAAGCTCAGATGAACGCCCAGGTTGAAGCGGCAAAGGCAACACAGCAGCAGGCGTCTGTCGAGTTTACAAAAGCCATCGAACCGGTTCCGACAGAACTGGCGAACCATTTTATGCTGGCTCAGCTGAAGCCGCTCAGCCCCGAACAGCTTTGCTGGACGGTTTTCCGTGTCACTCGAGTCTATGACAACTACCGGGCCGGCGAAATTGCGGAGCTCGACAAAACGGCGCCGCTGACAGATGCCCAGAAGCAGGATCCTTCAGTGCTTGCTCAGAGAGAAGTCGAACTCGAACAGCGAACCTGGGACAAACTGAAGGGTAACATTGGCAACTATGTTCCCCTTTATGGTGGTGCCCCCGGACAGCCTCAAAATGACTTTTACGCAAGTCCGGACCAGGCCCTGTTCACCTCCAACGGAGGAGCGATCAACAGCTGGGTCGGACCGTCGGGTGGCAATGCGACAGAACGAGTCATCAAGGCGACGGATCCGCGAGTCGCTGCGGAAGAATTGTACCTCGGCATTCTGACCAGAATGCCAACCGAAGAGGAAGTGGCCGATGTGACTTCATTCCTGGCATCACGCCCGGATCGAAGCCAGGCGGCAAAGGAACTTGTCTGGGGACTGCTGAGCAGCGCAGAGTTCCGGTTTAACCACTAAAGCGGCAACCTGATTCAGGCTGCCATCTGATTCAAATGACACGATGCTGCTTTTCGGCCTTTGAGAACTATCGGCGAAACCAATTTCAGGAGTCATGCCATGGTCCTTCGATACCCCTGTAACACCGCTGCTCACGGAATCGCTCGCCGCCAGTTTCTTGGAACGATGGCGGCCGGGGCCGGCGCCATCGTCGGTGGCCTCGGTGCCTTCGCCAATCCGGCCATCGCAGCCTCGCTAAAGTCGGACCAGAAACGAATTGTTGTCTTCAACATGCACGGTGGACTGAGCCAGCTGGAAAGCTGGGACCCGAAACCAGGCACGGAAACCGGAGGACCATTTCTGTCCATTCCTACCTCTGTGCCAGGTATCCACATTTCTGAGCTGCTGCCGAAAACCGCACAGCAAATGCACAACCTGTGTCTGATCCGCGGCGTCAACACCAGCGAAGATGATCACGGGAAGGGGGCATATCTGATGATGACCGGGCGTCGCCAAACCCCCGCAGGTGAATTCCCTCAGCTCGGCGCAGTCGCTTCCAAAACACTCAATCCCGACGACAGTGCTCTGCCGGGACATATCGTGATTACGCCCGGCGGAGGTGGTGGTCGAGGAAATGATTCCGCATGGCTCGGGCCAAAGTACTCCAGCGTGCAGCTGGGCAACGGGAATCCGCCACCAAACACCGTTCGCCCTGACAGCATTCCGGAAGACTCCGACAAGGCTCGTCAGGAGTTTCGTCGCAAGGTCAGCGAACGCTTCCTCAATCGTCGCCGCACGGCGGTCACTGAAGCATTCACGTACTCTTTCGAACAGGCTGAAAAGCTGATGGCTCAACGCGACATTTTTGACGTCACGAAAGAGCCCGCGTCGGCCGTCGAAAAGTATGGACCATCCGACCTCGGTCGGCACTGCCTGCTGGCTCGCCGCCTGCTGGAACAGGGGGTCTCCTTTGTGCAGCTTTCGCATTCGAACTATGACACTCACAACGAAAACTTCAATTTTCACATCGAACAGCTCGGTGAGTTCGATACGTCATTCGCGACCTTTGTGGCCGATCTCGCAGATCGAGGCATGCTGGAGAGCACTCTCATCGTCGTGCTCAGCGAATTCGGGCGCACACCCAACGTGAACCTCTATTACGGGCGCGATCACTGGTCCAGGGCATGGTCCGTTTGTGTTGCTGGCTGTCGCATGCCGCGAGGATTTGCTTTCGGTGCGACGAACGATAAGGGCACGGAAGTCATCGACAAGCAGGTCGATCACGGCAATCTGTTCCACACATACCTGCAGGCCGTCGGCGTTGATTCTACCGGCAACTTCATCGTCGACGGACGAGAAATGCCGATTGCAGACCCGTCGTCCAAACCAATCGAAGGCCTGCTGACCTGAAGATTCTCCAGCGTGCCGGAGCACAAGGCGGCTCCGGCACGGCAGAGTTCAGGTCATACTTCCAACACTGCCGAGCGTCATCTTGACCTGCTGTTCCACCATGATTCGATAGCGACCTCCGAGCTCCATCAGTTCCTGATGAGTCCCTGTCTGAAGAATGCGCCCACCTTCGACGACAACAATCAGATCAGCACCGGCAATCGTGCTGAGGCGATGAGCAATCACAAAGCTCGTACGTCCCTTCATCAATACCCCAAGACTCTGCTGAATCAACTGTTCGCTTTCCGTATCCAGGTTGCTCGTCGCTTCATCCAGAATCAGCACCTTCGGATCCGCAAGCACCGCGCGAGCAATCGCCAGTCGCTGCCGCTGGCCACCACTGAGTCGAACACCGCGTTCTCCAATCACGGTGTTAAATCCGTCCGGCAAACGTTCGATAAACTCGGTGGCATTGGCCGCAGCCGCAGCCGCACGAATATCTTCCTTTGTCGCGTGCTTTCTGGAATACGCGATGTTCTGGGCAATGGAACCATCGAACAAGAACACATCCTGCTCGACAACTCCCAGGAGCGACCGAAATGACTCCACGTCGTAGTCCCGAAGATCTCGCCCATCCAGCAGAATGCGTCCCGACGTTGGGTCATAGAATCGAGCCACCAGGTTGCTCAGCGTCGTCTTGCCGGCACCACTTGGCCCAACCAGCGCGACTGTGAAGCCAGCCGGAACGACGAGCGAAACATCCTGAAGCGCCGCTGTCGAAGTTCCGGGGTAAAGAAAAGTGACACGATCGAATTCGATCCGCCCGGTGATCGCTTCACGATTCACACGCAGGCTTCCCGGAGTCGACTGCATCTCCATCGGCTCTTCCAGAAGATCCAGCACTCGATCCAGTCCGCTGAGGCTGTTCTGGAACTGAGTCGCGCTGCTTGCAAGTGTCGCAAGTGGTTCAAGCAGCATCAAAAGATACACAAGGAACATCATCAGATCGCCCGTCGTCATGTGACCATTAATGACCCTCCAGCCGCCATAGAAAAGCAGTCCCGCACTGGCGATCGGAATCAGAGCCTCCCAGACCATTTCCACGATTCGCATCCACCACCAGGCGTACAGTTCCTGGCGAGCCATCAAATTGTTTTCTTCGGAGAATCGAGCCGCCTCACGCTTCTGACGGCTGAAGGCTCTCACGATTCGCATTCCGGCAAAGGACTCTGTTGCCCCAGCGTCAATCTGTTCCCGCTGTTTGCGAATCGCCCGATACTGCGGACGAATGCTGTTGATCCAGGCTCGATGAGTCACAAAGACTGTTGGCAGCAACACAACAGCTCCAAGCAGCAGAGTCCAGTCGACCCAGGCCAGGATGACGAAGCTGCCAATCAGCTGGATCACGGCCCGCCAGGGGTTGTAGAGCATCCCAAAGACAAGTTCCCCGACACTGCCACCGTCTTCACGGAGAATAGAAGCCACTCCGCCCGAACGCAGCTCATGCACACGATGCAGCGGCAATCGAACAGCGTGATCAAACACCTTACGCCGAATCGCCAGTTGAATCTGTTTCGCGATCACCGTGGCGTACCATCGCCCCCAGATGTGAACCGCAATTTTCGCCAATGAAACAAACGCAACCGCGAGAACAGTCGCCGTCAGGAGACGCATCGGATTCGACAGGGCCGGGAACTGCTGTAACCACGCAGGCAGCGGTTGTCCGGAAAGGCCATAGTCCACGACAAACTTAGTACCGGCAGGAGGAATCAAACCAAGCACTGTGGAAATCGTGACCGACAAAAGGGCGAATATCACCTGGGCTCGAAACGGTCTCAGCAAGCCAAAGAACTGAACAATCAATTGCCAGGAACTGCGTACGCGATCTTTCGCGGAACGGGTGTCTCCGACGGAATGAACACTGCCTTTCGGGAGCAACTTTCGCCGGACTTTTTCCCGATACTCCTCGAATCGCTGGCGACTGCCCTGAACAATCTTCTTCACGGTGCTGGACGTCGTGTCGTCCATCGGATTCAAGTTCGCCGCATTCTGTTCTGTTTTCATGCCTTACAGGAGAACAAGCCCCTGCCTCAGTAAGCCTGTTGGCTCAAGATGGAATGTCTTTCGGCAGGACTGGAGATTCAGCAGCCCAACGCTTCACAAAAGACGGTTTCTGATCTGGTCAAACCTCATCTTAGCCACTCACCAGGGAAGGTACACCGCCTTATCCAACTTCAGTCAATTTCCCAGGCACGTAGTGACCTGAGACCGAGACCATTTTGCAGGTTCGCTCGTGATCGGCGGCAGATGGCTGCGCAACCCGGCACCGTTTACGCTCAACGCATCATCAGGAAGGGACGCATCTTTTCAAGTGTCGCCTTGCCAATGCCGGGAACCCTCGTGAGGTCCTCGATGCTTCGAAATGGTCCATTCACCTTTCGGTCTGCGACAATCCGACTTGCCGTTGAAGGACCAATATCATTCAGCTGAATCCACTCGGCCCACGAAGCCGTATTGATGTCGATCCGATACGAATGGCGAAACAGGTCGCTTCGCTCGAGGAGAACGGGATCTGGCTTCTCCAGTACGAGCCATGTCCATTCTGCGGCAAGAAGTGCAATCAGCACGGCCATGATCCAGCGAAGAAACTGCCGATGCTCGTCCGTCAGAAAGAGCAGCAACGATCGATGCCACGGGGCCTCGACTGTGACCCCTTCAGTGCCAGCTTGCTTTGGCTGGATCTGTACGGTCTCACGGTTGGTGCTGAGATCTTCGTTGTCAGACATGCTGAGAATCTGAAAGCTACAGAACAGGGCAGGGCGATGGCAATGTGCTTATCGCGGGCTCGAACGCGGCAACACCTTAAAGGGTGTTATCTCTGAATGCAACTAATAAGCAGTTACAGCAATACCCACAAAGAGCTGCACTTCGACGGCGAAAGATCTCTAGCCGCGAGGATGGCACTGCTTGTGCACTGCCTTCAGACGACTGTGCTCCACGTGAGTGTAGACCTGAGTCGTTCGTATGCTCGAATGCCCAAGCATTTCCTGAAGTGCCCTGATGTCCGCGCCGCCTGCCAGAAGATGAGTCGCAAAACTATGACGCAGTGTGTGAGGACTGACTTCGGAACCACACCCGACTCGGCGAGCATACCGCTGGATCATTGCCCAGACAGATTCCCGGTTGATGCGTTTTCCGCTTCTGGACAGGAACAAATTCCCTCGGTCGGAACCAGCAACAAGCACCATCGCCGGACGTTCCGCTTCGAGATACTTACGAATGGCATCGACCGCGACTGGATTCAGTGAAACCATACGCTGCTTGTTGCCCTTACCGGTACACCGGCAGTAGTTTTCCTCCAGCGCCACATCTGACAACTTGAGATCGACAACTTCCGAAACTCGACAGCCAGTGGCATACATGACGGCCAGAATTGCTCGATCGCGGCGATAGTACCGATCCAGTGGCCCCTGAGGAGCCGCCAGGAGCGCATCGACCATATCCGGGCTGAGCACTTTCGGAAGACGCTCCCAGAGTTTTGGAGAACTCACGAGATCAACAGTACTCTCCGCAACGATGCCTTCCAGCATGAGAAAGCGAAAGAACATGCGGATGGCGACAAGACCGCGTCCAATGCTGCTGGCCGCCAGATTCAGACTCTGCAGGTATTCCAGAAACGCAGTAATTGTAGGAACACCCACATCATGCACGCCGGCACGTGCAACGTCTCGATTCCATGTGAAGAACCGCTCGAGATCCCGCCGATACGCCGCCGAGGTATTTGGTGACATCCCGCATTCGGCATCAAGGTAATTCAGAAACCCCTGCAACCAGGCCCCCGGATCCCGGAACGTGGCAACAGCAAAACTTCGACCCTCTGGCGGCCGTTTTCGTCGAGTCATAGCAACCCCGCGAGACACCTGAAAAATCTGCACCGCGCAGAAAAATCGCCGTCACCGTTCAGAGGGGGATGAACGATGACGGCGACAGCTGGAAACCGTTTTGCAACGGTATTCGTTCGATAGAACTGCAGTTTGATGCTGCATCACCTCATTTATCGCCCCAATCCCATGCCCCACTGGCAGGAATCTGCCCAAATGCCATCTGCGTAATCTGTACCATCTGTAGCGATTCACCACCCACCTTTAGGTGCCAGCCACCTTGACACCAGAATTCAGTCTTTTTATTGTTCTTTTCTCATCCTCACCACCACCATCCGGAGCCTTCAGCATGCCGCGAGTCAACCGCCGGGAAATCGTCGCCGACAGTGAGATTCAGGTCTTCCATGCCATCAACCGCTGCGTTCGCAGGACGCACCTGTGCGGCAAGGACCGACGCACTCGCAAGGATTACTCGCACCGCAAGGAATGGGTGCGGGAACGCCTGGAATTCCTCGCCGGGGTATTCGGCGTGGACATTCTGGGCTTTG
>CAZIGZ010000094.1:0-24699 GCA_964538835.1 uncultured Chitinophaga sp. | reverse complement strand
GCTGGATTTATAGAGATCAGTATGAATCAGCTGGCTTGAAGATGCTGCCGTCTTACACCGATAACGGGCGTCGCGCTGGCTGGATTGCATTGTGTTATGCCCTGGCCTTTGTGCCTGTGACCTGTGTTCCTCGGTTTGTTGGACTGGCCGGTTCAGGTTATCTGTCTGCCGCGGTCGTGCTGTCATTGGGTTACCTGTGGCTGACGTTTCGCTTCTTTTTCGAACGCAGTGATTTGCGAGCACGCCAGCTGATGGTTGGTTCGCTGATTTGTTTGCCTGTTTTGTTGTGTTGTCTCGTTCTGGATTTCATCCGGCTCACGGCCTGATGAAGAGTGTCCCCGTTCAGACAGCGAACGTGCTGTCTGACAAGAAATGATTCTGGATTGCCATGTCACATTCACCTAAAGCGCCCGCCCTTCGAATGGGGATTCCAATTCCGAATTCCAAGCTCGGGATGTGGCTGTTCCTCGGCACGGAAATCATGTTCTTCACCGCGTTTATTGGCTCATATATCGTGCTTCGCCTTGGATCCCCGGGCTGGCCGACCGAGTCGAAGGACACTCACATCAATGTTCTGTTTGGTGGTGTGAACACTTTCGTACTGATCGTTTCGAGTTACTTCGTGGTCGTTGCTCATGAAGCAATGGCTCAGAAGAACTTCTCAAAGGCTCGCAGCTTCCTCGGGCTGACGCTGCTTCTCGCGTTTGTGTTCCTTGGCATTAAGGCGGCGGAGTACAAGGGCAAGATCGACCATGACATTCTGCCGGGGCGAATTCCGGAGACAGCAAGTCAGGCAATTGCGAAGGCCGATCGTGAACTTGAAGCGGTCGTTCGTGCTCGCTTCAAGGAATACACCGACGTTGGTGCCATCGTCACGGAGAATCCTGGCGACATTCTGAGTGTTTCCACCAAGGTCGCAGGTTTGCCGACTGCAGAGAAACCGGAGAAGCTCGACGCGGCCACCTTCAAACTCTTCCAGGACCGGGCTCCGATTGACGCGAAGTTGTATTCGGAGTGGCTTAATCTTCATCAGCACCGTGTCGCCAATGTTTCGTTGACTGTGCCAGCCGTTCCGGCCGAATTTTTGACCGCTCGGGCTAATTTGAAAGAGGGTGAAAAGTTCCCTGAGCTTGGATTCAAGGAAGTGGAGGAGTACTTGAAGAAGCTGAAGGCCGACGAACAGGTGGGTGCATTCGTGACAAAGGGTGTGTTTGATATGCACCCGGTCGTGTATGGGAATATTTTTGCCTCAACATACTTCCTGATGACAGGATTCCACGCGATCCACGTCATCGTCGGAATGATCCTGTTTGCCGTTGTCCTGATGCAGAAGAAGCTGGATTCCACATGGACGGATTTTGTAGAGAACAGCGGTCTTTATTGGCACTTTGTTGACCTTGTCTGGATCTTCCTGTTTCCGCTTCTTTACATTGTGAAGTGGTAGGCTGGTAAGGCTGATCGGTCTGAGTGTATTTGGAATTGTTTACTGCAAAGCTGCTCATTGAAGACGGACAGAGAAATGTCACACGATTCACACGAAACTCATCACGTCAACTACCTGGGTGTGTTCTTTGTCCTTTGCATCTGCACGGCTTTGTCCGTTGCCTTTGACCTTCTGCATTTTCCGAAGCCGGTGACAATTGTCCTGGTTCTGGCAGTCGCCTGCGCGAAGGCGATGTGTGTCATGATGTTTTTCATGCACCTCAAGTTTGAAGGTAACTGGAAGTACGTTCTGCTTGCTCCGACGACAATTCTTGCGATCGGGCTGCCACTGGCGCTGTTTCCTGACATCGGTCGATCCTATTACACCAACGTGGCTCCTCAGGTCACGATCTGGGCTGATGAAGTGGAAGAATTCAACAAGATGCACGATTCAGAGGAGCATTCTGAAGAAACAGCCGCTCCGGCTGAAGGCAAACAGGGAGGCTGAGAACTCGCTGTCATCTCACGCAAGTCTGATCATTCATCGATTGCACCCTGCTCGGCAACCGGCTGGTTCCAGCAGGGTGTTTCCATGTCTGCAACGTACTCCTGCAGAAACTCGTGAGGTCGAAACCGATTCTTGTAGTTCATCGAGCCGCAGTCACGAATGTAGTATCCCATATAGAGCAACTCGCGCCCGTTGTTTCTGCCATCCTCAAGTTCACAGAGAACCGAATAGGTCCCGAGTGAATCGTTTCGCATCAATGGGTCATGAAAGAAGTAGATACTCGACATGACTCGGGGCGTTACATCCACAAGGCCCAGCGCGATCAGCTTTCCATTGAGCCGATACTGAAACTCTCGTGCAAAGGAGAAATGACCATCCAGGAATGACTCAAAGTACTGTTCTCGAGTAATCTCGCGAAACGGCCATTGTCGTCGATGATGCATGTCGAGGTGATAGCGATTGTACAGATCGATATGTTCATCGCTGACTCGCGGTTTCTGGATGATGAGTTCGATGTTCTGAGTCGCACGAACGCAGCGGCGCTGTGATTTCGACGGCTGGAAATCCGGAATTCGAATGCGAATGCTCTGGCACGCACGACAGCTGGAGCAGGCTGGACGGAACAACGTTCGTCCAAACCGACGCCAGCCCCGTGACAGCAGATGTTCATAACGGGCTTCTGTGAGCTTGTAGGCCAGGCGGTATGTCATCCTTGATGTCTGGGAGGGCAGGTAAGAGCACGGGGATTCCTGCCCCTCGATTTCCATCTCCCAGATCTGATCGTTCCATGTGAAGTCATTGTTCACCGCACTAGACTCCGTCAGCACGACGTGAGGTTGATGTTCCTGCAGACCAGCATACGAAGGGTTGCAGGAACTGGCAAAGTCTGTGCGAAGATTTCATCGGTGTGGCTGCTTAGAAAGTACGTGTGATGAACGATTTGCTGCGATCGCCAATGGAGCGGCTCCTTCGACAGGAAGCTCTGTCTCAGGGAGAGGTTCGCCACGTCGTCGGCGCCATTATGGATGGACAGTGCGATCCGGTTGAGATTGCTGCATTTCTGACAGCCATGGCCATCAAGAGCCCGGAAGCCGACGAGCTCGCCGGAGCCGCTCAGGCGATGCGAGAAAGAGCCACGCGGCTTCAGCCGAAATCGCGGCCACTTCTGGATACCTGCGGAACCGGAGGAGATCAGCTTCATACCTTCAACATCAGCACCGCCACCGCAATTGTCGTCGCAGCCTGCGGAGTACGCGTCGCGAAGCATGGTAACCGCAGTGTTTCCAGTCGAAGTGGATCTGCGGATGTCCTGGAAGCACTTGGGGTCAACATTTCGCTTTCAGCGGATCAGGCGACTGAGTGCCTGGATGCGATCGGCCTGTGTTTTTGTTTTGCCCCCCTGATTCATGGCGCCATGAAGTATGCGGCTCCGGTACGAAGGCAGCTGGGATTTCCAACCATCTTCAATCTGCTGGGGCCTCTGACAAACCCGGCCGGAGCGGAGTTTCAGCTGATCGGTACCAGTTCTGAAGCGAAGGCAGATCTGCTGGCCAGAACAGTCTCTCTCCTGGGGACAGGGCGAACACTTGTTGTCTGTGGGGCAACTCAGCTGGATGAAGTCAGCTTGTGGGGCAACACATGTGTCTATGATGTTCAGGGCGCGAACATTTTGGTCCACAGGTGGTCGGCACAGGATTTCGGATTGCCTGAGTGCACCGCAGATCAGCTGCGAATTTCGTCCGCGGTGGAAAGTGCCGAAGTCGTGCGTTCTGTTTTCGCAGGAACTTCAGGTCCGGCGCTGGATATCGTGCTCGCTAATTCGTCGGCGGCACTGCTGGCAGCCGGAAAGTGCAATGACCTTCGGGAAGGCGTGTGGATTGCCCGGGACACTGTTCACTCAGGCAATGCACAGACCCAACTCGACTCCCTGGTGCGCATCACGCAGGCGATGAAGTAACGCAATTCGAAAGGCGCTTTATGAACCAGGTTGTTCCACCGTCATTCCTTTTCCATTACTCTCTTGGACTGCCGAAAGAGGAGCGATTGCCAGGGCCAAAGGGGACTTTGGTTCCGGGCTTTGTTCCGCCACTCATGATGCCTTCCGCCATGAACTCCGTAGAGCAGAATGTCCGGATTCGAGCTGCCTGGAACGACGAAGGAATCGGCCTTTCGGTCACTGTTTCAGGGAAATCAATGTCCCCCTCAGGGCGTTGGGTATCGATCACCAATTCTGATCATCTGACATTCTGTCTGGATACTCGGCACACGGCGAATGTTCATCGCTTCACGGAATACTGCCTTTCATTCCGTGTTCTGATTTCGGACGACGATGCCGATGATGTGCCGACTCTTCGCAACCAGGAAGTTCTTCAACAGCGAACTTCGAAAGTCGCGTTTGATCCTCGCCGCTGCCGAGTGGAGCGAAAAGATCACGACAATGGGTATCAGCTGGACCTTTGGGTTCCGGCCACGCAGATTCCGGGCTTCACAGATGCCATCGAGATCGGGCATGTCGGTTTCTATCTGATCGTGCATGACATGGAACTGGGAGAAATTCCGCTAAGTGTTGGCGGTGATTTTCCGGTGACACACGACCCATCCACCTGGATCCAGCTGGAACTTCAGCCGTGACGGGAGCCGTCGAGGCGAACAAACAGCCCAGTGGAATGCCAAGGTTCAGGAAATGTGCTATTGGTCGAGGCTGCCATCGAGGATCGACGGTTCAAAGCCACGGCCAAGTTCCGTCAGATCTCGCTGGAACATAATGCGAGGCGGGTTCTTTGAGGCATCAATGAGTGCTTCCAGACGAGTCGTTGGACCTCCCTGATCAAAATGCCCAACAACCTGAAACGAGAACACATCTCCGCTGGTGGTCAGCCACGGTCCAAGCCGTTTGAACGTTGGAAGATCAACGATCCCTTCGGTCAGCAACCAGACGGGGGAACGTCGAATTGTCATGATTTGTTCTGACATCCCGCTGGCATCAGTCGCGGGCCGCGCGGCAATGATGGCATCAGCGATCGTTTCCGTCATATCGGGCATCGCGAGCAGAACTTCGCGAGGAGCCATGTTGATGTTGATTCGGCCATCAATGAATTCATCATTCAGAGTCGTCAGGTTTTCCTCCAGAATCAGCATCTGCTCCATAAGACCTGCAGGATCAGACGACTGCCATGGGCTTGCCAGTGTCTGTGCAGCCCCGTTGATCTCAACCTGAACTTCTGCATCAATCAAATCATAAATCGATCGGAACGAAGCCGTTGGAGGTTCGGACAGGTCCATCCCGTTTCTTGTGACCTGCCCCAGTTCCCCGTTGGAAATGTTCTTGGCAATCCAGTCTACAAGCTGCTGCTGCTCAATGGTCAACTTGCCCTGTGCCTGCGAATCGGCTTTCTGGTCACCTGTCAGCCGATATCCGGTGATGAACATGGCCGTTTCTGTGTCAAAAGCCTCTTCCACAAGGTCGTGCATTTCCGCCACGATCCCATTGTTAATGTTGATCTTCTTGTCACCTGTGCCGAGCGTGTTTCGTTCGCGACTTGAAACGGTCAGGTAATCACGAAAGCCGAGATCCAGAATGCCGTCTTCGTCGTCATTCGGAAGGCTTTTTGCCCCATCGTCCTCATTGGGATCAAGTCGTCCGTTGCGATTGCCATCTTCTCCGTAGAACAATTGTGGAGTCACGCCCTGCACCTGCAAGAGCTCGTCAATCGATTCCATGGGAGCGTTGCGAGCTGAATATGGGATCGCCAGATTTTCATACGTGGCGTTCTCCGCGCCACCGGTTCGCGGCTCTTCGTCGCTGTCGATCCAGTCGAGAATCGCATTTGCGATCTCTTCCGTCATGTTGGGAATAAAGGACACCGCCATGAATGCATCTGTTGTGTCGTCGGTATCGTTTTCAAATTCCAGCAGACGGTTGATGTTGAACCTGGCTGTTTCCGTCAGCAACCCGGACCGTGGGAGTGTCTCCGTTGATCCTGCAATCCCGGGAGTCACTACTGAGAACCGTACCTGACCTCGACTGTCTTCCGCTTCGCCCATGGCATGGTTGTAGAAGCGAGACGGATCGTGATAGAGGTCGAGTGTGGAATCAGACAGCCTCATTGCGACCACACTGGCAACGTATTCCACACCGGATTCGGCAGCCATTCTCGCTTCGACATCGCGCCCGAACATGCCGGCTGCACGATGCTCTGTTTCCATTGTCGTCAGGTAACTGTATGCACCAAAAGACAACAGCATCACGACAACCGTCACGACCAGCAGCACGAAGCCACGTCTCCGAAAGACAGTCTCCCTGGGCCGATTCACACCCCGAAGTCCGATCGTTGTTCGCGTGTATCTCACAGCACGGTCTCCGCCACAAATGGTTCAGCGACCGGAATTGGCACCACCATGCGATGCGTGGTGTCCGGGAATGCGTAGGGATCCTCATCGTCTGTGTTCAGCGAATCGCTGGCCGTGGCCAGGTTCCTCAGCGTCAGTGTCACTTCGATGGCCTTCGGAAGATCATTCAGCGCTGTGCTGTCCCATTCTTCAAGCCACTCAATGCCATCAAAATAACGGAACTGGACGGCAGATACTTCTTTTGCCTGAAGTTTTGCGGCACTCAGCTGAGGAAACTCTTCGGCCGTTTCGACCGCTGTACTAAGTCCGTAGAGATCGCCGGCCACACGCGCCAGCCCAATCGCACCCGACTCACCACCGGGGGCTTCGCGATCGGCAATGGCCGACCCAAGACCACCGCCGGATTTGCTGGCCATCAGGTAGCGCACAATCATCAGGTCACCCGTGCGCTGATCTGCTGAAGTCAATTCCTGAGACGACACGTAACCCAGAGTTCTGTCCGGACGACTGATGAACAACTGCAGGTCGGTCGACGTTCCAACCAGTCCGTTCGTGTAAGTCGTGGAAACAGTTTCGGGATCGATTGTGGATTCGCCATACGCGTTGCCATCAAGTTCGGTTGAAGCCGTGTCTTCCTCTTCTTCGACAGCCGATTGCTTCACGAAGACAACTGACTGAATGTCCCGAGTAATCTGCCTCAGGAGCGCGCGAGCGACCTGCTGTCGCTCAATCTCTTCGTGGCTGTCAAGCTGAAGGTCGAAATAGATCTTCATGGCACTGTAAAGGGCGGACATCAGAAGGGAGGTCAGCCCAACGGCAATCATCAGTTCAAGCAGCGTATAGCCGGAACGAATTCGCCTTCGATGGAGACGATTGTCTGACGTCGTGTTCATTACTCTGACTGCTCCATCGCGGCATCAAGAAAGATCTGTGGATCTCTCATGTAACGCACAAGTGAGAACGCCGCATTGGGCTGATCACCGTTCGGCTTATGTTCGACCACCACAGTCACCTGCAGCAGCCCAGTGACTCCCCCATCGGTGACCTGAGCACTCCATTGCCAAAGCCCTTCTTCGTCATCCGTGAAGCGATTGCCGTCGGAAGAAGTGGCTTCCGACACGCCACTGACGATTTCCCCCATCACAGTTTCGCAACGAAGGACGGCTTCGGACTGCAGTCTTGCGGCAATCTCCGAACGCTGACCGGAGTTTAAGGCAAAGATGATGGCCGTCATCGCCCCCAGAAAAATGGCGACAGAGATCAGGACCTCAAGAAGTGACAGCCCGGCTCTTTGCCGGCGTAACCGTGTCGCTTTCCGCCGGACGGTCCCTCGAGTTCGCTGGAGCATGGAGATCATCGTGACTCCTCCATCTCAAAGACCTGCGATGCTCGAACAGCGCCTGTGATGCCGCGCACTGTAACTTCGGCAGTCCGTCGATCCGTACTCATGACACGAAAGACCCGATCTTCTGCCGTTCCATCAAAGCGGAACACAATCGGCTTTGACCATGTCTTGCTGGCCAGTTCCCCGGCATTCGACAACTGCTGAAAGGACTCTGCTTCCAGTGTCTCGGCGCCGGATTCGTCTCCCTCGGCCGCCGAGATCTGCAGATCTTCATCCAGTTCGCCCGCCTCCAATGCGACACGAATGTCTTCTGTATCTTCCGAGTAGTTGTTGGCAAGTCCAGGATTGGGTTCTGCCGGGATTGCAACGAAGAACCGACCATTCACCTCATATCGAAAGTGATAATCGACACCCGATTCGATCGCGTAGCGACGTGCATTGGCCAGCGTTTCTCGCACCAGGTCCGAAGCCTCCTGGACCTTTCCATTCTTCAGTCGTTCCATCATCGGCGGTACCGCAAGCGACGTGACAGTCACCAGGATTGCCAGAACAATCATCAGCTCGAACAGCGAGAACGCGCTTCGAGTCGAATGATGGATGATGGAAAACCGCGACCGCATTCGTTGTCCTGCCTGCGAATTCACTTTGCGTGATGCCCGGAACAAAAAGGCCCCAGCGAGAGTCTCAGAGTACCTCCCGCCGGGGCCGAATATTCTTCCTGTGTTTTCAGCTCACGTGGAGGCATGAAGACTACTTGTTCGTGTTGGCGAAAGTTGTCCAGTTGTTGATATCGTCGCCTTCGCCACCATTGTCCTGTCCGTCCGGACCATTCGACCAGAGGGCTGGCTTGATTGCGTTTTGCTTCTTGCTGTGGCCGTCGCCGTTCCACTCGTAATTCAGAACATTACCCCATGCGTCGAGCGGAAGTTCACCGATGTAAGCTGGCAGCTTTCGGCCTTTGTACGGCTGAGGATTCATCATCTGTTCCCATGCCTCAGCGCCTGTTGCCTTCAGGTACGCTCCATCATGGTCAGCCGCCCAGGCGCCGACTGGCGTCTTCTCGACCGATTTGATGGTCGCTTCAGTCGCCATGATGTTTGCCTTCTGCTGCTGTCCCACAAGGTTTGGGACAACCATCGCAGCAATCACCAGAATAATGGCGAGAACGATCAGAAGTTCGAGAAGCGTAAAGCCGGCTCGGTCACGTCGTGATACCAACAGAGATGTTTGCTTTTTCATGATTTATGCTCGTTCGTAGAAACTCAAAAACACTGTGTCCCGTCAGGAAACGGAGAGGAGTTCTCCTGCTTCAGGCTCAACACCGAAGCATCCATGAAAGGATCTGCAGTCCTTGGTAATTCGTTCAGAAATCTCAATCATTACGCAGTAGAAGACATATTCAACACGGGAAGCAGCAATGCGGCAATGACAAACGTCACAACAACGGCCATGACCAGCAACATCGCCGGTTCCAGGAGACGAACGACCATTTCGATTCGTCGACTGGTGCGTTTTTCCAGGTTATCCGCGACTCCAATCAGCACATTCTCCAGATTATTGGCCTCCTCGCCAACAGCAATCATCTCAATCAAATCGCGTGAAAACTGACCGCTCGCGCGAAGTGGCACGGCCAGAGACTCACCACTGCTGACGTTGTCTGCCGCGTTGCCAATTGCTTCCGCCAGAATCATGTTTCCGCTGGCATCTTTGGCGATTCTGAGGGACTGAAGAATGGGCACTCCGTTTCGCAGCAAAGTCCCCAGCATGCGACAGAAACGAGCAACCGCGAGGCTCTGCAGAATGCCACCAAGTCCCGGTATTCTCAATTTCAACCGGTCGAGCATTCTGGTTCCCTCCGGCGTATTGAAATAGTAAATGATCCCCCCAATGACTCCGGCAATGGCCAGAACGACAAGGACCCCGTGCGTCTGAATCACTTCGCTGATGCCCAGCAGGGTCGTTGTGGCCCACGGAAGAGACCCCTGGTCCTTCATGCGGTCAAAGATTGCCGCAAACTCCGGCACGAACCACACCATCATCACGGTGACGATCGCGAAGCCCACAATCATCAGGAACAGAGGATAGACCATCGCTCCGGTGACTTTGCCCCGCAGCTCTTCCTGGTGTTCATTGAAGGCCGCAATTCGAGCCAGAACTTCTTCAAGAAAACCGCCCTCCTCGCCCGCCTTCACCATGCTGACGGAAAGGAAGTTGAAAGTTCGAGGATGTCGGCGCATGGCATCGTTTAATCGGCTGCCGTCAGCGACCTGTTCCCGAACGTCCTGTACGACCGACTTCAATGCCGGCTGTGATGTTTGATCTTCCAGCAGTTGCAATGATCGCAGCAGCGGAACCCCGGACTTCAGAAGGTCCGCCAGCTGATTGTAAAAGACCGTCAGGTACCTCGATGGAACTCGTCGGGAACCCGCCGCGGCCTGCTGCTTTGCAGATTCACTGAGTGCTACGCTGATCGGGAAAAGGCTGCGCGACGTCAGTACGGCCAGCGCGTCCTTTTCGCTGGTCGCGCTGAGAGTCCCGGAGACTTGTTTTCCGGTGAGTTCACGAGCCTTGTATTTGAATTCCGGCATGATGCGTCACACTGACTGTCTCAAATCCACGTGTCTTCCCTGTCTGAACGGTTTCTGCCCGACAGACTAGCCCACGATGTCTCCGCGAGTGATTCGAACAACTTCGTCCACACTTGTCACACCCGCAATGACCTGTTCCCAGCCGCTGGATCGAAGTGTTGCCATGCCGGCCTTCAGAGCATAGTCTCGAATATCTGTACTGCTTTTCTGCTCCACACACATTCGTTGTACAATCGGATCCGTGCGCAGCAATTCGAAGACTCCGATTCGGCCCGCATACCCCGTGTCGCGACATTCACGACAGCCTTTCGGCTCGTACACGATTTCCGTCTGATCCCTTGGAAAGTCTGCGGGAATATCCAGCTTGCTGATCGGCGTGGGAACCTTGCAGTGAGGGCACAGTCGGCGTACCAGTCGCTGTGCCAGGATGCCTTCCACAGTGCTGGCCACGAGGTACGGCTCGACGCCCATGTCGACCAGTCGAGTAAACGCGCTGGGGGCATCGTTTGTGTGCAGTGTGCTAAACACCAGGTGACCTGTGAGAGACGCCTGAATGGCCGCCTGGGCCGTTTCACCGTCTCGAATTTCCCCAATCAGCACAACGTCCGGGTCGTGTCGCAGAATACTTCGAAGCCCCGCGGCAAATGTGAGTCCAATACGGCTGTGAACCTGAATCTGGCTGATCCCGTCCATCTGATACTCGACCGGGTCTTCCACGGTGATGATCTTGATGGTCGGATCTTTGATCTCATTGAGTGCACTGTATAGTGTCGTTGACTTACCGCTGCCGGTCGGACCTGTGACCAGTACGATTCCGTGCGGCAGGTCGATCAGCTGTTTGAAGATCTTTGAGACTGTCGGAGGCATACCGACGGCCTTCAGGTCGAACGTCATTCTGGCTTTGTCCAGAAGACGCATGACGACCCCTTCGCCGTGCAGCATTGGAATGATGGAAACTCGGACGTCCACCTCCCGCCCGGACACTCGCAGCTTAATTCGGCCGTCCTGCGGCAGTCGTTTTTCCGCGATGTTCAAATGCGACATGATTTTCAGTCGCGTCACAATCGCGTTGTAGAACTGAGCAATCTCAGGCGGCGTCGGCTGAATGCGGAGCATACCGTCCAGTCGAAACCGAACACGCATGCCGTTTTCCTGTGGCTCAATATGAACGTCGCTGGTCTGAAGCTTCACGGCTTCCATCAGCAGCTCGTTCACCAGCTTGATCACAGACGGAGCCTGAGCACCTTCCGCAAGTTCACCGAAATCTTCGTTGATCTCTTCAAGAAGCTCGATGCCCTCTTCAGTACGGCGCCGCACCAGTTCGTTAATCGTATCGCCGCCGACCCCCAGCAATTCATGGATGCGGCTTCCAAGTTCCCCGCTGCGAGTCAGGACGGGGGAAAGCTTGAAGCCGCTGACGGTGCTGAGTTCGTCCAGTCCTTCCAGATTCAGCGGATCAGACGTTGCGACAACGATATGGCCATTCTGGCGATACAATGGCAGCAGCGAATGCCGGTAGATCGCTGACGTGGGAAATCGAGTCAGCAGGTCGGTGTCGACCTGAATCTCTTTCAGGTCCACATAGTCCATCCCAAACTCTGCCGAAAGAGTCCGAAGAAGCCGGTCTTCGGTAATAGCTCCTGTCTTGATCAGAGCCTGGTCAATTCGCATACCGCCATGAGCCTCGCGAGCAGACTGAACCTGTTCGCGAGTCACGATGCCTTCATTGATGAGAAGCTGACCGAGTTCCATTGCAGGACTTTGGTAGAGAGTTGGACTGTTAGGAAATGAACTCAGGACGCATTCGCCGTCCGGAAGCGGAACATCGCCGCAGACTACCGTCCGCCGCGACCGCCTCCCCCGAAGCCGCCGCCGCCAAATCCTCCGCGACCACCGAACGGACTGGCGCCACCGCCGAACGGACTGGCTCCGCCTCCAAATGGGCTCATCCCACCGCCGCCGAACGGAGAGGAACCACCACTGCCACCCATTCGCTGACGCATCCGGTCCTGCATCATTTGCTGGAACGGGTCAGTCGCTGGCTGACTGCTTCGGCTGTCGCCGGAATTGGATCCGCCGTTATTGTTGGACGAGTTGTTTCCGGAAGACGATGGACGGCTGGAGCTTGTAGTGACTCGTGGCAACAGTGAAGTCAGCGACTGCTGAATCACCCCGGCATCGGCATGCTTCAGCTGAACAACTCGAATCGTCTTATTCGCCTTCTGAGCTGCGTTATCCTGTTCCTCAACCATTGCTCGCACCTTGGCATACAAGGCTTCGCTGGAGGAAACAATCAGGGAGCTTGTCTGACGATCCACCGCAATCGTCATCTGGACTCCCTGCGGCTCGTTTCGATTTCCGCCGCCGCCACCACCAAACATCTGAGCCAGTGGGTTATTCTGCTGCTGACGACCGCCAGCTGGTTCCAGATATGGCTTGAAGGCATCGTTCACCATCGTCGCCATGTCGTCGATGTCGGCATACTTCACTTCGATACGGCGAGGCTGCAGCTCGCGAAGTGACTCTGGAATGTCATTCGAATCCAGAACCTCCAGAAGTTTCTCGGCTTCGTCAACCGCGGATTGAGGACCTGTGATGAACAACGAATTCGAGCGGGCGTCCGGAATAATTCGCAGAGTCTGCGGGTTCATTCCGATGCCGGACAATCCTGTCATGCTGGAGACCGAATCCGTGATTGGACGGAACATCCCGCCCAGGCTGAACCCCGTATCAGCCGCCGTGCTTGTGACGCTGCTGCTGGGAATCAACTGCTCCAGCAAAGCGGCTGTTTCGGTTGCGTCCGACGCCTGAAGATAGAAGACAGTCCAGCGAGTACGATACGGAACCGACTGCTGTAGGAAATCCATAGTTTCTTCCAGCCGGTCGAGGGCATCTTCATCTTCGGACAGGAGCAGAAGTTCGTCTCCATCCACGACAATCTGAATGCCATCGATTCGGGCAGAAGCAGCCGGTTCATCCTGAGCACGAACCGGAATGTAACCGCTGCCAGCTCGACGTGACTTTGAACGTGCCTGAGGATCAATCGGCTGCGGATTCAGGTTCTGGCCCTGTTCATAGCCACGTTCCTGAGCCGCCGGCGCATCTTCCGGCTTGGATGGTGTCTTCAGATCTCGAATCGGCCCAGACTTTGGTGGAACCACGATTCGGATCGGTGTCTTCTCTTCGGACTCCCATTCGCGCTGAAGATACTGGAAGAACTCATTGGGATCTCGGCCTCGCAGAGAATACCGTCGAATCGTTCCGCCTTCACCCTTATTGCGAACGCCGGTTCCGGGCTCACCCAGATCCAGCAGCACCTTTCGAATCAGTTCAACCTGCGCTGCGGAACCCTTCACGATGACTCGATTGCCATAAAGATCCGTTTCGATTGTCGGAGCCGCAGTGCCTTCAGACACGAACAGATTTCGGAGTGTTGCCGCTGCTGTCAGGGGATCCATCTTGACCAGCGGAATCACAGCAACGGACCCAGCCGCGCCCGTGCCGTCGGTAAATGCCTGGATCCACTCATTCACAGTCTCATGCTGTCGTGCGGTCGCGAAGATATGGACTGTGCCTGCCTGACCATCTTCATTCACAACGACTCCCGGCATCATCGCGGTGATGCTCTGAGCCACCTGGTCTGCACGTCCTGCGACCTTGTAGACCTTCAGGAACGGCCCTGTGTTATCTTCGCGAGTCAGCGGCTTCCCGTCCGGCCCCTCGCTGACATCAATGGCCTTGATGATTTCTTCGACAAGTTTCTGTTCGTCAGGAGAAGCCGTGACCAGAAGGCTGTTGGTTCGAGTATCAGAAAAGACTTTGATTCCCGATACCGCAGTCGGCGCTGGGGTCGGCTGGAACGGATTACCACCACGACGATCGCCGCCACCACCGGCGCTCACATTCGTAACGCCCTGACGCAGACCGAACTGAGCCAGCAGCATAAATTCTGCTTCTTCTACGTTGATGTTCTTCAGGAAGTACGACTTGAATTCGAGGGCTTCCTTACGCTTCTTCAGTGAGCTGTCAATGTAGTTCTTGATTCGACGCAGGTTCGAACCTGTGTCAGAAATGATCAGCGTTCCTGTCTGAGTAAACGCGGTCATTGCACCGAGCGGCCCCAGCAGTTGCTCAACTTCCTGAGCCATCACACCCACATCCAGCTTCTCCAGCGGGATTTCGATGCGGACGATTTCATTTTCACCGATCGAGTGATTCCCCTCGGTCACTGCAATCAACTCATCAACAGACACGTCTCGAATCAGGTTCGGCGGAATCGGCTTCGCGACATTGACGCAAACCAGGAAGCCATCTTTCACCACAAGCGTGTAACCCTTGCGCTGCAGGTAGCCGTTCAGGATGTCCATGGCCTGAGTCGCCGTGTATTCATTCGGGTCAATATGACTCAATGTCCCCGGAGGCGTCACAGTCAGGTCCAGCGTATATCCAGCACCCGTTGCGAAATCCTGCAGAAGCTGGTCCCACGGAGCATACCGAAAGTTGAAGGAGAACTTCTCAATCTTCTCACCCTGTTGAATGGCGTTGTCTGCACCGAAGCTTGACACAACTTCAGCCCCCTCCGGCGGCATCGCTGCAGGAGCAACAGGCGCCGTGCCCGCGACCGCTGGCGCACCCGGAGCGGCAGATGCAGCACCAGATGTCGCGGTGGCAGCGACCGACGCTAACGCTGCTTGCTCGTCCCATTTGCCCTTCTGCTCGGGGGTCAACACCGCCAGGAACTTGCCATCCCACTCTTTTCGAAATGCATCGCGCTGCTCATCGGATGCCCCAAAACCGACTGCATTGGAGGCTTCACGTCGTTGTTCGACCAGCGTCGCCACTTGCTTCTTTTGGTCTTCCGACAAAGCCAGATCCGCGGCAACTCGAGCATCAGCGAGAGCTCGTCCACCGCTGCGCTGAATGTAAAGTGATCGCAGTAACTTAAGCTGGCGAGCATCCAAAACCGCGAACACGGCGCCAGATGCTTCTTCTTTCGCTTTTGCGACAGCAGCCTGCATTTCCTCACGGATCTTTGTCCGTTCTGCCTCGTCACTGGTTTGCTTCATTCGGTTCAGATACGGCTCGAAGAACGCCGTGGATGGAGAACCACCCTTCATCGCCTCGGTCAAGCGAGTCGACTGCTGCTCCGACAGCTGCAGCTGAGAAAGCACTTCGCTGCTCCGAAGCAATTCAGCCTCAGTTCCGCCACCCTGAGCCATGACTGAGGACGAACCGAAGAGGATCGCCATGCCAACAAATAAGAATTGAATACGCCCGACCATCATGGATCTCACGATAAATTTGTTCACTGTGAACAAAAACTACAGTCAACAGCAGGCTCTATGATTCGAAAACTCGGCAGGGTTTCACCAGTTCTCTTTTGATAACACAGAGAAAATAAGAACTCGAGGAAAATTGCGACGAGGTTTCCGATCAGACCGATGAAACTTGCCAAAAATCGTCGAAAGAAGACGACGATCGCTGAGGAGACTTCAACTTTTGTCCCTCCGCAGCCCTCAAACCCGGCTCAGGTCTGAAAGAGTCTGCCAAAATTCGAAAACTGACGAATCGCCGGTCCATCACAGGGGTTTATGATCATGCAGTCGGGTGATTTGGTCGTTGGCCAGATTCCCGAAGCCCAAACAGTTCGAAGTAGTGTCGAATTTCTCAGGAATTCCTGCGAACTTTTAGTGCGTTGGCATCCATTCCCGGAATTGCCCAAGCTCTAAGGGTTCTGGAGTCGGTCAGGTCATGAAGCGTCTGTTCACATCTTTGGCCGCAGTTCTATTTCTTACCGCGTCTGTGTCGGGCCAGGACGGTCGGGGTGGTCGGGGTGACCGGGGTGACCGGGGTTTTGGCGGAGGTGGCTTTGGTGGCGGAAGCGATCGAGGCGGCTTTGGTGGAGGTGGCTTCGGTGGTGATCGAGGCAGCGACCGTGGCGGGCGAGGCGGCTTTGGTGGCGGTGGTTTCGGCGGTCCGGGGGGGATGTCGCCCGGAGGAATGTCACCTGGTGGTTTTGGAGGCGGCAGCTTTGGCGGCGGATTTCCACAGGGCGGAATGTCTCCTGGCGGCTTCGGCGGCGGAGGATTTGGCGGCAGCTTTGGGGGTGGTGACAGGGGCGGCCGTTTCGGGTCGATGATGGATTCGAATGGAAACGGGAAGGTCGATCAGGAAGAACTGGACCGTATGCCGTCGTTCGTCAAGGACATGATGGCTCAGCGTGGTATTCAGCTGACTGCTGGTATGTCCATTGACGATATGCGGAACTCGATGCGACAGGGATTTTCCGGCGGTCAGCAGCCCGGAAGTCCGAATCAGCCAGGCCAACCAGGCCAGCCCGGGCAACCAGGCCAGAGCAATAACAATCAACCGAAGCTCACTCCGTACAAGATGAAGCCGAAACCGTCCATTATAACAGCGTTGCCTCCAGCCTATGCGGATGTCGACACAGACTACGACGGCCAGCTGGCCATGCACGAATGGATGATGACTCGCCGTTCCGACATCGAGATTTTCGAAGACCTCGACCTTGATGGTGACGGGTATCTGATTCCTGATGAATTACTGTTGGCCGATGCGGCCAACAATCAACAGGTTGCCGCTGTCGAAAAGCCTCGCCTGACGATCGTGACTGCCACTCCAACGCGAATGACCCAGCCACAGAATGATGGTCGCGGGGACCGCGGTGATCGTGGTGGCCGAGGCGACAATCGGGGTGACAATAACGGTGGAAATGGTGGCGAAGCGGATTTGGCGGCAAGCTACTTTTCTCGCCTTGATACTGACCAGAATGGTACGATTTCCTCAAATGAGTGGCAGGAAAGCCGTCGTGTTCGAGGAATGTTCGAGCAGGCGGGAATTCCATTGTCGGACATGAACTTGCAGCAGTTTGCTGAGAACCTTGCCAAAGTCAGCGGCAACCAGCGCCAGTAGCTGATGCTGACGGAGCCTTCTGATTCTGAAACATCAGTAGGACTCCGCGCCTCTGGGGTAGGTTCCGATTGAGCCACGCCAAAATCCTCTTGGCGTAATTCGGGCAGCAGTATAGAGTTCCGGAGTTCGAGGTTCCGGGGCGGTCTTGAATCGCCAAGTGGCAGATTGGGTGGGATTCCAGTTTGCTGAAGTCATCCGGAATCACACAGACTCTGGCGATCGCAAATGGAATTCAATATTCGCCCCGTGGGAAAGTCCTGCACAAAGTCAGGACGGCAGTTTCGTCCTGGTGAGTACTGCTGGTCGGTACTTGTTGAGAAGGATGGGCAGCTGCAGCGTCAGGATATCGCTGAAGACGCATGGGACGGTCCTCCTTCCGGCGCGATTGGTCATTGGCGATGTCAGGTATCGGGGGCAGCAGAAACGAATCGTCCCAAGTTCGATGCTGACTCGCTGTTTGATTACTTCCTGCAACTCAATGACTCCCCCAACATTGTCCAGCAGCAGTATCGATACGTGCTTGCACTTCTGCTTCTTCGAAAACGTCGCCTCATTCTGGAAGAGGTCGTAACGATTGATGATCGGCCAACGATGCGGTTGATCGGCAGTGGTGGCGAAGGTCCGTTTGACGTCCCGGAAGAGGAGTTGTCTGAAGATCAGATTGATCGCCTTCAGCAGCAGTTGTTTGATACAGGTCGCTCAATGGCGGCGTAATGGTTCGGTCCCCGGTGTTTATAATTTCCAGCTCGTGTGAGTATTTTCGATGCGGCGTGTTTTCTTCCTGACCTTTCTACTGATGACAGCGAGCGGCTGTCTGTTCGGAAAGAAGGAAGAAGCTCCCGTCGTCATTGACCCTGTGCTGCCACCGTCCATGGGGCGTCACGAACTGGTTGACTATCTCAACGCGCAGTGCGATGGTCTGACGTCATGGCGGTCTCGAGACACCAGTGTCCATGTTCGAACGCCGCAAATTCCGATGCCACAGAAGCTTCGCGGTTCTCTTGCCTGCTCCTCACCAAGCAACTTTCGACTTGTCGCCAACAACGTTTTGGCTCAGGCAGACTTCGGTTCCAATCAGGATTTCTGCTGGGCCTATGCAAAGCCCGGGGAGTCTGTTGTGCTGACATGGCGTCACGAAGATTCGCATTTGCTCCGCCATGTCCCTGGTGGATTGCCAAGACTTGAACCAGAGTGGCTAATGACCATTCTGGGAATTCGTCCGCTCAATGCAGACGACTACGAGGTGCAGAACCCGCCCTCTGGTTCGCGTGAGATCTGGCTGGTAGACATTGAAGATGTTGAAGGATCAACGCTTCGACGAGTGATCAAAGTGGATACTCTTCGGGGTGTTGTGCGTGAGCATGCCCTCTACGATGGCGATGGAGTCGCGCTGCTGCGAGCACAGTTATCGAACTATCGAAACTGCAATGGCGCGAAACTTCCCCATGAAGTGAAGATCTCATTCCCAACACACGAGACAGAACTGACGCTCGTCTTCAACAATGTGGAGACAAATTGTTCGATTCCGGACACTGTCTGGACGCCCCCTCGAGGAGCCAACCTCGAATATGTCGATCTTGGAGATGTTGTACGCCAGCATTTGAAGTATGAAGGGGCCCACGGCAACGACAAAGCGCCTCTTGCAGGGCCATCGGTTGAGAATGGTCAGGCGTCGATTGACCCGGTCGGATTCGAATCTGCCGTCCCGGAGTTCGATGAAACGGCAGACTTCCGCAATTACGAGGAATCGATTCCGGCGCCAACATTCGATGAGCCTCGGGCACCAGCCAAACGGGGCATCCGACGATTTCTGCCATGGCTCGGTCGCTGACGCCCTGCCCTCACGCAGTCAGCCGACAATCGATTTTTGCTGCACCAGAGTTTCACTGCAGAAGAAACAGCTCGCGAGTTTCCGACAGTCGTTCACTGCGAACGATACGGAACTGTGATTCGGCGCAACTGCGAAACAACTCGGCTGAGTAATCGCCAAAGACATCGCGGCGATTCTGCAACAGTTGAGCAACCAGCGGATCGCTTCGATCAACCCATTCAATGACAACGGCCGCGTTGAGTCCTCGCAGCCATCGCATGACATCGGAGAGCAGAAGATTGCTTCCGATAACCAGATGATGAATCACAGCGAGACACAGAACGAGATTCGGTTTCGAACGAGCCTGCAACGACGGTCGCTCATTTCCGTTCCAGCCGATCCCCGGGCTTGGATCCGCCACATTGAACACGATCGGCGTAACTCTCCGATCCTTCTCATCACGAAGTCGACAGTAGAGCTGGTCAATGGTGAGATGGTCAGCGTCCATGGCGACCACGTCCGCGCCGCAGTCCGCGGCAATTCGAGAATACCGTCCCTGGTTACACCCGATGTCCCAGACGGTTTCCGGATGCATGCACTCACAGGCTTCGCGTACAAATCGTTCTTTCACGATCGAATCGTGTGCGACGTGCCGAGAATCCTGATTGTAGTTCGACCACACAGATCCCGCCGGCGTCCATTGGAGCCGATCAACAATCGCCGTCAGCGAATCCACGTTTCGTTCAATCATCGAACGTTCAAAACCTGACGTTTCGAGTGATTTTTGAACAGGCTGATTTCGTGTTCTTCGCTGCAGCATCGAATGAAGCCACACGTGCGTCATGGCGCCCGGTCTGAAATGGTCTCGCCAGGACAGCATGCCGGCAAATTCGCTGACCGGGAGCCCATCTGCTGAACCGCGGAGCCACGGTTGAAACGCCACGCTTTTCCACGCCTGCAGCATAAGCGGAAACAGAAACTGCTGGCAAAACTGACGATAACCATGCCAGGCTTCTCCGGCAGGCAGGCGTTCGATGGAGGCCGTGTCCATCAGAAGAACCTGACTTCCCTGAAACTGGAAGTTGTGAGGTGTCGCATCTTTCAGGATACAGTCTTCGGCCAGTGCTTCCTTCATCAGATTCAGCTGAAGAAATGCCGCGTCCTTCAGCATGGAGAAAGACCATTCCCATGGCCACGTCAGCAATCGCAGTCGTCGATGTTCCAGCGCAGCCGCAAAACCATTTTCGCCGACGAGCGAATCAAACTCAGGTGCACGAGTGGTTTCAACGACTGTGCCACGCTGCAGGGCATTCTTCCAGAATGTTCTGGAACTCACATACTCCCAGTTCGCAAGCCCTCGCACCGACAGTGCTCGCAACACCTGGCGATCATGAAGGAAGACACGCGCATCGCGGTCACGAAACGACCCTGCTGCAAACTCAAGGGGACTCACAGGGCCGCAGGCCGTTTCAGGAATATTCTGGCTGCGCATGGGTGTTGGCATAATGCCGCCACAAAGAAATGCATGGCTTAGCGAACCACATCCGAAGGGGCATTTGCGGATTTGCTGGCACGAAATGTTCGCCACCAGTGACGAAAGAACACCATGACACCAGCCGTGCCGCCGACAATCGCCTGCAGCAGCAGGCTACCGCTGCCCGGATCGAGATATGCGAGTTGAATCATTGATGACATGGCTGCACTCCGCTTCTTCCATGAGAACTAACGGGACATTCATCCGAACAAAACGGCACTTGCAGGCCTATACTCCTTAACCAAACCTGGTCATCGTGGTTTCGCCGGTTTTCGGCAGTTCCGAAAATTTCCCATCGAAGTTCCAGGCGATTTCAGATCCAGGCGAACCGCTTGCAACAAAAGTCGGCGGCCTGCATACGATTTTTCCGCACCGACGTTCAGTAGGATGCGGTTTTGTCCAGACTTAGTGCTTTTTCCGGCGTTGACTGGAAGCGGCCAGAGTGACGGCTACGATGTGTCAGAGCCGACTAACTCGGCGGTCGCCGAAACTTGATTCAGTCTCTCAGAGGTAATGTTTCGCCTATGCAACTCCGACCTGTACTTCGTGCCGTCAGTGCTTTCAGTGGCCTCGCAGTCGTCCTTTGTTCGGCGGCGCTTTACAACATCAGTGTTGCTCAGCAGCAGGAAAAGTCCGCTCAGAAACAGCAGAAGGACGAGAAGCCGGAGCACGAGTACGTTCGAATTCGAAAGAACGACAAAAACCTCGCTGTCGCGCTGGAGACTTCAATCATCACGTTTGAGGGTTCAAGTACGTACCCCAATGCCAAGGTCGACCTGATTGGTGCGATTCATCTCGGCGAGCCAGAGTACTACAAGCAGCTTAATGAACTGTTCAAAGAATACGACGTTCTGCTTTTCGAAGCAGTGATGCCGGAAGAAGCCGTTAAGGGAGGGATGCGACCAGGTGGCGGCGAAGGTTCTCGCCGAAAGCCTTTGTCTGACGAAGAGGAATGGAGTGACGCGAAGGTGGGATTTACTGCGATCTCAGTGCTTCAGGTCGGAATGAAGGACGCACTGGGGATGGAGTTTCAGCTGACCGGGGTTGATTACACTCCTGACAACTTCGTTCATGCGGACATGACTGCTGAGGAGTTTGAGGCGTCCATGAAGGAACGCGGGGAGAGCTTTTCGGGAATGTTTCTGACCGAGATGGGCAAGTCGATGTCTGCTCAGCAAAAGCAAAACCCGCTGGCAATGAATCTCGACATGATGATGTCAGCTTTGTCGTCGGATCGTGGCTACCGCATGCGTCGCATCTTTGCGACTCAACTGGCCAAGGCTGGGGAAGGCGATGCGTTTGCCGGGTTCGACGGAGCATCCACGATCATCACTGAGCGAAACAAGAAGTGTCTTTCCGTCATGGAAAGCGAACTCAAAAAGGGACATCGCAAAGTCGGCATCTTCTACGGGGCCGGACACTTTGCAGACATGGAGAAACGTATGGTTGACGAACATGGCTTCAAGCGAACCAGTGAAGAATGGCTGGTCGCATGGCACCTTCGAGATCCGAAGGCTGACGCTGAAAAGAAATAACCCGTTTACTCAGAGCAGAAAACCACAAATTTGCAGCGAACGGCAATCTCTGTCGTTCGCTGCTTTATTTTCCGGACAGGAATTTCGAATCGCCTTCAGGACGCAGAAGCCCGGCGGAAGACTCGAAAAACTTGCGACGCCGTCCCGTCAGCTGCTCCGGCTGAGTGGACTGTTCTTCCAGGTCATGCAGATTTGCCTGGCAGACTCGACAGCCCACGGTTGTCAGATGAAACTCAATGTAATTGGCCGCCTCACCACTCAAAGTTCCCAAAAGGTAGCCACCAAGTTCTGACCGCGTTGGACAGCTGAGTTTGCCACGCTGCCAAACCTCACCGATGGAGTTTCCGCCCTGGTCTCGCTGCCGAATGACCGCTGCAACGCGATGACGAAGTGCCGTGTCGCTCCTGAGCTGATTTTCGAACTCGGCCATCCGAGCGGCTGGCAGAAGTTCATCCAGCCAGGCCACAACTTCTCGGTCAGTCCACTGCATTGTTCACCTCGAAATGACGTTCGGTCGGTACACCGGTCAAGGGTTGTCGATCTGCAGAACTGGACGATGTTCGCAGCCTGCTCCTTGTCGACGGAGGATATCTCGATTAGATTCGCCTTTTCCAGTGGTTTGCGGTGAGCAGCCAGGAACAACAGATTCGAGAAGGATGGTGACTCGCGCCGTCCGGAGTTCTGAGAACGTGCAGTTTCGGTCGTTTCACAACTCTGATCCCCCCCGTTTGCATCAGCTGTGGCATTCGTGCCAGCTGGGACGAAATGCGGCCGAAGGCTTCTCGTGCGATATTTTTGAGTTGTTCGCATGTTCGCAGCCATACTTTGATCGTTATGGCCTGATTTTGGCATTCGACGGGGACCGAGCTGTTGGCTACGTCCATGCCAGTTTTGCAGTCAATGAATCGCAGACAGAACTCGATCGTCGACAGGGCATTCTCTCGGCCTTAATGGTTCATCCGGAATATCGACGGCGGGGAATCGGCCGCGAACTTGTCGCAAGGGCTGAACAGTACCTTCTGGCCGCCGGTGCTCAGACGGTGGAAGCCGGCGGCGGTCTGAATCGAAACGGATTCTACTGCGGCATCTATGGCGGGCTCGAACCGTCCGGCTTCTGTTCTTCAGCCGCTGCATGGAAAGAGTTCTTCTCGGCGTGCGGCTACGGGCCGGGTTCCGAAACATACATTCTTCGGCGTGACCTGCTGCAAAGTCGTGACCCCGTCATTGCAAAGCTGCTGCGTCATCGTCGCAATCTCAATCTGGTGATCACAGACCGTCCCGCCAACGAATCCTGGTGGTGGTTCGTCCGGTACGGGCAGCTGGATTCTCTTCGCTTCGAACTGCGATCACGCGAAAAAGACGATCTGGTTGCCTCGGGGCAGATTATCGGAATGGACATCTTCATCCCCAAGTGGGGAGTGCGCAGCGTTGGGATTCGAGCGATCCACGTTCCGGAATCTCAGCGCCGCCACGGCTATGCTCAGGCGCTCGTTCTGGAAATCTGCAAGAGGCTTCGCGAAGAGTCCGTGCAGCTGGTCGAAGCTCACGTCGCGGCAGAAAACAAGGCGGCCGTTGATCTGTTCACGACGGCTCGATTTGAACTTCATGGCCGGCTGCTGACATTTCGCAAGACGCTGAAGCAGGCAGACGCGTGATGCTGGCTCAGCTGTTGCCTGAATCCTGGCGCCCGGTGTTGTCAGATGAGGCTAGCCAGGGACGACTGCACAGACTGTCTGAATTCCTGCGAGTCGAAGAACAGTCCGCACAGGTTTTCCCGCCACGTGAAAAGATCTTTCAGGCACTGGAACTGACGCCGCCCGAAAGAGTCAGG
This sequence comes from uncultured Chitinophaga sp., assembly GCA_964538835.1. Classification (GTDB taxonomy): domain Bacteria; phylum Planctomycetota; class Planctomycetia; order Planctomycetales; family Planctomycetaceae; genus SXXK01. Next base: position 843 of record CAZIGZ010000094.1, on the reverse strand, counting down.
GTCGTCATTCTTGGCCAGGACCCATACCACGATGACGGGCAGGCAGAAGGCTTGAGTTTCTCCGTGCCACAAGGGATGCCGTTGCCACCATCGCTCAGGAACATCTATCGCGAACTGTCGGATGACCTCGCCATTCCACCGGCATCGCATGGACACCTGGGTTCATGGTGCCATCAGGGCGTTTTGCTGCTGAATACGGTCCTGACGGTTCGTGCTCATCAGGCGAACTCCCATCGGAAACAGGGATGGGAAGAAGTCACTGCGAACATCCTTCAGGCCATTAATCAGTTGCCTGCCGTGGCTTTTGTACTTTGGGGAGCACCAGCACAGCAGGCGGCGAAGTTCCTTGCGGACCGACATCTTGTTCTTCAAAGTCCTCATCCGTCACCGCTTTCAGCGTATCGGGGGTTCTTTGGCAGTCGGCCGTTTTCAAAATGTAACGAGTGGCTTCTGCAGAAACACGGTTCCGCGATCAACTGGCAACTCGATTGATCAACGCTCATGGCCTTTGTCGACGCGGGTTCATTCCTGACACTAAAGAAATTCAACACACTGGAGACCAAACAGAATGCTGGCGCGGCGACTGACAGCCCAGGGCATCGAGCAGTTTGATGAATTCCTGCTCAGCCTGCGCGATGATCCTCGTCGCGACGCGCCACTGCATCTGCTGACCGGAGCTGAATCGTCAAGTTCCATCGACGCGGAGATTGATGCCGAGCCTCGAGTTTTTCATTCGCGTCTGGAAGTGGCCGAACACGTGTCAAAGTTGCTGCGAGTCGACTCGTCCGCTCTGCGACGGGACAAAGGATTCTGGTCGTGGCTCGCACTTGCATGGTTCGAATC
>CAZIGZ010000093.1:7596-24846 GCA_964538835.1 uncultured Chitinophaga sp. | reverse complement strand
CAGACAAGGCGGTCGTCTTTTCCACGTTCACCATTCAGACATTGGTACGTCGTCAGGTCGCTGGTCGCGGCGTTGCCGCGAAGTGCTGCTCGGCAAGCAGCACCTACCTGGGACACTCGTCGGGGGCAAGTCCGACCGTTATACTACAAGACGCTGCATTCATGGGAATCGCGGCATCGTTACCTTCCTTCCGATCGAGCTTCCGTATGTCCCACCGATCATTTGCCTTCCTTTTCGTTGCACTACTTTTCAGCCTTGGACACGACGCGTACGCTGATGTTCGCCTGCCAGCAATCTTTAGCGATCACATGGTGATTCAGCAGCAGCAGGACATCAAAGTCTGGGGTTGGGCCGAGCCCGGTGAAGCCATCACCGTCTCCATCGGTCAATCCACCAAAACGACCACGGCCGCACTGGACGGAAAATGGTCCGTGACGCTGCCGCCGATGATGGCCAGCAAGACGCCAGCGACTCTGACGGTCAAAGGCAGCACGACGATTGAAATCAAGGACGTCCTGGTTGGGGAAGTCTGGTTGTGTTCAGGCCAGTCGAATATGGAATGGCCGGTTGCCGCCTGCACCGATGCACAAAAGGAAATCGAAGCCGCAAAGTTTCCGAACATCCGTCACATCAAAGTGCCGCTGGTTCCATCCACCACGCCGCTCGACAACTTCCAGTCGTCATGGCAAGTCTGTTCACCGGAGACTGCTGGCGGGTTCACGGCCTGTGGCTTCTTTATGGCTCGACACCTGCAGAAGGAACTGGATGTTCCGATCGGCCTCATCAATTCCTCCTGGGGTGGTACACGAGTCGAACCATGGACTCCGCCGATCGGATTTCAGCAGGTTCCTGCACTTCAGGACATCTACCAGTCGGTCATCGGACGAACTCCAGGCACGCCACAGTTCCGAGAACGCCTGAGTGCTCACATCCGCGCGACGGAAGAATGGACGGCCAAAGCGAAAACAGCTCTGGCACACGATGAGATCATTGCACCGAGTCCTGCCTATCCGGCGGAGCTGGTTCCGTTCGGAAGCAATCAGGATCCCACGATGTTGTACAACGGGATGATCCATGCGGTTGTCGGTTACGGAATTCGAGGAGCCATCTGGTATCAGGGCGAATCCAATCACGGCGAAGGCATGCTGTACCTGGAAAAGAAGAAAGCATTGATTGGCGGCTGGCGCAAGCTGTGGGGCCAGGAGTTCCCATTCTACTACGTTCAGATTGCTCCGTTCCGATACGGCAATGAAGACCCAACGATCCTGGCTCGCTTCTGGGAAGCTCAGGCCGCCGTTCAGTCGATTCCAAAGACTGGCATGGCGGTCATCAACGACATCGCAACGACTAACGACATTCACCCGCCGAACAAGCAGGACGTCGGTTACCGCCTGGCACTGCTGGCTCTGAAGAACGATTATGGTAAGAAGGATCTCGTCGCCAACAGTCCCGAGGTAGATCGTATTGATGTCGCACCGGGACAACTGAAGGTCACGTTTAAGAACACCGGTGGCGGTCTGAAGACTCGTGACGGCAAGCCCGCGACTCACTTTGAAATTGTTGGTGTTGGTTCGAACGGGTTTCAGGCTGCGGATGTGAAGATCGAAGGTGACAGCGTGATCCTGACGTCCACGAAAGTGAAAGACCCTGTTGCCTTCCGGTTCGCGTGGCATATGCTGGCCGAGCCGAATCTTTGTGGCGGAACGGGACTGCCGGTGGGAGCCTGCCGAGCGGGTGAGATTCCGGACTTCATGAGTTCGCTGCCGATCAGCAAAGAATACTCGCTCGTCTACGACCTGGACCTCAGCAAGCTGGCTCACGACATTCGTTATGATGTGGATCACAGCGGTACCGTGGGCAAGTTTGATCGCATCGGCTATCTCGTGGACCTGGGGCAGGGCGACGGTGATGAACGGCACGTGTTTGTTTCTATGGACGCCTTCACGAATGATGTGAAGAAGATTGGAATTCCGACGATCGCATCAGGAGCACGCTTTCAGCAAAAGGTGAAGTCGCTGGATGTCTTCAGCAATGTTCCGGAGCTAAAGACGGGGACTGGAATTGCCACGGGCAACATTGAGTTCTGGCCGGACAACTATGGTATGCCGAACGCGGCGAGCATCGACGGTGCGTCGTCGGATGTGTATGACTTTGGCGACGAGCTGGCGGTGCCGGCGGACGGTTATGGTTCCATGCAGGTTCACAACTATGGAGAAAAGCAGACTCTGTTTGCAATCAATCACTGGGTGGCTGGCGCAGGAGCGGAACTGGGGATCGGCAACAGTCCTGGGAATACTCGAGACTGGACCTTTACGGGGAATGCCGGCAGCTATTCCTCAAAACGACTGCGAGTTTATGTTCGTCAGGTGAAATGACGGGGCAGCTCAATTTGCAGTTTCCAATCTCCAATAACCATTAACCCTTGAGCTCGTCACGCACAAGAACGAGGGAATCTGAAACGCCCGCGTCGCCCTCCCACGAGCTCGCTGGCGCTGGCTCGACCCCTCCCGGACTTCGTCCAGGAGGGGAGCTTGGGGCTCAGTGAATTGCGGCGATTCTCTTAATCCTAATCTTGATCCTGATCCTAATCTCGTTCCGGGTTCCTGCCTGCGGGAACCCAGCAACACGAAAGCCCGCGCGAGGGAGTACTTCATGACACGGTCGATGGTCTTCCTGTTGCTGTCTTTCTGTCTCGTCTGCGAACCACTCGCAGCGCAGCAGGAGTCTGCAATTCGCACCGGCAAGGCGCGCGAGAAGGCCATGGCGACTGAAGCGAACTGGTCTGTGACAAATTCGTCGGTGCAGGAGCAACTGAGACTGTTGTCAGAACAGACACAGACAGTGATTGTTCTTGACCGACGAATCGACCCTGGATTCTCTGTCTCGCTCGACACCGGATTCGTTTCCCGCTGGGAAGTCGTGCGGAAGATCTCATCGACCATCCCGGACGCCGGCGTGACTGATGTGGCTGATATGACCGTGGTGGGACCCTACCGGTCCGTTCGTCGAGTTCCGGTTCTGATAGCGATGTGTGACGACAGTCTTCCGCGATGGAAGAAAGTTCTTTCAAGTGACGAATATCGCAAGGTCACACAGTTGTCGGCTCGTGAATGGCCGATGCTCGCGGAGCCTCGACAGCTGCTTGTCGATGCCGCCCGCGCGGCGGGAGTCACGATCCGAAACCCGGACGCTGTTCCGCATGATGTGTGGGATCAGGGGCGGCTCACGCGACTCTCGTTTCTGGACTTTTCCTGCATCCTTCTGGCTCAGTTTGATCTTCACCCAGTACTAAGCGAATCCAAAGTGGAGATCAGCATTGAGCCTGTTGATCCGTCTGCGAAGATGGTGCACAAGTATTCCATTGCTGCCGCAGATAAGCCCAGAGTCGCTCAGGCCTGGCAGGCACTGCATCCGGAACTGGTTCTGCGCTGGACCGGCAATTCAACGACAATTACAGCAACCATTGATCAGCATGCCGACATGATGGAGATACTTTCGTTCCTGAAGCGGCCGACGACTGGTGCCGGCACAAGGACGCCACAGGAGTCACTGAAGACTCGTAAGTTTCAGCTGAAAGCGTCCCGCACGACTGTTGATGATCTCATCAGGTTCTTCGCAAGCAACTCCGTCAGGATCGAGATCATCAATCCTGAGTCCCCCGAAGCCAAAGCGCTGCTTCGTAAGCTCGTTGATCCGGCAGCACTGACCGAGAAAATGTCCGGCCGGGAGTTCTTCCCCGCACTGTTCGGCGAGCACGTTCGAGAAGTGAGCGTTCAGGATGATCGAGTGATCCTGACCCCATAGCGGACAGCAACTCCGAACCCAGCCCGCCGAGCCCGCGACGTCGGTCCCTTCATCCTTCATGCCTGTGGTTTCGAAAACATCCGAAGTCTCAGAAGTGGCGGAACAATAGCGACCAGGCGTGCAGCGATTCGGGACAATCGTCTCGCCGAGTCCTAAGGCTTTGCTTCGGATTCCGTCGGCGCTGGCGGTGTTTCTGGCACTGCGGCCGGTGTGGTCGTTGCGGCGGTATCAGGAGTCACCTCCTGTCTGATCACTGGTGCGACTCCATCGAAGATCTGAAGTTCGTTGTAGGCCATCAGGCTTCCTTTTTCGAGATGCACGTTCTTCAGAGCCACGGCATACTCGGCGCGAGCCTGGAAGTAGCGAATCTCCGCTTCGACGACTCGTCGCTGAGCATCCAGAAGGCGGTCGACGTCGACGTCCAGATCGTTCTCTTCCTGGGCTTCGTAGGACATCAGCACGCTGTTGGCGGCTTCGAGACGATTCATGGCCGTCTGACAGGCTTCGAAGGCTCGAGCTGCTTCGGACACAGCATTGCTGAGGTCGTGGACGACTTCTCGTTCCTGTTCGCGAAGAATGACTCGCTCGCGTGCCAGCATCATTTCCGCATTTGAAACCGCAAGATGGCCTTTGCGGTATCCCAGCGGAACGGTGTATTCGACTCCGAGATACCATTCCTGCAGGTCACCGGTGGTCAGGTTGCCGATGGACGAGGAGTGTTCTTCGTCACGAATCAGGTCATCCCCGAATCCTCGAAAGCGATAGCGACCTACCGTGTCCAGTCGCGGATTCAGGAAGTTCTTCGCAGCGAGCAGCTCCATTTGTCGCTTGTGAATATTCAGCTGCTGACGGCGAAGTTCCGGTCGGCGGACCAGAGCTTCCTGCATAATGGAGTCCCAGTGGAACAGGACTTCCGCCTCGGTCGGATCTTCTTTCGGTCGAATCATTCGATCGTCGTTGATAGGCATTCCGATCAGCAATCGAAGTCGTCGTTCGCAGACCTGAACGCCGCTGGTTCCACGCGGAGTTCCGCCGGTGCTTCCGTTTCGGTTCTGAGTCCCCTGGACAACTCGGCCGGTCAGAGCATCATCCACGTCCGCTTTGAATCGATAGTACTGTTCGCGAGCCAGAGCGACGCGCGCATCATTTTCGATATCGCTGTCTGCTCGGGCCTTCAGCTGATTCCACGCTTCCAGAGCACGCTTCATCGCATGACTGCGTGCATCCAGATCTCGCCATGCAAAATACAGGTCCCAGTAGGCATTCACGACGTTGCTGACGTAGTCGCGAACGGACATTTCGAAATCCGTCTGAGTAATGTCGTTGTTGACACGGGCAATCAGCAGACCGTTGTAAACGCCGGGCGTTGCGCCCGGGCCGGCGATCCGATTGAATTCCATGCCGCCGCCCTGAAGCAGAGGCTGGCGAATTTCGCCTTCCACATAACTGTCCCACGCACTGCGGAACGTATTGCTGGGGGCGTTGTTCGTGTCGTAGTTGCTGTATCCTCGCAGAGCCAGACGCGAACCAGTCACCGTCCTCTTACTCAATTCCACGTTGTAGTCATTCAGGTCCTGGCGAAACGTATTGGTGCCGCCGGAGAAGAACGGGTTGTTGAACGTCTGATCCTTGTTATTGAAGAACGCAGACGCAGCAAGCTGAGCATCAAACGCGCTGAGGGCAGCTTCCATGCTGTAGCGAGGATCAGTCTCTCGAAGCCCGGAGTTGAATCGTGTTGCGATCGTATCGGGGTTTCGAAGACTCACGCCACCAAGATCACGCAGCACTTCGGAATTCTGCATGGCGATCATCAGGATCTCGTTGACCGTCACATCGAAGTATTCAATCTCGTCCAGCCGTGCACGATCTCGAACCGTGATCGGTGCCGAAGAGAGAGCGGCCTGCATGATCTCCACACGAGGCTCATCGACGGCTCGGGAAATCGGTTCAACCTGCGACAGGTCATTCGCCAGCGTCTGGCGGAGAGCTTTCTGCGAACGACACCCGGCCAGCATCGGCAGCACCGTACTGATCACAAGGGTTGTCGTCACGCTCAGACGAAAAAATCGCCGGGAGCGTTCAGACCAGATTGTCTGAAGACTCAGGAACATCCGTGTTCTCTGTTTATAAGTGCGCAGCGATCGATCCATCGATTCTGCTCGATCTTTTGAATCGGATAACGCCGGACGCAACGATCGCACTGTGTGTGCACACTGACGGAAAACCCGAAATGGGCATGATTCACTGCGGTGCAACTGATGCACTCGGAATCATGGCAACATCTGGCAGAGATGTTGCAAACGGACCGACCGATACGGTCACAGGCCCCTCGAGTTGAGAATCGGAGTTCGATCGGCAGCTCTTGCCGAAGAGCATTCGAAGCCACAACAACCGTGAACGAATGCCGGTTTGAGTTGGACTCTGTTTCCGGCAGGCGCGGTACATGCGGTGTTGCCAAACCGGAGGGTTCGCGTCCTCGGCTAACTGTTCGTTGTTCCGCTGAATCTCGTGCACGCCTTATTTCATGCGTCGCATCAGCACCTGGGCCAGCGCGGCATCCAGATTGTCGGAAGTTCGGATCAGCTTGTAATCAATGCCGCTTCCGGCACAGCGACGACGAACGGCGTCGAGAAACTTCTCCATGGCGGCAAGATAGCCGGTTCGCAGGGCGGCCGGATCGCACGTCAGTTTGCCGGCGTCTTCCAGTCCCTCAAACCTCATTGTGCCCGCGTAACGGAACTCCAGCTCTTCATCGTCCAGCACATGCAGAGTAATCACTTCGTGCCCGCGCTGGCGAAGCATCTGCAGTCCCTTGAAGAGATCTTCACGAGGACAAAAAAGGTCCGACAGCAGGACGACGATACTACGACGATTGAGTGATTCGCTGACTCGCCGGAGCACTCCCAGAATGTCCGTTTTTCCGCCCGCCGTCTGAACCTGCAGCCCTGACAGAATGGCCTGAAGATGATTGTTCCGACTGCTGGCGGGAATCTGACTGCGGATGGCAGAATCAAACAGACTGACACCCACAGAATCATGCTGTTTCAGCACCAGCATACTCAGCGCCGCGGCGACCGTTTGTGCATAGGCAAACTTGGACATTGCCCCGGCACCAAACTGCATGGATTCACTGCCATCCAGCACCAGCATGACTCGAACGTTCGTATCTTCTTCGAACTGCTTCAGATAATAGCGGTCCGAGCGAGACCAGAGCTTCCAGTCGATGCGCCGCAGGTCGTCACCGGCGACGTACTCACGATGCTGAACGAACTCCAGAGACTGACCAAAGTACGGACTGCGATGCAGACCCGACACGAAGCCTTCAACGACCTGTCGAGCACGCAGTTCCAGTCGAGCAATGCGAGCCAGTTCCTCAGGCCGCAAAGATTTTTCCAAGTCCTGGGTCACTCGTCAGTTCGCTTTCCCGAGTAGGAGTTTCCTGGATCAGACGCTCGATCACTGTGTCGGACGTGATGCCTTCGCTCTCGGCCGTAAAATTCGGCACGATACGATGACGCAGAACCGGCGCTGCAAGCTTTTGAATGTCTTCGATGGAGACGGTCGTTCGTCCATTCAGCAGCGCGCGGGTCTTTGCGCCGAGAAGGAGGTTCTGGACGGCTCGCGGACCAGCGCCCCAGCCCAGCCAGTCGTTGACCCACTGCGGAGTTCCCGGCTCACGAACTCGCGTCTGTCGAACGATGGCCAGCGTGTAGTTGATGACATGATCAGACACGGGTACCTGTCGCACCGTAGTCTGGATCTGCAGCACCTGTTCGCCGGAAAGAACGGGCTGAACTTCCGGACGGAAGTTGGATGTCGTCTGGCGAGCAATCTGGCGTTCTTCTTCAAACGTCGGATAGCGAACAAAGACTTTGAACATGAATCGGTCCTGCTGAGCTTCCGGAAGCGAATACGTTCCTTCCTGCTCAATCGGGTTCTGCGTGGCCAGCACGAAGAACGGTGCGCTCAGCTTGTGGATCACCTGTCCGACCGTGACCTGACGTTCCTGCATGGCTTCCAGCAGAGCGGCCTGGGTCTTGGGCGGAGTTCGGTTGATTTCGTCAGCAAGGACCACATTATGAAACAGCGGCCCCTGGATGAATCGAAATTCTCGCTGTCCGGTCGTTCGATTCTCCTGCAGAATGTCGGTTCCGGTAATGTCCGCCGGCATCAGGTCAGGAGTAAACTGGATACGCGAGAATGTCATCGACAGACTGCGAGCGACCGTGCTGACCATCAGAGTCTTGGCAAGTCCCGGGACACCTTCCAGCAGGACATGTCCCTGACTGAACAGAGCGATCAGCAACTGCTCGATGACGTCATCCTGACCCACAATGACCTTGCGAATCTGTTCCTGCAGTTTTCCGAATGCCTCGTGCAGAAGGTCGACAGCCTGTCCTGACAGGCCACTCTCGGTTTTGTCCGTCATGAAATCTCTCGGTCTTTATTTGCAGAACCGTGTTCCATCCCGGAATGCTGCAGCAAGGCTGCGCGGCTTCCGAGTTTCATAGGGAAACGTGGGGCCGGGATGATAACAGAGCAGATGCCATTGAGAAACCACGGCCCGCGAATTGGAGCGATTTGGCGACCGGGGACGCGATCAGCCGGGGAGCCCGGACACGAGCCTGGTACCTCCGTTTGGTATCACAGCGTGGGTGCGCTCCGCGACACTGGCGCTGGAGATGACGGGGTCGGCTGAACGTCCTGTTCGGTGGTGTGAGCAGAAGCCGTTCGAAACGGGACTTTGCCGAATTCCACTACGGATGAGGGAAATGTGCCTGAACGCTAGTGAGCGGATTCGCCAGGCAGTGGAAATCCAGACTCAAACAATTGCGAAATTGCATCGGCCGCGGCCGGAGCATCATCGCCGCTGGTTTCCAGATCGAGAACGGCGCCGCAGGGGGCGGCCAGGAGCATCAGGTCGAAGGCCGATTTCACATCAGCGCGACGACCGTCAAACGACAGGGAAATGGATGATGAAAACATCAGAGCTTTCCGGACCAGCTGCGTGATCGGATTCAGGTGCAGCCCGTTTTCCGGTTTGACAGTCACCTGTCTCCTGACCGGCGTCACATCCCCCATGAGTTTACTCCCGACGACAGGTCCGGCGCGAAGATTGGCACCGGACCTGAGCATTCCAATCAGGCGTCTCGATCGCCTTCGTCTCGTTCGACCAGCAGATCCCAGATGTCTGTGGACGTTGTGGACTGCTTCAGGAAGTTGCAGAAGTCAGGGCTGCGGAGGTGGCGAGAAATATTCTCAAGTCCTCGCAGGTGGTCACCAGGTCGGTCCGGTGGCGAGACCACAAGGAACAGAATGAAAACGTCTTCGCCGTCGAGGCTGGCGAAGTCGACACCGCCGCGAGAAATCGCAACCGTGGCGGACAGCTTTTCGACAGACGCATGCTTAGTGTGAGGAACAGCGACACCATTTCCGATGCCCGTTGATCCAAGCTCTTCACGCTTCATAATCGCAGCGACGACAGCTTCTTCTTCACTGGCGCGAAATGCTCCAGCTTCTTTCAGGCTGGCCACCATCTCACGGATCACTTCTTCCTTCTTTGTGGATTTCAAAGACGGAAGGATCGCTTCCTTGACGACAAACTCAGTCAGCTTCATAGGGGATTCGCTCCTGGCAAAACACGGCCAGCGCCAAAAATATCAGAATGAAAACGGCCAGAATGGCCTGAGGGTGCAGAGAATCTGCGAAGACGAATTCAAAGGATGCGTATCACAGTGTACCCGGGGAGAATTCGCAATCGGGAAGCCCCGCGAATTCAAAGCCAGGAAGCCACGTGATCCGTCCTGAGACAAAACGGCGGATCAGGCCGGTGGGTTTTCCTTGGTGTTCGCTTCCAGAGAGGCGTCGGAGACAGACGTCTTGTGGCGTCGATCGCGATGCTTTTCTTTGTACTTGTGGACCTGATGCTCCATCTTGTGAAGCGCTTTGTCGAATGCCACTTTGGAATCTTCGCCTTCCACGTGGGCCACAATCGTGTGATATCCTTCGATTTCGACCAGCATTTCCACGTCGACTCGAGGACCTTCAAATTCCAGCGTCACATCGATTTCACTGACGGTATCCAGATACCGAAGGAGCTTTTCGGCCTTCTGAGTAATATAGTCACGAAGATCTTGCCGAATGCTGCCATGTCGACAGGTAATCGCCACCTGCATCCTAGTTTCCTTCCAGTCAGTGCGCTTCTTCAAAACAGATCTGTCGGCTCCAGAGGGAACCATTCAATATCTGCGAAACCTGTTTCGGGATCAGCTGAACAGCTGCCGTTGCCGGTCTTCGCAGGGGTCGAAATTCTAGTTGGAGGCTCAAATCATGAAAAGCGCCGGTTGATGGTTCTTTGCTCGAAGTTCAATCCTGACAAGAGAATTGTTGCTTCCCGGGCTGGCCTGCTTTCCCCTGAGATGGACAGGAATTGGCAGGAAAGCCGGTTCCACCCCGGAAGGTCGGTCCGCTGAACTCTACGCTTCAAACCTTCGCGGGGCAGGGGCTTTTCACGGGAACTTGCCCGCCTTGGGGGCTTTCTCCATGTCGCATTCGGCTGTTTCCAAAACGCGACACGCGATCTGAACAGGCTTATTCGATTGTCCAGTAGTCAAACACAAACGGCTCTTCCAGTTTGCCGCCAAGCAGCTCCACAAACTTCTTGTGAGCCGGGTGAGGAAGATAGGCGTCTCGATCAGCTTCTGAGGCGAAGGTGACGAGATAGCCGTGCGTAAACCCTTTGGACAGTCCTTCCGGACTGTTGTTCGTGCCGCGTTCAAAGTCCTGAATCTGCGGAATCTGTCGCTTCAAATCCTGAAACGCTCGATTGATCTCATCAAGCTGGGCTGGAGTAATGTCCGGCTTGTACTTGAACAGGACCACATGGCGAAGAACACGTGTCTTCGGCTGAACTTCGCCAGTCGCTTCCAGCATGCGCACGGCGACGAAGCGATTTCCAGCATCATTCAGGTGGACGCCGTCAGTCGTGAGAACTCCCTGAGCCTGCCCAGCGACGTTGTATTCCTTCTCATAGTTGATGAAGGCGGCTCGCAGGTCCAGCAGAGTTGCGCCGCATTCCTTCGCCACACTGCGACTGACGTCACAGTATTCATCCAGCATCTTGTCCAGCTCATTCGTGCCGTCTGATTTCTCGCCGATCACGCTGGCGGTCGACAGAATCACGCGTGCTCCCGCATCATTGCATCGCTTGATCAGACTCTTCAGGCCAGTTTCAAACTGATCCTTTGGCGTGCCACGACCATTCTTCGAATGCCACACGTCATTGATGCCAATGTAGATGACAACTACGTTTGGCTTGTGCGAGAGGACATCGCGGTCCAGTCGCTCTTCGAGGTTCGGGACTCGATTGCCGCTGATCCCGGCCCCGATCACCTTGATGCCGGAATTCGGACGATTCTTTTCGATGGCCTGTCGGAACAGAGTCACATAGCCCGTTTCTCCGGCACCAGCCTGAGTAATCGAATCGCCAAGGAACACGATCGTCTCGCCGTCCTTCAGTTCTGCCATTGCCGTGCCTGACATCATCGCCAGCGCTGCCATCATCATGGTTCCCAAACTTCGCATGTGTAAATGCTCCTGACTGAAACTCATCCTGTGTCTTTCATCGCCACGGCAATGTGCCGCGGATGTGCTGTCCGCAGAGTGGCAGACGAGCCGCAGACCGTCAACCTACCTTCGGAAGTGTTCTCAGCAGGTATCGTCGCAGCTCGATGAACACAACGACCGTGGCGAGCGTTCCCAGGCCCACTTCAAGTGCATACTCCAGTCGCGAGCCTCCGGAGGTGGCGAGCCCGGGAGAAAGCCAGGACGCTGCTTTCAGGCTCAGGCTCGCAACAAACATCGCCGCAAAGAATGCTGCCAGCGAAACCATCGTCCAGATCATCGCGATCGCAATATGTTCAGAAACACTGCGAGTTGGTATGTCCGAGGGACTTTCTGCAACACTCACGTCTTCCAGCGGCCTGTTTCCGACAGACTCATCAACGCGATACGGATTCGGTTCCTGGGTCATCGGGTTTACTGCGACTGTTCGAATCGATCAACAACGTCACGGAATTCACGCAGCTGTGAGTAATCCTGCTTCCATGTCGTATACATCACGCCAATCACACCGCTGATCTTTTGCTTGTGAACAGTCTCCAGCCATCGACCGATCTGGTCAGCATCGGCGTCATAGTAGCCAGCAAGGATTTGCTTGTGTCCTCGTTCCGCGAAGAACTTCAGGCTCTCCGTTCGCACACCGAAGTTCCAGTTCATGATGATCGTGTCGCGAGACAGGCCTTCCCACGATCCCGTCAGATCACCATTCACCAGATAATAATTGTCGACCGCATTGTGATGAGGATCAAACATGTCGCTCCACACGAGGACCCTTCGATTGCGATCCAGGTCCTTCAGGTGCTTTGTGCAGAAACGAACATTCTCCGCCACGACCTGAGCCGGTGTCTTTCCTGTGCTGCGAAACGATTCATCCCATCCCAGGACTCGCCATTCATCGTGGTTCATCATGCGATCTGTTGAAGGAAAGAGCTTCTCCACATCGTTCGCCTGACGCTTCAAGAGCTGCTGAAATCCGGGCTCTGTCACGCTGGCACAAACCTGGCCATCGTAGATCACATGAGGATGGAACCAGGAAACTCGCAGCCGAGTTCCATCAGGCCAGCTGCCTTTCATACGAATGGGCGGCGAATCATGAAACACCTCATACTCACCAGCATACGGAACGACTCCGAGCTTGTCGTCTCGGATCATTTCAAAGTCGACGCCTTCCTGAAGCGTCCGTGGAGTTGCCTCATTGGTTGTGACAACCATCGGAGCACCAGGCCGGCGCAGGACGTTCAACAGTCCGCATTCTTCCATCTTCGGTTCGGCCAGTGACATCTCACCGCCCGTTGGTCCCCACGCTCCGATGTAAACGCTGACGCTGGTGTTTTCGAGCGAATTGAAAGTGATGTGCTGAACCGACCAGTCCTGTGTGCGTCCGACCTGAAGATTTGTGTGGGAAAGGCGTCGGCCGGTTTCAGGTTCCAGAACCGTAATCTGCGGTTGTCCGCGAAAGTCCTTCGTGCGGACTTTCACCGAGACGTGATAATGCCGGAATGGACTGACTTTCACAGTCTTTGCAGCTCGACAGTTTTCCCCTTTCGGGTTGGTCACTGTCAGCTGGTCGCCATCGGACTTCAGCGTCTCATCGATGAAGTTCCATGCCTTTCGATCGGAAAACTCGGGCAGAGCCACAGCCGGATCAGCAATCAGAGTGGCCACACCATCCTGAACTTCGAACAGAGCATTCCGGACCGGAAGACCTTCAGCCAGATTCACATCCTGCGAAAGGAGATTGTTCGAATAGCCAACCGGGAACACGGCTGGCACAAGCTGAAGATGCAGTTCCTTTGCCCGGTCCCGAATCCTGGCGACATGGCCAAAATACTTCTGATCCATCTCCGGAAGACGGCTGAACTTCGAGTCGGTGATCAGGATATGCGTATAGCCGAGCGCAGCGGCTTCCTTCATCAGCTGATCAAGTCGTTCGACTTCCTGAAGAACCAGCAGATTCGCCGGAGCATACACCCATCGTTCCAGTTTCTGCGCCTGAACGACGGAAGGAGCGATGCCGAGACAGAACAACACGGCGAACCAAAGCCTCAGCCTTGTCAGCCAGTGACCACTCGCGCCTCGCTCAGCATCCAACATACCGGATCTCGTTTGCCGAAGAGTCTTCACGATGTGGTCCTGAAGTTTCGCCTTCGAGACCACATCGTTCCTGTTTTCGCGTTGCTATTCTTCGTCCGATCGAAGCTTGGCCAGAATGCTCAGGTCTTCGAGGGTCGTGGTATCCTGAGTCGACTCACGGCCTGCCGCAATGTCTCGCAGAAGTCGACGCATGATCTTGCCGCTGCGAGTCTTCGGCAGGGCTGTCGCGAATCGAACCTGATCCGGCGTTGCGAGTGCTCCGATGGAACTTCGAACGTGGTTGATCAGTTCCTTCTTCAACGCATCATCGCCTTCGCCCGTCTTGAGCGTGACGAAGCAGCAAATGCCTTCGCCCTTGATCTCATGCGGAAATCCGACAACCGCCGCTTCCGCCACCTTGGGATGCGACACGAGCGTACTTTCCACTTCCATCGTGCTCAGGCGATGGCCAGAAACGTTCAGCACGTCGTCGACGCGACCCATGACCCAGATGTAGCCATCTTCGTCATGCCGCGCACCGTCGCCGGCGAAGTAACAGCCAGGCACTTCCGAAAAGTACGTCTTCTTGAATCGCTCATGGTCGCCGTACAGAGTTCGCAGCATCGATGGCCATGGCTGTCGCATGACAAGCAGACCGCCTTCGTTCGGCCCAAGACTCTGACCATCGCGTGTCACAATATCGGGGACGATGCCCGGCAGAGGACGGCAGCAGCTTCCTGGCTTGGTCGCGGTCACGCCCGGCAGAGGACTGATCATGATGCCGCCGGTTTCTGTCTGCCACCATGTGTCGACAATCGGACATCGCTCCTGCCCGATGATTCGGTGGTACCACATCCACGCTTCCGGATTGATGGGCTCACCGACAGAACCCAGAAGTCGCAGGCTGGAAAGATCATACTTCTCCGGCCAGTGATTGCCCCATTTGATGAACGCACGGATCGCCGTCGGCGCGGTGTAGAAAATGCTGACTCGGTACTTCTCAATGATCTCCCAGAAGCGGCCTTCGTCCGGCCAGTTCGGAGCACCCTCGTACATGACGACTGTCGTGCCGTTGGATAACGGTCCGTAACAGATGTAGCTGTGACCTGTGATCCAGCCAATGTCGGCGGTGCACCAGTACGTGTCATCTTCCTTCAGGTCAAAGACCCAGCGAGATGTCATCGTCGTGCCAAGCAGATAGCCGGCGGTTGTGTGAAGTACACCCTTCGGCTTGCCTGTGCTGCCGGATGTGTAAAGGATGAACAGAGGATGTTCACTGTCGAGCTGCACTGGATCGCAATCTGCCGACGCACCTTCCATCAGTTCGTGCCACCAGAAGTCGCGGTCAGGAACCATATCGACATCGCCACCCGTGCGACGTACAACGACGACCTTCTCAACCGACGGACACTTGTCGAGACTTGCATCCACCGCTGCCTTGAGCGGCACCTCTTTGCCTCGACGCCAGCCACCGTCGGCGGTCACGACCAGCTTCGCCTGAGCATCATTGTTGCGGTCAGCGACGGCATCGGAACTGAACCCGCCAAAGATGATCGAATGCACCGCGCCGATGCGGGAACAGGCTAGCATCGCGATCGTGAGTTCCGGAATCATCGGCATATACAGAGTGACTCGGTCACCGGTCTGCACGCCCAGCTTCTTCAATACGTTGGCAAACTTGCAGACTTCACGATGAAGGTCCTGATAGCGAAGAACGCGAGTATCCCCAGGTTCGCCTTCCCAGATGATCGCAGCCTAGTTCTTGTGCGCACCCTTGAGATGACGGTCGACGCAGTTGTAGCTAACGTTGATCTTCCCGCCGACGAACCACTTCGTGTCCGGCATGTGTCCCTGCATGACCGTGTCCCAGCGTCGGAACCAGTCCAGGTTTTCTGCCATCTCGCCCCAGAATCCGGCCGGATCATCCTTCGCTCGTTTCCACATCGCCTCATACTGCTGCTGACTGCTGATATGGGCGTTGGCGGAAAATGTGGCGGGAGGTGCGAAGGTTCGAGTTTCCTTCAGAACACTCTGAATACTCTGGTTGCCGGACTGGCTCATGGGGTTAACTGCTCCTGCGTGATGAAGTCAGCGCGAAGATCTTGCGGGGAGAATAGAGGTAAGTTTCGCGGGCCGCGCGGGCCGGCCCACTGGCGTCATTTTGAGGACGGTCCAGCCAATTGTCCACCTGACACGCATTCAAGATTTTGGCGGGGAAAAACACTGGCCACCGGGGAGCAATTTGCAACGTCCCACAAAACAAACCGCGAAACCGAGTAGCACAGGTGCAGCCTGTGACGCGCAGCGGTCGGAAGCCGAAGGGACAGCGTGGTTGTTCCAGTGCACCGTGTCCTCGCAATACCGCATGCACTCATCAGCTTCCGGCGCCTGCGGCACACGCCCTTCTGGCGTGCTACCCCGGGTGCGCGACCGTGCACTGGACCAACAACAGTTTACCGAACACTGAAAACCGAACACTGAAAACTGAACACTGAAACACCCAGCAACGTTTCGATATCACTTCCTGGCGAGGTGCTTATCGAACCAGTCGAGCAGGGCGGTTTCCGCTTTCTGCCCCTGTTCTCCCGGAAAACCATGCGCCGCTCCCGGCATGACCATCAGTTCGCACGTGGCGTCGACCTTCTTCATCGCGTCCAGAAATCGCTCACTGTGCGAAATGGGAACCAGCTCGTCTTTGTCGCCGTGAATCAAAAGGGTCGGAGCATCATCCTTCGTCACGGCCAGCAGAGGAGAAACGTCGTCGGCCTGATCGTCCGGAAACACGATCGCCGGAAACTGTTTGCTCAGTGTTTCATGATTCACATACTCACGAATATCCGTCGGAGGAAAGTAACACGCAACCGCCTGAACTCGACTGGAGGTCTTCTCTTCCGCTGTCTTTCCCGCGGAGTCGCCGTCGTCGCCCATTGTTCCCAGCACCAGAGACAAATGACCGCCGGCACTTCCGCCGCAGACTCCGATCCGATTCGGGTCGATGCCATAGTCCTTCGCGTGAGCGCGAATGTGGCGGATGGCCAGCTTCACATCGCTGACGGCATCGGGCACTTTGAAGTAAGGACTGCTGCCGTGTCGAACAAGGATCAGCGTGTATCCTCGATCGACGATTTTCTCAAATAAGTTCTTGCCTGGAGACTCAGGGCGAACAATTCCTTCCGGCGGAGCCCACATTGAGACCCATCCGCCGCTGACCATGAACAGCACTGCGGCTCCGTTTGCATTCTTCGTCGGCTTAATCACGTCATAGGTGAGCGCCATACCGGCCTTGTGACCGTAGATCACATCCGGCGTAATCGTCCGCCAGTCCTCTGCCAGCACACCATTTGCAAGCAGCGACAATCCAAAGCCGATCAGCAGCATTCGCATCAGAACTCTCCGAGATAGGTCAGGTAAGTTTCGAAGAGCAGTGATCGTAACTGAGAGCCCCTGTCATTCAAGTAGCCGTACGGTGCGAGGCATCGTGGGTCGTTGTCGCTCAAATAGCGGAACGGCGCAAGCCGTCCGGTGTCGCAAAACACAGTACACAAGGTCGTCACGATTCCGCCTGAAGAAATGGCGATCGCCGCGGTGAAGTGTTGACCGGTCAAAAAACTTGGGAAAAATGAGTTCCATGCTGATGCTCGCGTACTAATGAACATCGGGTAGCACTGTTGACGCCTGTGCCGTGCAGCGGTCGGAAGCCGAAGGGACAGCGCGGTCATTCCAGTGCACCGTGTCTTGGCAATACAGTAGGTG
>CAZIGZ010000093.1:0-7496 GCA_964538835.1 uncultured Chitinophaga sp. | reverse complement strand
CCGCTTGCCGAGCGGCACCTTGCGGCCTCGCCGCAACCAGCGACCGGACGAGTGTCCATGTGAACGCAGTTGGCCGTGGAAACGCAGCGTCGCCGAGTATGTTCGTTTGCCGCGATTGGCTTTGGTATCATGTACATGCAAGACAAGGTTCGCCTGGCGGCGAAAGTGCTTTCCGGCAGAAAGCACCTACAGTAGGTGCCGCTTGCCGAGCGGCACCTTGCGGCCTCGCCGCAACCAGCGACCGGACGAGTGTGCATGTGAACGCAGGTGACCGTGGAAACGCAGCGTCGGCCTGGCTTGTACGTTTGTTGCGATTGGCTTTGGTATCATGTACATGCAAGACAAGGTTCGCCTGGCGGCGAAGTCTCGCCCGGCAGGCGAGACCTACTGGCAATTTTTGCCGGAGTCCTGTCGGGCAGACCAGGAAGTTTGAATCGGACTGGACCGGCTGTAACGATTGTGCCGAAGAACTATCAGACAGCTTCTGCGCGCTGGTTCCTGGTTCGTTGGGGTTCGCGAGAGCTGGTGATTTCGAAAACACAGCAGGACTCAGGACGAGTTTCTGCATAGTCATCGAGGCACAGAGATGGAAGCTCAGGCATTTGATCAGAATGGTGGCCAGGCGATGTTCAAGCGACGACTTGGACGCGGCTTGAATGCTCTGCTGGGTGGCGGGGATGAAGAGGGTGCTTCGGCTCCGGCGACGATTCCCATGCATCCGACATCCGCTCCTCCGGCTCCGGGTTCCGATGAGATTGCGCTGGAGCTGATTGAGCGCAATCCTCACCAGCCTCGACGTGAATTCGATCAGGCGTCGATCGATGAGCTGGCCGACAGCATTCGCAAGCACGGTATTCTTCAGCCGCTGCTCGTACGTGCTCGCCCCGATGGCGAAACAGGGTATCAGCTGATCGCCGGCGAACGCCGATGGCGAGCAGCTCAGGCGGTTGGGCTGGAAACAGTGCCTTGCCGAGTCATCGAATTTGCTGACCGACAGGCCAGTGAAGCAGCTCTGGAAGAAAACCTGAAGCGTGAAGACCTGAACGTGCTCGAGAAGGCTCGAGCGTTCAAGGATTATCTCGATCGCTTCGGCGGCACGATTGAAGAACTCGCACGCCAGCTCAGCATGAGCCGAGCGAACGTCAGCAACATGATGCGACTGCTGGAACTGCCAGAAGCCGTCCAGCAGATGCTTCGCGATGACAAGATTTCCGCAGGCCATGCACGCGCCATCCTGCCGCTGTCAGAAGCTCAGCAGTGTGAGCTTGCTCGCCAGATCGAACAGGAACAGCTGTCCGTTCGTCGGACCGAAGACATCGTTCGTGAAATGCTGAAGGCCGGTACGATCGCAATGCCTGGTGTGTCAGGAGACGCAGCCGCTTCCGAAAAGCCTCAGCTGTCGAATCATGTACTGTCACTGCAGACAGCCCTGCGAGATACTCTGGGGGCAAAGATCGATATCAAGTTGAAGAAGAATGACGCCGGACAGATCGTCATTCACTTTGGCAGCAATGATGACTTCGAACGCATCATGGAGAAGCTTCGCAAGGTCGGATAAGGCAATGCACTGATCAATTGAAGGTCGCGGAAGGGCGCGAGCCCCCCGGTTTCAGCGTCACCGGACGTCTTGTGCCGTACCGCTATTTGTGGATCATGTCGACATCACCGGACGGCTTGCGCCGTGCCGCTACTTGTTGTAATGCAGACAGCGGAAGTGGCCTGATGGAGTCGCTGGATCATCTCTTTCAGGCCTCTGCCTCCGGTGTGATTCTGCGAGTCTACGTGCAGCCCAAAGCGCGGCGTGCTCAGATTATTGGCCTGCATGCCGATCGCCTGAAATTGGCTGTGACCGAACCACCGGACAAAGGAAAAGCGAACGCTGCGGTCGTTGACCTTGTTGCTGAGACGTTTGCTGTCGCCCCTTCACGAGTTTCGCTGGTTCGAGGTGAGACGAGTCGTCAAAAAGACGTGCTGATTCAGGCGGTGACACTCGCTCAGGCTACAACCACGCTCCAGAGTGTCCTGGGCAGTAACGCGGCCGAATGAGCATTTTCAACGGTCTGGCTGCGTTCATTGCCCGTCGAATGTTCATTGCCAAAACCGGTTGCCGTCCCGGAACGCCGGAAAGGAACTTGACCTGTTATCCGCCCGCTGTAGACTTTGGAAAGAAATGTAGCCTAGGCTACAAGCAGCCACTTTGCTCTCTGGCGACTTGGTCCCGTGGATGATCGTTGCCAATGGAAGGTCGTGGGTTGTGAACGTTGCTCAAATCGTGATGGATGCTGGTCCGGAAACGCCGGAATGTTCTGTGTCTCAGACGACTCGGCGTAGCGTCCTGTGGCGCTCGTTGTCACTTCTGACATGCGTGATGCTCGTGATCGTCACCGGGTGCACAAAGCCCGAGCCTGCCGGAACAGTTCCATCCACCACAGGATCATCCTCCGAGCCGCTTGATGTGGTGATCACTGTGGGCATGGTGGCGGACCTGGTGCGCACGGTTGGTGGAGATCAGGTGACGGTGACTCAGCTGATGGGCAGCGGCGTGGATCCTCATCTGTACAAAGCCACCAGTGATGACATTCAGCGCTTTATGGCGGCCGATGCGATTTTTGTTTCGGGCCTGATGCTGGAAGGGCGGCTGGAAGCGACACTGAAGAAGCTGTCGGAGAAGCAGCTTGTGGTGTTCATCACTGACCAGCTTCCCAAAGAGCTGCTGCACATGCCGGATGAAATGGCTGGCCACCCGGATCCGCACGTCTGGATGGATGTCTCCGCGTGGGCGAACTGCGTGCCTCGGATCACGGAGACTCTTTCAAAGCTGCGGCCTGAGCACGCTGCGGAGTTTCAGAAGCGTGCAGAAGAACTGCAGAAGGAACTGCGAGTCCTTCATGAGTATGGAATGTCGTCCATTGCGACGATCCCGAAAGATCAGCGAGTCCTGGTGACGTCGCACGATGCGTTTCATTATTTTGGTCGAGCGTATGGGATTGACGTGATTGGTGTTCAGGGCATCTCCACGGAATCTGAAGCGGGGCTGCAGCGAATCAACGAGCTGGTCGACCTGCTGGTAGAACGCAAAGTGACAGCCGTGTTTGTCGAAAGCAGTGTGCCTCGTGAGAACATTCTTGCTCTGATCGACGGTGCCAAAGCGCGAGGACATGAAGTGCGTGTGGGCGGCGAATTGTACTCGGACGCCATGGGGGCTGAAGGCACGTGGGAAGGAACGTACATTGGAATGCTTGACCACAATATCACGACCGTCACGAAAGCTCTGGGCGGAACGGTGCCTGACGGTGGCGTGAAGACGTTGCTGCAATCGGAAGCGAAGGCACAGTGATGACTTCCTCGGGTTCCACATCCAGCACGACGTCGGAGAAGGCCGATCTGCCCTTGTCCATACAGGACCTGACGGTTGCATGGCACCGGAAGCCGGTGATCTGGGACGTGGAGTTTGATGTCGCTCCAGGGCAGCTTGTTGGTATCGTCGGACCGAACGGCGCCGGGAAGAGTACTCTGCTGAAGGCCGTGATGGATCTGGTCCCGCGAGCGTCTGGCAGGATCTCCATCTTCGGCAAACCCTGGAAGCAGAATCGCAATCGAGTCGGCTACGTGCCTCAGCGTGAGAGCGTGGACTGGGACTTTCCGGTCAGCGTTCTGGATGTCGTCACGATGGGGCTTTATGGCCAGATTGGCTGGTGCCGTCCGGTGACTCGAAAGCATCGCCAGATTGCTCGCGAGGCGCTGGATCGAGTTGGCATTGGTGACTTCGCCGATCGGCAGATCAGTCAGCTCTCCGGCGGCCAGCAGCAGCGCACATTTCTGGCTCGCGCGCTGGTTCAGAATGCGGACCTTTATCTGCTGGATGAACCCTTTGCGGCCGTGGATGCGGCGACGGAGCAGGCCATCATTGAAATCCTGCGGGAGATGCGACAGGCCGGCAAGACAGCCATCGTGATTCATCATGATCTGCACACGGTTCCCACGTATTTTGATTCCGTCGTGCTGCTGAACATGCGAGTCGTCGCGCAGGGACCGACCGCGTCCGTGTTCACCCGGGAGAATCTCGAACGAACCTACGGCGGCCGACTGACTCTGCTGGATGAAGCGACGGAAGCGATGCGACGGCGGGAGCGGACGCTGTGAGATCGCGGGCTGCGTTGCTGGGACTGCTGCTGCTTGGCATCTGGGCGAGTGTCATGGTGAGCGTGCCGGCTGCTGAAGTGACGCCAGGGACAGGAGGGACGGACGGGACAGAAGCGAGGGCGAGTGTGGCGCCTGCAGGTTCGGCTTTGCGGCGTTTAATCTTTCTGCAGGACTATAATACTCGTGTTGTGATTCTTGGTACGTCGCTTCTGGGCATGGCGGCGGGTGTTGTGGGAACATTCACGCTGCTGCGACGACGAGCCCTCATGGGAGATGCGCTCAGTCATGCGACGTTGCCAGGCGTGGGGCTTGCGTTTCTGCTGGCACCTTATCTGGGGCTGGATGGAAAATCGCTGCCTGTTCTTCTGACCGGTGCGGCGCTGAGCGGACTTCTGGGGGTCGCTGCGATCATGTTCGTTCGCAACATGACTCGCCTGCGCGAAGATGCAGCGCTGGGGATTGTGCTGAGCGTCTTCTTCGGTGCCGGCATTGCCGTGTTTTCCGTTGTGCAAAAATCCGGCGGCAATGCGGCAGGGCTGGAGACCTTTATCTACGGAAAAGCCGCGCTGCTAAGTGCTGGAGATGCGAGGCTGATTGCGATCATCGGGGCTGGCGTGACGCTTGTGATCGTGGCGTTGTTTCGGGAACTGACGCTGTTGTGTTTTGACGAAGGCTTCGCGGCATCTCGAGGCTATCCGGTGCTGGCCCTGGATATTCTTCTGATGGCGCTGGTCGTCGTTACGACGATCATTGGTCTGCGAGCCGTCGGACTGATCCTGATGATCGCGCTGCTCGTGATTCCCGCCGCGGCCGCCCGATTCTGGACGGACGGGCTCGCAAAGATGACAGGAATTGCCGCCGTCTGCGGAGGAGCCTCGGGGCTGATTGGTTCGGCACTGAGTGCGTTGTTCAAGGACCTTCCGTCCGGGGCCATGATTGTTCTGGTGAGTGCCGGACTGTTCTTCATCAGCATGATTTTCGGAACAGCACGAGGCGTTTTGGTGCGAGCCTTGCGACGTCGATCGCTGAACCAGGCGATCGATCGCGAGCATTTGCTTCGAGGACTGTTTGAGCTTCTGGAATCACATGCTTTGTCGGGCAAAGATCACGATTCCAGCGTGAGCGTCAGTTATTCAGAACTGGAAGACCTTCGCACCTGGACACCTCGCCGACTGAAGCAGCAGCTGGCTCGATGCAAATCACAGAATCTCGTGCAGATCACGCCCGACGGTCGCCTGCGATTGTCGAAAGAGGGCAGGGCGGAGGCACGTCGGCTGGTTCATAATCATCGCCTGTGGGAACTGTACCTGATGACTCACGCGGAAGTCGCCGCTGCTCGAGTTGACCGGGAAGCGGACGCCATTGAGCATGTTCTGGAACCGGAACTGATCGCTAAACTGGAAGCACTTCTGGAACTGGAACACACAGAATCGGGAATCCCCGAGAGTCCTCATCGCATCGCCACGCCGGGAGCAGGGCAGAGCACCGCGGATCATGCACCTTCGAACTCGGAGGCACAGACATGACCGCGCTGATGGCATGGATGGGATCGTACGACGGACTGATCATCATCACTGGCGTTCTGTGCGCCGTGGCCGCTGCATTGCCCGGAAACTTTTTGGTGCTGCGACGAATGAGTCTGCTGGGTGACGCGATCAGTCACGCTGTTCTTCCTGGGCTTGCGATCGCATTCTTCCTGACGGAAAGTCGAGCCAGTGTGCCGATGTTTGTCGGAGCGGTTCTGGTAGGACTGCTGACCGCGGTGCTCACTGAGTGGATTCGTGACTTTGGCAGTGTCGACGAAGGCGCGTCGATGGGAGTTGTCTTCACGACACTCTTTGCACTGGGGCTGGTCATGATCGTTCAGGCTGCGGATCATGTGGACCTTGATCCTGGTTGTGTACTGTATGGTTCGATCGAAAGTACGCCGCTGGAGACGGTGGCTGTGGGAGGTTATGAAATTCCACGAGCCATCCTGATGCTGGGATCGGTTGCGATTCTGAATGGACTGTTCGTCGTTGTGTTCTTCAAAGAGCTGTTGATCAGTGCGTTTGATCCGGGCATGGCCACGACCGCCGGCTACAGTGCTCGGCTGATGCACTATCTTCTGATGGTCATTGTTGCCGTGACGGCCGTGGCGAGTTTTGAAACGGCGGGGAATATCCTGGTTGTTGCAATGTTTGTCGTACCGCCTTCAACGGCGTATTTGCTGACGACTCGGTTAAGCCGAATGATTCTGCTGAGCCTTGTGATTGCCGCGGGTTCGGCGATTCTTGGGCACTGGTCGGCCAAAGCGGTTCCCGGCTGGTTCGGGTTTGGCTCGACGAGCATCGCCGGGATGATGGCTCTGTGTGCCGGCCTGCTGTTTCTTCTGGCCGCGCTGTTTTCGCCATTGAATGGTGTTGTCGTTCGCATCTATCGCCGCATGAAACTGGCTCGTCGGATTCTGGCGGAAGACGTCATCGCGTTGCTGTATCGACTGGATGAACGTCAGCCCGGGCAAAGCGTCCCGCTGACGGAGATTTGCACTCGTCTGCTGTCGAACCGCATTGCGACTCAGTGGGCCGTGACTCGCAAGGTCCATAAGGGACTGGTTGAACTGACGACTGGCGGCTACCGTCTGACGGAGCTGGGTCATCGTGCTGCTGCGGAGCTTGTTCGTTCGCATCGACTGTGGGAACACTATCTGGTGTCTGAGGGCATTTCTCCGGACGTCATCCATCGCCAGGCCGAGAAACTGGAACACTACACCGACCGAGAACTCCGCGACCGGCTCCAAACCGAGTCTGCCGCGCCGGCGCTTGATCCGCATGGGAGTCCGATTCCGGAGGAGCGGAGAGACTGAGGGGAGGAGAGCGGAGAGCGGAAAGCGGAGAGCGGAAAGCGGAGAGCGGAAAGCGGAGAGCGGAAAGCGGAAAGCCGGGGCTCCCGCCCGCACGAAGTGTGGGAAGGTTCGAGCGAGCGTCAGCAAGCTCGGGGGCGGGCCACGAAGTTGCAATGACTTCTGGATCATATCCGCGTATGATTCCTACGGAGTTGTTGCAAGGAGAATGATCATGGTTTCAGCTGCAACAAAGTCCGTCATTGATCAAGCTCGAAAAATCTACGCCAGCCAACTGCAACAGGAGTTGGAAGTGAAGGATCGAGATCGTTTCGTTGCGATCGAGCCGATATCCGGCGAGTATTTCCTGGCTGATACGTTTGACGAAGCTGTGAAAGCCGCGAGGACGAAGTTCCCCAGTCGACTGTCGCACACGATTCGGATTGGCCATCGCGCGGTGTTTCAAATGCCATTGCGTTAGCCTGTGAAGGATACACTGCCTGGCGGCGATTCCATTGTCTGTATAGAACAG
>CAZIGZ010000092.1:17438-24946 GCA_964538835.1 uncultured Chitinophaga sp. | reverse complement strand
GAGTGGAGTCTGCTCTGGACATTCTCCGCATCAATGCGGCTGTCAGGACAGAATGCAATAGCGCTCAGAAACGGAGCTTCGGCATGAGCGCCAAATGTCAGAGACAGATCCAGTTTCAATCCTCTCTCTGTCTCCATTGCAAGTTCTGGCAAACCAACAGACTGCAAAAGTCGGTGCAACGTTTCTTTTGCTAACGGCTCAAACGCGCCGGGAACCAGACAGCAAACATCCATCCTGGCAAGGGCGCGATCAACATGGGACATGGGCACGCTGGAAGATGTTCGAGTGGACCTCATGAACTGATCAAACGCGGAATCCTTCTTCGCCTGAATCCGGAAGCCCGCTTTCATTGGGGCGTCGTTTGTCGGGTAGGACATCCAGGCCGTCAGTTCGTTGATATCAAACAGCAGTGAACGCACGATTTCCTGGAGAGCCACTGCCGCATCACGTCGCTCACGAAACTCGGGCTCGCCTTCCGCATCCGCTCGCTGCATCTGCACCCCAAGGTGCCCGCTGAGCACGGTCATAAACTGCTGACGAATCGCTTCGGGAACATGCTTCAAACCAGCCCACAGGAACTCATCATTCCCTTTGGCCTGCGCAAGCACGTTCGACAGTACAGACGAATCCTCGAAATGCAGCGCCGCATCACTTCCACCCAGAAAGATGACTCCGTCAAAATACGAAACGTACACATCCTGCCAGGTGTAGGTAGGTTGACCGGGAACAGCAGGTTGCTGAGCCACTCGAATGACCTTTTGGAACTCACTGCCATCCATGGATGCTCCTTCACCGCGAGCCTCCATCAGAGTTCCCAGGAACTTACGAAATACGTCTAGGCCTGAGACAGTCCAGAATCGGCATTTGGCCAATTGCCCAGCCCCTGTCAGGCAATAGATGATGCCCGTCTTGCCAGAGAAGCCTTATTTATTCCGAATCGTGTAACTGGGTTTGACCGTGAGCCCGTTCAGCTGAACATAATGAAGCTGATCCGAACACTCGAATTGACTGATTGCCGTCAGACGCTGCTCCGCCCGGAACGTCATATCAGCTTCAACGATCACCAGCAATGGCTGAGACTTCTGCCCAAGAACAGGCGGCACATTCACCAGAAGCGTCACAGCAGAAACGAACCAGCGTAGAATTCGAAACATCGACGTACCTTCATGCGGTGGCCATCACTTGATGCAAACTCATGTGACTCTCACTCAGTTTGGTTATTCGAGTCCTTAAGAACAATATCGGTGTCAGAAATCGAGGCGATGCCGACGCGGGTTCCAACAATGATTGCGAATGCACGCCAGGTTGCCGTTGGATCGCCAGGAAAGGTTGGCGCTGGCCCTGGATTCGCATTATCAAAAGTCCAACTGGCACGGGTGCCCGCAGGCACATTCACCCACGAACCGAGCGGGGTTTCAATTTCGTCCTGACGCCCTCCGACCTCCCCAACTTGGAGCCTTGAATAACAGAGCATCGGCACAACAGCCGTAAGGTCGCAATAAGTCTTAAAGTCAGCCTGGGAGCTACACTTGTAGACTCCGTTCTGCACGCAATTGACGGTAAGCGTCAATGATTGGACCTCGACGAATGATGCAGTCAGGAGGCCTGGCGTGATCGGACTACCGTCATCAAGTTCCTGACACAGCCCCTTGTCGCCAACCGCAAAGAGACACACCATCGCCATGATGAGATTTCTCACAGTCAATTCCTTATTAAGGGCAAGGTGATTCGCAGGAGACGGGGATTTTATAAATGGGTGGATTTGTGTCAATAGTACGTATGTGGGAAAGGTCAACTAATATGTATGTGGTATGTGCAATCTCGCACGTTATTACCTGACGGCAGGGACGCCGATTATGGAACTGTTTGGCTGATCACCAAAAAGCGGGGCTGCCACGAACGCCACCGAATCTCCTTGACTCCAAGGGAAGGAATCAGCGGAATCTCGCTGCCCGCAAGTCGCTGTCGCTTTAGATTCCACTTCCGGCGACTATCGCACGATCGGAACGAAACATCAGGAAAAACACTGGATTCCGGAGTCCAGGTGCCTGGCACCTTGGGTTGGGGAGGGCACCTTGCGTTGGGGTGTGGCGCCTCGTGTTTCCTGTCAGAAGCGGCCATGGTAATGTTTGTACCAAAGTGACGTTCGGTTCAGGCTTTTACGTTCAGACAATATTGATCGCAATAAGCGAGGTCTTGCATGGATTCGGGACTTGTCGGACGCTGGCTAATGACCAGCATTCTTCTTGTGACAGTGGCATGCTGTCATTCGGCATCAGCTCAGGATGCGGGGCTGGAAGCCTTGTCGCAGGTTCCAGCAGATGTTTCCCTGCTGACTTGCTCTGCTCGCATGAAAGAGCAATATGACGTGCTGGTGAACAGCAAAGCGTTCGGTCGAGTCGCCGCTCATCCTCTGGTTCAGATGGGATGGAATGCGGGGCTGCAGCAATGGTACTGTGATGACCCCGAGATCACTCAGTTGCGCGAACAGTTCGAACTGCCGGAGAATCAGGAACTCATGCAGGTCCTTACGGACGCGATGTCTCACGAATCCTTCGTTTACTTCGATGCCAATACCGCGCGATCGATCCAGCGGCTGTCCGAGCTCTACTGGGAAGCCGCGGCCATTCAGGGAGCAGCTTTGAAAGCGGAAGCTGGCGTCACTGAAGACTCCGACAATGTGACCGATGCCGTTCTTGAACAGCTGTTGACCGCCGTTGCTGACAAAATTGAAAAGATCCCGACGCCTGGTTTGGTGATGGGATTCAAAGTGAGCGATGTTGCCGCGGTGAACAAGCAGCTGGAACGCATCCCGGAACTCATCAGGCAGCTTCCTGAAAGTGATGCCCAGCAGGCTGCAAGGTTCCTGAAAGTCACTCAGAGCGATGACGGAATTCTGCTGACGGTTGAGTTCCAAAAAGAGATGGTTCCGTGGGACGAAATTCGGGAAAGCATGCAGGAAGAATCTGAGGCTGCAAAAGAAAAGTTCGAATCCATCCTGGTCAACCTGCAACAACGGACCTTCACTGTGACGGTCGGAATGCGGGGCCCGTTCCTGGTGATTACCGCCGGGCCGGATGCCAGCCTTCGCGACCTGCCGGCCAAAGACCAGAGTCTTGTCGACAGCCCAGTGCTCAGCGCGCTCAAGCCTCATGCCGACAAACCAATCGTGAATCTGAACTACTGTAGCCATGATATGGCGACAGCGATCAATTCAACATCCAAACAGATCATCATGTTCGGGAATGTGGCTCGCGATTCCATGGTCCAGCGGATGCTGGAACTGGGCCTGCCGAAGGAGCTTATTGACCGTTCCAGTGATGACCTGAGCGACGTCTTTCAGGCGGTCAGTGAATTCGCTCCCATACCTGGTCAGACGCTGACTCTGACGTGGCTTTCTTCCGTCGGTTACGAGGGCTACGTTTACGATTCCTCGAAGTATCCATGGCTTCCGGCCCCGGCGCCACTTTCGATTTTGAAGCACTCCGGCGGTGATTCATTGTTCGTGCTGGCAGGACGACACAACTGCACTCCCGAGTCCTTTCATGCCGTTCGTGAATGGGTTGCAGACCTGACGTGGTATCTGGAGTTCGCGAAGGAAAATGCTCCTTCGCCAAAGGCTCGATCGGACAGCGAATTCATGCTGAAATCGATCGTTCCCCTTGTTTCGCAACTTGGTGATGCGATTGAAAATCAGATTCTGCCGGGCCTTGCCGACGGCCAGATGATGCTGGTAATTGGACAGGACAACCTGGACCCTTCTGTCCTTCCTGAACAGGCTCAGCCACGGAAGAGCGAATCACTCAAGGTGCCCAGCGCCGCGATCGCACTGGGAGTCTCGGACCGCGAAAAACTGGGATTGGGCCTGCAGAATTTCTCAAAGACAATCATGGCACTTCTGGACGCGTGGCACGCGTACGATCCGTCATTCGATCAATCCGTTTCTCTCAATGACCTGCCGGCAGCCACGTTCAGCAGTTCCGAAGAGTTTGATCGCTATTTCTGGACGATCACTCAGGAGGAAGGATTGCAGAAACTTGCAACCCCCAGCCTGACCATCAGCAACGATGTCGCGGTTCTGACCATGTCTCCGGATGCTTCAGGCGCACTTTTGACAACCACCGAACCCGGTTTGTTCGGCCCGGCTGCGGACACCGATCGTCCACTTCTGGGTGTCGTCTGCTTTCAGTCAGAAAAAGTCATCACCATGCTTCAACCATGGCTTGAGCATGGACTGCGAACATTCGAAAACATCGCCCCTGACAGCAAACCCACCACAGCACTCGTGCGATCCGTTGCCGTCCCGCTGCTTGAAGTGATGAAGTGCTTCCGAGGATACTCCGCGGTTACCTGGCAGGAAGGCGATTCCACTGTGACTCACTTCGAGTTCCAGTTTCACGACCTAAGATAACAGGGCGATGATCAGCTGACACGCTGCCGGGACGCCCGCAGACTCCTTTGCATTGAGGGACATCACGTTTCTCCGGGATAAATCTCAAACCTCCAGGATCTCTCATGAAGACTCAGTCTATTCGATTGGGGCTCGCTCTTTCGATCCCAGTCCTTGCCATTTTTCTTGCTCCGGCTCTTTCAACGAACTCACTGTTCGCTCAGGAGTCGGCAGCGGCAACGAACATCTCACCAAACGACCAGTCTGTAAAAGTTGTTGCCGCTGCAGACGCCCTGCTGAAAAGCCTGACCGACGCTCAGCGAACTGCCGTGTTGTTCCGATTCAGTGATGAAGAACAGCGTGTGCGCTGGTCCAATCTGCCAACCGGGATTTTCGAACGCAAAGGACTGCGAATGGGTGACCTGACACCGGAACAGCGCGATGCTGTGATGGCCGTTCTCAGGAACACGCTCAGCGATGTCGGTTACCAGCAGGTCGTGGACAATATGGAAGGGGAGGAACTACTGAAAGGCGACGGTCGAGGACGTCTGGTCTTCGGTAAGGACGAATACTACTTTTCCATCCTGGGAACTCCGTCACTGACAGAAGCCTGGATGTGGCAGTTTGGCGGTCACCATCTGGCCATAAACGCAACCGTCATCCGTGACCGCATTACTCTGGCTCCCAGCCTTACCGGTGGTCAGCCAATGCGATACACCAGAAACGGACAACCTGTCGTGCAGATGGCCGAGGAAATCGCTGTTGCCAGTGAGCTTGTGAGTTCTCTCGACGCCACGCAGAAAAGCAAGGCCGTGCTCAGCGATCGCTTTTCCAACATGCTGCTCGGCCCCGGCAAAGAAGATGTGGTCCCAAAGCCGGAAGGCATTCGCGGTGCCGACCTTTCCGACACACAAAAATCGCTGTTGAAGAAACTCATCTCTCTGCGCATTGGCCTGCTGAATGATGAAGACGCTCAGGCAAGACAAACGGAAGCGGAGGAGAAACTCGACGACACTCGCTTCCTGTGGCACGGTCCAACCGCTCCCGGCAGCGCTGCGTATTATCGAGTTCAGGGGCCGGTCATCTTCTTCGAGTATTCACCGCAGCAAATGGGCGGCAATCCCAGCGATCATATTCATGCAATGTACCGCGAGTTCGGAAACGACTACGGGCTCCAGTGGTTTCGCAAAAACTAATGCTTGGCCACAACGAACACACGTGGACCGTGTGAGCCCACGGGCTAAGGATCGCAATTGGCTTTATCGAACCGGATGCACACGGGTTGCGGCAAGCCGCGAATTCCTCACCGGCAGAGAGGAACTGCAAAAATTGTCGACCACATCCTGCTGCGGTCCTGAATTTGTGTTGATAGATCATTCGAAACGCGGCGAGTATCCTGCCGGTCTTGCCTTTCCCTGCCCGCCCTCATCGGGAGTACTGTCGTGGCTCGACTTTTGCCGACTCTGCCTCAGCTGAACTGCGTACGTTTGCTGATCATCATGCTGTTGCTCGCCCCTGCTCTTCACGCAGACGGGATTCAGGACAACATCCCCGACAAGGTCCGACGCATTCCGGAGCTGGGTGTTGATGTTCCGGCGGATCGAGCGGACTCGATGCGAACTCAGCTGAAGGTGATTCAGGATAAGATCGCGGCCGTTCGAGAAACGAAGGACGCAGTGAAGATTGCTCTGCTGTCTGACGTCATGATCTTCGAGCGAGCCGTCCGATGTGCTCTGGACTATCAGGAGTTCTTTGACGTCAAAGAATTCGACAAAGCCGATGCTCTGCTGGTCGAAGGCATCAAGCGAGCGGATCAGTTGCTGACTGGCAAGCCGGAATGGATCACTCAAAAGGGGCTTGTCGTAAGAGGCTACATCAGCCGCATCGACAACACCGTGCAGCCGTATGGTCTGGTGATTCCGCCGACGTATGCCATTGATCACAGCGTGCCGACTCGCTGCGACATCTGGTTTCACGGGCGAGGCGAAAAGCTGAGCGAAGTGAATTTCCTGTGGGACCGCATGAAGAACCCCGGTGAGTTTACTCCGGATCACACGATCATGCTGCATCCCTACGGTCGCTATTGCAACGCGTTCAAGTTCGCGGGCGAAGTCGACGTCCTGGAAGCTCTGGAGGATGTGCAGAAGCGTTACCGAGTTGATGAAGACCGCATCAGCGTGCGAGGTTTTTCCATGGGCGGCGCGGCCTGCTGGCAGTTCGCGACGCATTATGCCGATCGCTGGTTTGCGGCCAATCCCGGAGCAGGATTCTCCGAGACGCCTCAGTTCCTGAAAGTGTTTCAGAAGGAAGAGCTGAAGCCGATGCCGTGGGAGCAGACACTCTGGAATCTCTACGACTGCGACAAGTGGGCCCTCAACCTGACTCACTGCCCGACGATTGCGTACAGCGGTGAAAACGATTCACAAAAGCAGGCGGCCGATGTGATGGAGAAGGCGTTGGCGGAGCATGGGGTCAGACTGAGGCATGTCATCGGGAAAGGGATGGGGCACAAGTATGATGCGGGATCGAAGGATCTTGTAGAGAATGCGATGCGGAATCTTCAGAAGTTCGGCCGAACTCCGCATGAGAAGTCGGCTGTCCTTGTCACTTACACTCTCAAGCACCATCGCTGTTCCTATCTTCAAATTGACCGACTGGAAGAACACTGGAAACCTGCGACCATTGCGGCAGAATGGAATTATGATGCGAAGGAGAACGAGGCCATTCTGAAGCTAGACCTGACAAATGTCTCGGGATTCTCTATCGCGTTCGGTCCCGGAGAATTCCCTTTGCTAATGAGATCCTTGGGCGAGTCCAGTAAGCTACCGAAAAGGATCAGAATGATAATCAATACCTCAATCATCGACGACTCCAGTCAAACAATGATGGTGAAGCGAGAACGGGAGTTCGAAGGACCCTTGTCAGATGGCACATGGACGGTGAGCCTTCAGCAATCGCGTTATCGTTATATGGAAACTCGGCCCCCATTCAAAACAGATGCGTATGAATTGAAGTGGGTGGATCAGCCGAGCGGAAAGATAGACATCGCAAAACGCCACAACCTCCAGGGCCCGATCGACGATGCTTTCATGGATTCCTTCATCTTCGTTCGCCCGAC
>CAZIGZ010000092.1:0-17338 GCA_964538835.1 uncultured Chitinophaga sp. | reverse complement strand
GAAGCCCTGATGAATTGAGCTGTTCCTGACAAAAAGGCTCGAAGCGACTGAGGACAGACGCTCTACCTTGAGTCTCAGTGCTGGAAGAGGAATTCCTTGCTGTTGATGACGGCCCAGGCAACGTCTTCAACCGCACGGACTCGGTCTTCGCTTGCCTTGATGTGAGCCTGTGCGGTGGCCTGTTCCTGTGGAAGTGCAGAGCGGCTCAAGGCTGCCTGGTACAGCAGGTCAATGATCTCCGCATCGGACTTGCCTTCCGCAACCCATCGATGCACATTGCCGGTCTCGGATCGCAGCTTGTTATGAACGGTTGGACCGTTGATCAGCTGCAGAGCCTGGGACAAATTGCTGTCCGTTGATCGCTCACACTCACAGGGCAGTTCGCGCTGAGGCTGTCCGAAGACCTGAAGGAACTTGTGACCTTCCGGCGGATCAACAAGATCGATCGCCTTTGTGCCGCCCGGCATGCCTGAGAATTCTTCGGGCTGACCGGTCACGGCACAGATCGCATCCAGAAGCTGTTCGGCGGTCAGCATGCGAGTCGTTGCGTGGCTGAAGTACGTCTCGTCATCGGAATTGAACTTGTTGCGCTGCGAGCTGAGCTGATACACGCGACTGTTCATAATCGTGCGAATCAGGTGCCGAGACGAGAAGCCGCTCTTCAGCAGTTCGTCAGCAAGATAGTTCAGCAGCTCCGGGTTTGACGGTGGATTGGAATCTCGGAAGTCGTCCACCGGATCAACGATGCCTTTGCCAACAACATGACCCCAGATTCGGTTCGCCAGAGACTTCGCGAAGAATGGATTACTGTTGTTTGTCAGCCAGTTTGCAAAGACAACTCGACGGTCCTGGTCATTGGGAACATCCACATCACCCTCCAGCAGCAGTCGAACCTTCATCTGCTTGCCGGTGCGAGGCTGAGTCACTTCGCCGCCGGCTTTCACGAAAATCATCTCGTCGTCCGGCAGACCGGTTTCCTTGCGACCAACTCGATTGAAGGCCGCGGCTGTTCCGTAGTAATCATCCTGCGTCCATTTTTCGAATGGATGGTTGTGGCACTTGGCACACTGAATTCGAACTCCCATAAAGAGCTGGGCGGTCGTTTCTGTGGCATCAATTTCGTCGCGAGCAGCCTTCCAGTAAGCGGCTGCGGGATTCTGCTGAGTACTTCCGGTAGCCGTCAGAAGTTCGCGGGCGAACTGATCCAGAGGCATGTCGTTCTTCACCACATCAAACAGCCATCGGCGGAATTTGTGCACGCCGGACTTGGTCAGCTTCTTGCTGTTACATCGCAGAAGATCGGACCACTTCAGCGACCAGAAGCGAGCATGATCGTCTGATGCAAGAAGGCGATCCACCAGAGCAGCTCGCCGGGCAGGATTCGTGTCCGCGTGAAACATCTGAGTTTCTTCCAGCGTGGGAAGACGCCCGGTCAGATCCAGAGTGGCTCGCCGCAGAAAGTCTGAATCGCTGCAGAGTTCCGACGGCTGAATCTGAAGCTGCTTCAGCTTGCCGAAGACGAGCTGATCGATTCGAGTCTCTTCCGGAGGATTCGGCCACTGGAAATCCGGTCGATCGGTCAGGAAGGAAATCTGGGTCGTGGACATTTTGTCCAGATATCGAGCCAGAATCGTCGCTTCGCCTCGTCCTTCACGCGTCACAACTCCGGACGGAGTAATTGCCGCAATGCTCTCATCGGACGTATCGAATGCCGTCAGCGCGGTGATGTCTCGGACTGTGCCGTCGCTGAAATGACCGTTCACCGTCAACTGCTGCTGATCGGCTCCATCGCGAAGAACGCGAGGCTTTGGAAACAGTTCGATGCTGAGCAGTTCCGGAGCACCCTGCGGCTCCGTTCGCATTCCTTCGGCGATCCACTGCTTCAGAACGACGTGGCTGGGATCATTGGCATGCAGGCGTCGGCCACCGCCGTGGGCGACTTCCATCAGCGGCTTGCGAAGCAGAAGACTCTCATCGGGATTCAGCACATTCGAACGGCGATTGAAGTACTCGCCTCGCAAGGTCACCAGGTCGAGCGGCGGATCATAGCCGCGCAGGGACAATCGGAAGCCACCTTTGCCCGACGGCGATCCGTGACACGCACCCATGTTGCAGCCCGACTTGGTCAGAGCCGCCAGGACTTCTGTATGGAACGCAACCGGCGATGGATTTTCACATTGAGTGACCGTGACCTTGGCAGTCACTTCCATTCCTCCGCGCGTCACATGAATCACGGTGGAACCATTGCCGACCGCTTTCACCACACCCTTGTCGACAGTCGCCACGGCCGGGTTATCGCTGCGGTACTCCGCAAGCGCTGTTGCATCATGAATCGTGGCGGCCTCAGCATTCGCGGTCACGATCAGCTGCTGAATCCCGCGAGGGCCGATCAGCGTGACTTCGGAAGGCTGAACATTCAACGACTGAGTTGGCAGTTCGGCACGCACGACGGATGTCATGAGCGCGAAGGCGAACATTGCCCATCGAATCAGTTTCATAAAGCACCTTCTTGTGCAAATCGGAGTTTTGGAGCGAACGGCTGAGGAAGCCTGTCCAAAGCTCTTTCAAAGCGGATTACTTTGCTGTGACTTCAATCTGGATCGGCGGAACCGGGTGAACCGCTTCCGTGTTATCTTTCTTGGCCTTGCCCTGAAGAAAGATTGTGCAGGGGCCGACGGCAGCATCGGCCGCGGCGCTGATGTTGACCACAAATTCGCCCGCTGGCATTGAGCCACCGGCCACTGTCAGCCCCGGCGAGACCTGGTCGGCCGGAGTCGAGTAGGCAATTTCAATGGGCATCGTCCAGTCGGCTGCTCGAGTCGCTTTGATTGTGACGGTCGCCATGCCGCCCTGAACCAGAGTGACCGCCGCGGGTTCGACCGTGAACGAAAACTGAGCCGCAGGAGCAACTGCCGCGAACACATCCGAGCGAACTCGGGCACTTCGAAAGATCTCGTTATCCTGCTTCTTTGGCGGAGGTGGAGCCAGCTGCAGCTCCGCGGGCGGAAGACTGCCATCCGGCGTTGAAATCTTCAGCGTGATCGGACCCCAATCCGCATCCGAAGTCGTGGCCGCCGGATCGGCTGCCGTCAGAACGATCGGCACAGTGCTCTGTTTTGCACCAACGACAAAGGGATTCATCTTCAAAGCCGCAGGAAGAGAAACCGCCTCGACCTTCAACGGACCGTCATACTGGATACGACGCAGCGTCAGTGGCATAGCGACACTCCCGCCACGAGGCACATTCAATCGATCCGCCGGTGCCACAGCACGAACTGACTTGCGTGCTCGAAACACATCCAGGGCCCAGTTCCATGCCGAGCCACCTCGGCCTGCGATCTCGCTGACCTTCAGATAGAACTCCCCGGCTCCCGGAAGCTGCGCGCTGACTTCCGCATCGCGAGGACCAGCGTCGTCGGACTCTGCAATCTTGCCACCGTCGGCGTTGAAGAGTTCCAGGACAAGATCGCAGGGACTTGCGACCTCCCGAGTTCTCGCGATGATCAGCAGCGGTGTGGCTTCTGTCGCTGTGATTCGAAACCAGTCGACATCACCCGCTTTCTGAAATGTGCCGGCAAGAACAGCTGTGTCGGGCGCGATCACGGTTGCCTGTTCCTTGGCATCATTCGGCTCCGTCTCCGACTGAACCGGATCGTTGGTCACGACGACGGATGCGAGCCCGCTGGCTTCTGCATCCGCCGTTCGAAACGACACCGGCACCAGTGCACCCGAGGTATCCGCGGAACCTGGCATGGGAGCTTCACCCAGCAGGTCGCCCGTTGTTCCGATCAGAGAAACATTCTGGCCGGCTTTTGCAATGCGAGGACTTGCTGTCGTGACAAGTGGCAGTTTGCCGAGTCGAAGATGGAAGAAGTGCCGACCTCCGCCCGAATAGCGCACGTCGCGAAGTTCCAGACGGTATTCTCCATCGACCGCAGCGGTCCACTGCAGTTGAGTATCCCCTTCGCCACCGGGCATGTCGTCGCGATACTGCAATTCCTTCCCATCGGGGCCAATCAGTCGAAGCACCGGATCCAGATCCGAACCAATGCGCCGCGCGAAGACTTCCGCGCTAAGCACCTGGCCGGTCGTCATGGCAAAGCGAAGTGTCTTCGGAGCGACCGGATTGATCTGTCCGAACAGGCAGCATGGCAGCGAGACCAGCTGTCCGGTCATGCGGTTGTCGGCATCCGCGGTGAGTGCCGTTGTCGCGAGATCATCGATGACAACCCAGGCAGCTTCCGAGCATCCATGATTGGTCACGAAGCGGCCTGGATAGACCCCCGGCACCGCATCGGCCCGGATGTCACCTTCCAGAGTCACCGGCTGATCTTTCGTCAGATCGGTTCCCTCTTTGGGCCTCAGCACACCGGCCGGCGTCCAGAAACTGAGGGCCCCGGTGAGTTGCTTTCCGTAAACAGTGACGGTTGCACGCTGTCCCGGTCGCAACTGACTTGTCTCAACACGATCAATTGCCGGATCCTGAGCAACAGCGCAGGACGACAGAACGACCGCGCAGGAGGCAAAGGCCGCAAGCGGAAAGATGCACGGTTTAACGAGAGTTTTCAGGCAGGAATCAGCCATGGAGGGAGGTTTTCCGAAGAACATATGGCTGGGAGGGCGCGTAGGAAGGAGCCGCCAGTCTAAGCACGCTCGGAGCAGTCGTCAAAGTGAAACACAGAATTGTCCGGACTCCCCGACAGTCGGGACAGAAGTTTGGTTCTGACGCTTGACAACGGTATACTCGAAATCGCCCGCAGGATTCTCATCTGACGAGGAACGCCGGCGAGACAGACTTCGGAGTCGTGACATGCTGATTCGATCCTTCTGCTTTTTGTTGTCTCTGGTCGTACTTTCCGCCGCCGCGTCGGCTGCTATTCCTCCTGAAACCAAAAAGGAGCTGGCGGAACTGACTAAAGAGCTGAAGGACGTCACTTCTTTAATTAAGAAGAAGGAAGTTGACAAAGCCAAAGAGCTGATCAAGAAGGCCGAAGACCGCGTCAAGGAACTGGCCATCGCGGACGACGAAAAAGATCGTTCCTGGACCACCTTCAAGACGGCTCTCGAACGCGCCAAGTACCAGATTCCGGTCAGCTTCGAACGCGAAGTCGCGCCGATCCTGACGGCCAACTGTATTCGCTGTCATGGTGCGGAACAGCAGTCGTGCAATCTTCGAGTCGACACGTTTGCCGGAATTGCTCAGGGTGGCATGAGCGGGCAGATCGTGATTCCTCGTGTTCCGAATCGCAGCCTCCTTGCCCTTCGCATGGCAACCCCGGACGATACTCAACGCATGCCTCGCGGCGGTGCAAAGCTGAAGGACGAGGAGATTCTGACGGTGGTCCGCTGGATCGAACAGGGAGCAGCGTTCGATGGAAAAGATCCGGCGGCCAAGATTGGTGATTCGCTGATTGAAAAGAAACCACCCGTCAAGGTCGTGATGGCCGATGGAACTGAGACAGTCTCGTTCAAAAAAGATATTGCTCCGTGGATGGTCAATATCTGCACGGGTTGTCATTCAGGCAACAATCCACGAGGCAATTTTTCTCTTGTGACGTTCGAGCAGTTACTACAGGGCGGACCGACGGGCAACACAATCGTGCCCGGCAATCCCGATGAAAGCTACATCGTGGACCTCGTGCTTCGACAGGATCCACTCAAGATGCCGGCCGGACAGGCTCAGCTGAAACTGTCTCAGGCGACCGCTTTGGAAACATGGATTCGCGAAGGCGCGAAGTTTGACGGGACTGACCCGAAGGCTCCGATTCGAAGTCTCGTTCCGACCGACGAAGAACTGGAAGCGGCACGGCTGGCGAGCATGACGGACGCTGAATTTGAAAAGCGACGCATGGAGCAGGCAGCCACACTCTGGAAGCGAGTTTCTCCTCGAACCGAAGGTGTCTCCGCGACAACGGACAACTTCTATCTTTACGGCACGGTCACCGAAGACCGGCTGAAAGAACTGGGCTCAAAGGCCGAAACTCACCTTTCTGAGCTGTCAAAAAAGTACCCACTGCCAGGCGGACAGAAAGCCTTCCGTGGCCGGCTTGTGATCTTCGCCACCAAGGATCGCTTTGATTACGAAGAGTTCAATACGGTGCTGATGGAGCGACGAACGCCGAAGGCGATTTCAGGCCACTCTGTCATCAACGCGAATTTTGAAACGGCCTACATTGCCATGCATGATGTGGGTGACACCGCATCAGATACCGCATTGTCTGCCGAACAGCTAATGAATTCTCTGATCAGCCAGACCTATCTGGGCCGCGACGGAGCGGCATTGCCGGACTGGCTCAAGCAGGGATTCGGCATGCTGGAAGCGGGCATTCCGGATGATTCGGAGTATCTGAAAGCACTGCCTTCGCGAGCGACCAAAGCCGTCGCCACAGTCGATGACCCAGCCAAGTTCTTCGCGGACGGCACGTTCGCTCCGGACGAAGTGGGTGACGTCGGATACCTGCTGGTTCGCTTCCTGATGACTCAGGGCGGCCCTGTACGGTTCGAGGCTCTGGTGGCTGAACTTCGCAAGAACCCGAATGCCGCACAGGTCCTGCAGCAGGTCTATCAGACTCCTGTGGCCCAGCTTGGCCAGCTCTTCATTCGCACCGGCGGCTGAACGACCGTCTGCAGTTTCCAGCCTGCGCCTCTCCTGAACTCGGTTTCAGGGGAGCGTCGAGGCCGTCGAACGTGTGCGGATCCACCCGAGGTTCCGCGGCGGCCGATTCGCCGTTAAGTCGATTGCATGATGCGCCGGACTGCGCGGCGAGTCACAAACGCGCGCCAGGTGAAGAGTGCAACGAGGGCAGGGCGGGGGAAGAGCATCCTGGACCAGAGTCCTCGCAGGCCCGAATGATGCTCATATTCAATGTGCTCGTGGACTTCCGTTTCGGTCGGACTGATCACGTTGAAGCGGTGAGTATGCTGCCAGAATTTCATCGGTCCTGACGTCTGAGTATCCGTGAAGCCCGTCTGGCTGACGTTGGAATGCAGAGCGACCCAGCGCACGGGAATCGGTCCCATCCACATCGTGAATTCGCCGATCGAACCATCCGCCAGAGGATCGAAGCGATGCACCTGCATGATCATCAGCGGCGGTGTGAGTGCCTTCAGAATGCCGGTCTGAAAATGAAACTCCGAAACCGCTTTCACCGGCGCTGAGACTCGAAATCGGTAATCGAAGATGGGCATGGATTTGGGTTTTCGGTTTTCGGTGTTCGGTGTTCAGAAGGGCTGGAGTGCATTCCGCGGGTTGAGGGTGCGTTTAACCCGGATTCTTCAATGTCGAGCGATTGTCCTCAATCGCTACTGCCGTGTCAGCGGGTGGGGAACGCCTGAGGACAGCCGTTCTACAATGCAAAAAGAGCGACTGGGGACAGTCGCTCTTTGTGGCCTGACGAATTAATGAGCGTTGTGCTTAGAACGCGTCGACAATCGGTGGTTCAGCGCCGGCGGCGGTTTTGGCGTCGACGGTGGCACTGAGAGAAACCGTGGTGGCAGGAGTTGGTTTGGTGGCCGAGAAGGCCGGGTCAGGCACCGGGGCCGTCGCTGTGTTGGCAGCCGGTGATGACGCAGGAATCTCAAGCGGCGTTTCGGGGCCAAACGTGACTGTCCCCGGCGTGTTCAGGAATTCGGCAGGCAGCATGGTTGGCTGGCTGACAGTCATGCCGGCAGTCTGTCCAGGAGTCATCATCATCGGGGCTGACGTGTTGGATGGTCGCCATCCGTTATTCGGATAGAAGGCCGTCATGTTCCTGCTGTTCGCTGGAGACATTGCCATCTGAGGCGGAGTGCCGGCCATCATCGGCGGCATCATCATCGTGTTGCCGTTCATCGCCATCTGCTGCTGAGCGACCTGCATCTGCGCCATCTGAGTCCCGGCGGACGGCGGACCAAAGACGTTTGGCTGACGAGCCATGTTATAAGGATGGACTCCGCGAGCCATCGCTGTTGCAGACATCGCGCTGGATGGGCCGGCAGACTGTGATGCGGACGCGAGGCGAGAATGAACTTCCGGCTGATTCCAGTCGGCTCGCAGAGACTGCTGATACATGGCCACGGCCTGAGCAGGCTGGCCCATTTCTTCGTAGTACTGACCCAGGTGAGCCAGAGCGACGGAGTTGGATGGATTCACCTGAAGTGCTCGCTGCAGAGACTGAGCTGCCGCGGGTGTGTTACCCATCTCGCGCTGGAGCCATGCCATTTCCACATGAGATTCAGCGACGTAAGGCTGAGAATTGACCCAGGTCGTCATCATGGCCTGAGCTTCATCCGTTCGGCCCTGAGCCAGCATCAGTTCGGCCAGCCCGTGATACGAAGGCTGGTGAGAAGGTGACGCTGTCAGAGCCTGGCGAAACATCTGTTCCGCACCCTGAGCATCACCCATTTTCATACGGGCTTTGGCGTAGTTTGCCATGTAGTCCGGATTCTGCGGATCGCTCATCAAAGCTGTTTGAAACTCGCTGGCCGCGGCCGCGTAGTTTCCGCTTTCGTAGTAACCCATTCCGGAGGAGTTTGCCATGCTGCTTCCCATGGAAGTGCAGCCGGACATCGCTGAGACCGATGCGGCAAGGAGAAGTCCGGAAGCAAGCTGCTGCAGCCTGGTGAATTGCATGACCATGGCCCTCGACAGAATTGAGAAGAGAGGGGAGTGTTGAGAGAGAGGAAACGAAGGGAGGACTGTGATGTGGTTCTGTCATGATCGGGTGATTGAGAGGTCACCGAATTGACCATGGCAAATCAGAAACTTGAGAGGATCCGAACGATACATTGAATTCGCCGATCACAGCAATGCGATTTCGGGCCATTCAGAGGCCAATCAGGGCGGCCCGAAATGTGGTTCGGCACTTCCTGCCGGAGCCAGCGTTTTTACGGCTGCGCATCGCAGAAGCAGCTCGTTTTTCGAGGATTTTTGATCAAGTTTGCTTCAGTGTCCGACGCCGCACGTTCTTCTGTCGGGAAGCAGCGTGAGAAGGAAGGCGCAGATTGGAAAATCCATGAATTTCACAGGATTCATGCGTAATCGTTTCTGTCGGTACAACTGACATCGAGTCGGATCAGTCCACCTTAGGAGATGCAGAAAGTCGGGTGGGACTTCACCGACGGTTCCGATGAAAAGATCCGGAGAACTATCCCGTTGAAGCGGGATCCTGTTCCTGAGCACATCCGGGAACTTGCTGATCAAGGACGATGAGTCTCTGCTGGCCGTCATGGCAGAGAATCACGGAGGATCTTATGCGACCATCGAGCCTCGTCCGGGGCAGGTGGCAGCGTTCATTGACCGCGCTGTCTGCTGTTGGACTATTGTGTCAGGGTCTTACCGGCTGTGCCACAACGTCATCGGCCTGTTCTTCGTCCGGTGGCGAGTGCCTGACCTGCGAAGCGGCAAATCCCGTTTACGAAAACGGCGAGTGCGGTGCGGTCTGTTCACTCGGTGGCACAAAGGCAACTCAGTGCAGTCTCAGCAACTGTGATGCTCCGCGAGAACTGAACAAGGTGTCGCTGCCGGAATACATGGTTGAACCTCCGGACGTACTTTTGATCGAAGTCGTCCACAACATTCGTCCAGCGCATGCTCCGGTTCACGCCGGTGAGCCGCTGCTGATCCAGGTGAATCGAACGATTCCTCTGGCGCAGGTCGAAGAAGCTGTGTCTGCTCAATTCAAGCAGATCAATGGCGTCTACGTGATTGGTACAGACGGCTATATCAATCTGGGGCCGGAGTATGGCAAGGTTCTGGTGGCGGAGCAGCCGATTGCCGAAATCCAGCGCCGCGTTGAAGAACACATGCAGCAGATTCTGACGAACCCTCAGGTACTCGTCACACTGCCGATGCCTCAGAATAAACAGCTTGTCACAGGGCCTCACCTTGTGCGACCTGATGGAACAGTCAGCCTCGGGATTTACGGATCTGTCTATGTCACCGGACTGACTCTGCAGCAGGCTCGCAGTGCCATTGAGCAGCATTTGTCACAGCACATTCATCGTCCTGAAGTGAACGTCGACGTCCTGGCCTACAACAGCAAAGTCTATTACGTCATCACTGACGGTGGTGGAGCCGGCGAAGGGGTTTATCGCATTCCGACGACCGGCAATGAAACCGTGCTGGACGCAGTGGCTGGTATCAACGGGCTTCCTACCGTCGCATCAAAAGCTCATATCTGGATTGCGCGACCGTCACCGCAGACAGGCGGACCGGATCAGATTCTTCAGGTTGACTGGAACGCCATTGCTCAGGGCGCACAGACGGAAACAAACTACCAGCTGCTTCCTGGTGACCGACTTTACGTCAAGGCTTCACCATGGATCACACTGGATACGAAACTGGCGAAGGTCACGGCTCCTCTGGAGCGAATCCTTGGCTTCACCATTCTG
The DNA here is from genome assembly GCA_964538835.1 of uncultured Chitinophaga sp. Classification (GTDB taxonomy): domain Bacteria; phylum Planctomycetota; class Planctomycetia; order Planctomycetales; family Planctomycetaceae; genus SXXK01. Next base: position 6,967 of record CAZIGZ010000092.1, on the reverse strand, counting down.
GGCAACGGAACAACGCGTGCTCTTAAGGGTGAAGACGTCAACGGGTTCTGATGCAATTCTGCTGAGTCAAAGTGAGATGGTCTGATGAAGAAGCCCATGAGTTATTCACTGCGTGGCATGCTGCTGCTGACGATGCTCACGACCGGAGGGACTGCGGTTGCTCAGGTCGGTGCGGATCGCATCAACCGGCCGATCGACACGCCGACGTTCAGTCCATACATCAACATGTTTCGCGAAGGTGGTGGAGTCGGACTGAACTACTTTGGTCTCGTCCGACCTCAGATCGACTTCGCACAGCAGAACCAGCAGCTGGGCATGAACGTGCAGGCTCTTCAGATGCAGGGGCATCAGGGCCAGATGATGATGATGCCCGCGTACGGATATTCTCAGCTTGGCGCAACGGGCCATCCTGTCGTGTTCAATTCGTTTGGCCAGGGCCGTTTTGGTGGTGGCTATAACGGAATGGCGGGCGGCATGGGTGGCATGGGCGGCGGCATGGGGGGCTTCGGCGGTGGTCAAATGGGTGGCGGATTTGGCCAGGCAGGCGGATTCGGTGCCGGCGGCATGGGGGCCGGCGGGATCGGTGGCGGGATGGGTGGCGGGATGGGTGGCGGAGCTGGAGGCTTTGGCGGTGGCGGAATTGGTGGTGGTGTCGGTGGAATGGGCATGGGCGGAATGAATCCGATGATGCCGATGGGAGCTGGCGGGATCACCGGTGTCACAGGCCACATGTCAACCTATGGAACCATCGGGAATACCGGGGTGATGCGAGGTCAGTAGGTTTTCATGACCACATCAGGTCAGAAATCCGCTGATTCCGTTGTGAGACCAAACAACGCCGCAACCTTGCTCAGAGAGAATTCAGTCAGGGATGTTCGACAACGATTGTCAGAAAGTCAGAGACATGGATGCTCAGAAACTTCGTCGGCTTCTTCGTACTGCAGCCACCGGAACAGTGTTGCTGGGGCTGACCGTGCCAGTCACCGCCGGCGACATCTGCGAGAAAGATGATCGCCCGACAGTTCCGGCAGCCTGTCAGCCCAACTGGGGGTTTCATCAGACCTGCTGGAAGCGGATGCCGCCCGTTCCTCCGTGCACAACCGGATTCTGCGAAGGCTCCTACCTGCAGAGTACTCTTGATCCGAGCATGACCGGAGAAGTCTGGACTCAGGGCGATGGAGCAACACTGTATACGCCTCATTCCGGCGTTTACGTGCCAGGCCAGACACAGGGGAGTGCACCGATTTCAATTCTGCCGCAGTCCGTGACAGGCCGTTATGCGGCTCCATCGGGCGGAATGCGAGGTGCTGCAGCTCCGGGAATGCCGAGCATCGTTCCTCCGACACTGAGCCCGGTGACTCCTGTGCCCCAGGTACCGGACGGCATTGTTCCGCCGGAAGCCATTCTTCCGCCAGCGACCTCTCCGATTCCACAGATTCCGGGAACGATTCCGCAGCCACTTCCAGCACCACAAGCGATCCCACAGAGTGAACTGCCGCCGCTGCCAGCGCCGCCGAATGCTCTTCCGCCAGTACCTGGTCAGACATTTTATCGTCCGGGCCAGCAGATCCTTGGCGCGGATGGTCGACCGGTCGCCGCTCGAAACAACGTGGTGATGCCGGGTTCTGCCTCATCACGCTATGGGCGAGCAGGGCATTCGATGAATGCGGCACCGACGATGAACTCCGTCCCTGTCAGCAACACAGCGACCGGTGTGCCAGTGCGGCTTGTCAGTCAGCCTGCTCAGAAAGGCCGCTACGGCCAGTCTTCTGCGGCTCCAGCACAGTCGACGCCCGCGCCACAATCAGTTCCTGTTCGCCGGACCTCTCGTTATTGAGTTGATGGTGAATGTCGAGCGATAGTCTTGATTGCTCACCGGCATGGTTTTGCGCCTTGGGTGCTGCAGGTGCCGGGTTATGGGCGCAACTGAGGTCAGTTGCTCGACACTGGGTGAGCGGCAGAACGTGCCGCTGCCATGGAGACATGGTGCGGAAGATTCTTGAACCTTTTCCAGCGCGCGTCTTCAGAAGCGTGGTGTTTTCGCGAACCTGACGGAACAGTCTTCGCCGTTTTTGAGGTTCGCCTGAACTGAAGCAGAAACACAGCCAGGGCGGGGCGGCAATTCGTATCCGCGTCCCAAAATGTGGTACAGGAACGCGCTGAGTTGCTCGATGACACCGCCTGGAAATGCCGTTTTAGGAATTGTTCCGGTCGTGCGGACAGTGTCGGTCCTGAGGACGAAACCTGGTCTGGTGAAAGCTCTGGAAAATCCTGTCGATACTGTTCGCATGAACGCAGCCGAAGCAACAACTTCAACCTTTGAGAAAGACTGCCTGGCAGTGCTGGGTTGTTACGCTGTTCGCGATGCCGCTGCGAAGGCCGCTCAGCAGGACTACGCGGGCTGGCTGGATCGAGTCCTGGATGTGCCGGGCGTGGAAACATCTTCCCTGACCTCGATCCACGGCTACCTGATTGCTCAGGGGCTGATTCGCTTTGAGTTCACAGGTCGCAGTGTTGGCCTTCAATATCAGCTCAGCCCTCAGGGGCGTGACTGCCTGTCTCGCCAGACGCTGATGATTGCAGACGATCATCGTCCAGCAGATATGTCAGATGCTGAATCGCGTTCGCAGGCCGCCTAGCCGAAACTGCTCACAGCAAAGCCGGTGACGATTCCCGGATGCTCGTTGATGTTGAGGTCTTTGCTGAGTTCCCTGCCGCGCGAGAACCACGAGTCGCTGTGAGTGTTCTGGATTGCCATGGCGTCAGCGGGATCGCGCTGTGTTACAGTGGTCTCTGACCATACAGTCAGGCCGCCACATTGCCTGCTCGCCGATTCTGCCGGTTGAGTTTGTTGAGAGGATGATTCTGCCTGCAACGCCGCTCGCGGGCATTCTGGATTTCCCTTTCCTCCCGGAACGATACAGATGCTGGACCATTGTGTCTGTGAACTGTTTGCGCGCGTTTCGTGAGCGAGTGCGAGTGGTTGCATCGCGACTAAGGAACTTCCATGACGACAGCGTCTGATTCGACAGATTCGAGTGTTCAGAATTTTCAGCGTCTGAAGACCTCACTGCATCGTCAGATCGTCGATCTGGTTGATTTCAGCAAAGCCGAGCAGATGACGGAGTCAGAGCTTCGGGCTCAGCTTCGTTCGCTGGCTGAATACATGTGTACTCGTCAGTCCGTTCCGATGACATTGCAGCAGCGTGAAGCAATGGTGTCGGAGATCATGGACGAAATCTATGGTTTCGGTCCCATCGAATCTCTGATGGTGGATCCGACCGTGACTGACATCATGATCAACGGACCAGACCGGATTCTGATTGAACGTCACGGTCTGCTGGAAACCACGAATCTGCGTTTTGCGGATTCTGCCCATCTGATGCAGTTCATTCATCGACTTGTCGGGCGAGCCGGACGCCGCATTGATGAATCCAGCCCGATCGTGGATGCTCGACTGCCCGACGGTTCTCGATTCAACGCCATTATTCCGCCTCTGGCGCTGGCCGGTCCGACTGTTTCCATTCGTCGATTCGGTAATCGCCGACTTCAGATGGAAGACATGATTCGCTACGGCTCGCTGGCTCCTGCGATGGCCGACTTTCTGATTCTGGCGGTTCGCGGGCGAATGAACATTATCGTCAGCGGAGGTACGGGTGCCGGCAAAACGACGCTGCTGAACTGCATGAGTCGCTTCATTCCGGATTCGCAGCGAGTTGTCACGATCGAAGAAACCGCCGAACTTTCGCTGCAGCAGAAGGATGTCGTCGCTCTGGAAACTCGACTTCCGAACATGGAAGGCAAAGGGGCCGTGACGCAGCGAGACCTTCTGCGAAACGCACTGCGAATGCGACCAGACCGCATCATCGTCGGCGAAGCGCGAGGCGCAGAAGTGCTCGACATGCTTCAGGCCATGAATACCGGTCACGATGGTTCGATGAGCACAGTTCATGCGAATGATACTCGGGAGACGCTGGACCGACTGGAGCTGATGATTGCTCTGTCAGGGGCTGACCTGCCGGCTCGTATTTCGCGTCAGTATGTCTGCAACGCCGTCGACATTGTGATTCATGTGACACGTCTGCACACTGGCGAACGTCGCATCACAAAGATCTCGGAAGTGGCTGGACTGAAAGACGGTGAATACCGAATGGACGACATCTTCGTCTATCGCATCAGTGGCGAAGACAAGGATGGCCGACCGATGGGGAGCTTCTTCGCGACCGGTTACCAGCCTGTGGCGCTTCGTCGGCTGGCGATGACCGGAGCCAACGTCGATCAGTATCGACCGCTGTTTGAAGCTCGCGAGCTGAAGATGGAATAGCCCTTGTCGGCGATTCCCTCGAGACCGGACAGGACGCTGAGGCTGATTTGACCGCTTTTCAACAGGCACGCTCATGATTGCTCCGAATCCAACACTGCGAACTCTGGAACGACGTCCGGAGTTTGCCGGGCTGCTGCGAGAAGACCAGGCGTTCTCCACGGGTGGAGAAGGCGTCGGTGAATCGGTTAACGGCTGGTTTGATGAGCTCATGCTTCAGTCCGGAATACGAACTCCTCCCGCGGTCTGGCTGGGCCTGTGTGCTCTGTCAGGTCTTGCCTTCGGCGGGGCCATGTATGTACTGACCGAACGGGAAATTCTGGCTGCGATCTTTGGGGCTGCCGGACTGATCATCCCGATCATTTTTGCGATATCCGTGAGGGCTCGCCGGCAGAAAGCCATCATGGATCAGTTACCGTCGATGGCCGAAGAGATGGCTCGCTGCGCGCGATCCGGGCGAAATCTGGAGCACGCCTTTATGATGGTCGCTTCCGACATGCCATCTCCGCTTGGAGACGAACTGCGGATCAGCGCTCGTCGGATGGAAATGGGGATTGACGTCGGAAGTGCGGTGCATGACCTCGCATCACGCACCGGGGTTTCGACGCTCACCATGCTGTCTTCTGCGCTGGCCGTGCATCAGGATACTGGTGGAGACCTGATCTCTGTTCTGGAACGTCTGGCCACGGCTGTTCGAGACCGTCTGCACTTTGTTTCACGGCAGCGAGCCGCGACGATCGCCAGCCGAATGGGGGCCATCATGATGGTCATCATCCCGATTCTGGTCATGGGCTTTTATCTGTTCCGCGATCCGAGTTATCTGACAAACCTGATGAGTTCCTTCTGGGGTCGTCTCTCCCTGTGGACAGCCGTGATTCTGCAGATTGTCGGATGTCTTATGGTGTATCGAATCCTGAATCGCAGTGCTCGGTTCTGACGGATGTTCGTGATTCTGTGAACGGTTGAAGTCTTCGTTCTTCCCTGGTGTATCTCGGCCTGATTCGACGACAGACAGCGGAGTGATCGCAGGATCGGCGACCTCCCTGTGACAGGAGTGAGTTTCATGTACTTTGTCTGGTTGCTGGCTGCTGCAGGTGTCGTCGCTGCCGGAATAGTTGTACGCCGTTTCTTCTTCGGGAAGAAGCAGCGACCGACGAGTATGTTTCAACAGGGTCGCCCGATGGCGATGCCAACTCCTGCTGAACAGGAAATGCAGGCGAAGACACAGAACGGTCTGCTGAAGATTGTGTCTGAGGAGTCCGCGTCATCTGCTCCTCAACCGGTGATTCAGCAGCCTGTCTCTGCAACCACTGTTCGACAGCCTGTGGCCGCGATGGCTGCTTCTGGCTCGACTGGCAGTCACGAAAGCTGGAAAGGGTCGTCCACGATTCCGATGAACGGCGTGAATCGTATTTCCACATGGGATGATCGTCGCCTGTTTCGTGATTTTCGAGGACTGTTGACGGACGATGTTTCTTCGATTCCGATGCCGGCCCCTGAAGAACTTCCGATCAAAGACGATGACTACCTGTTTGGCAGTCTGACTCCGTCGATCGCTCAGCTTCTCCCGGAAACAGCATCCCGTCGCGAAGTGCAGCGCAAGGCTCTGCTGGGTGCCGGGTACTTTTCGCGAGCTGCCTGGCTGAATCTGACCGCCCTGCGATTTGTGCTGGCTTTCAGCTCGATGGTGATTGTTGGTTTCTGGCTCATCATGGCTCCTCCGCAGCTGGAACCGTGGCTTCTGGGGATGCTGATCCTTGCACCGCTCTTCCTGTGGGCTCTTCCTCCTTTGATGGTGGGCTTCAAAGCCAGCGAGCGAAAGATTGATATCGAACGAGGACTTCCGGACGTTCTGGACATGATGAATATGGGTGTGAGCCAGGGGCTGACGGTTCCGCAGTCGCTTAAACGCATCAGCCGCGAAATTCATGGCGCTCATCCGGCTCTGGCAGAAGAACTTCGAATCGTCAGCCAGCAGGCCGATTTCGGCACGCTTCCTCAGGCTCTGAAGAACTTCAGCCAGCGAGTGGATTCGCCGGAAGTGAATTCGTTTACTTCTCTGCTGATTCAGTCGGAGGCGACAGGGACAAGCATCTCACGAGCACTGACAGATTACAGCGACAGCATGCGAGCGTCTCTGAAGGAACGCGCGGATGCTCGTGCCAATGCCGCATCATTCAAACTGCTGTTTCCCGTGTCGCTGTTCCTGATGCCATCGGTGTTCCTGTTCCTGCTTGGCCCTGCCATCGTTCAGATGTCGGACTTCTTCAACAACCAGGCTCGACAGCTTCAGCAGAATCGCCAGGACGCGATGAGAAGTCTTGATCAGCAGCCTCAGCTGAACCTGAACCAGTTTCAGGCCGGCCAGTTCCAGAACAGCCAGCTTCAGTAGCAGCAGTAGCCCGGTCATTCCATGACCGAGAGCTCTTCGAGCGGCCTGCGGCGAGGATTGTTCACTGTTGGTGTGTGAGAGTTTCTATGGAACGCAACCGGAGGGCTCGCGCCCTTCCGCGATCTTGTGTTGTGCGATGACGAAGCTGGTTGTCACATGGCCGCGGGTATCGGCAATACGGCCCGCACCCAGCAGTTCGAGTCATGGAATGACTCGACTACGTAGCTCGGTCATTCCATGACCGAGAGCTCTTC
>CAZIGZ010000091.1:0-25467 GCA_964538835.1 uncultured Chitinophaga sp. | reverse complement strand
AAGTCCCCACCTGATCAACACTGGAGTGAAAAGAATGTCGACTTCCAATTCGTCGCGACGAAACTTCCTGCAATCTTCGGCGGCTGCGGCTGCTGGTGCATCTCTTTTGAGTGGACTGAGTCCGGTTCGAGCTGCTCACGTTGCAGCGGATGAGACCATTCGAATCGGCCTGATCGGTTGCGGTGGCCGAGGTCGCGGTGCAGCCGAGCAGGCGATGAACACCGAAGGTCCGACCAAGCTGGTCGCAGTGGCCGATGCTTTCGAAGATAACCTGCAGAGCGCTGTGAATACTCTCAGCCGCCAGCATGGCGAGAAGGTCGATGTCCCGAAGGATCGCCAGTTCGTCGGTTTCGATGCCTACCAGAAGGTTCTGGAGCAGGATGTGGACCTCGTCATTCTGGCAACTCCGCCAGGATTCCGACCTTTGCATTTTGAAGCCGCGATCAATGCCGGCAAGCATGTGTTTATGGAAAAGCCGGTCGCTGTCGACGCCGTCGGTGTCCGCAAGGTGATTGACGCCAATGAAGTAGCGAAGAAGAAGAATCTAGCGGTCGCCGTCGGCCTTCAGCGACATCATGAACCGATCTACATCGAGACGATCAAGCGTCTTCAGGATGGTGCCATTGGCCGCATCGTCGCAACTCGCGCTTACTGGAACGGCGAAGGCGTCTGGGTACGTCCTCGCAAGGAAGGCCAGACCGAAATGGAATACCAGATGCGCAACTGGTACTACTTCAACTGGCTCTGCGGCGACCACATTACAGAGCAGCACATTCACAACCTTGACGTCATCAACTGGCTGATGGGTGGCTACCCGACGAAGGCTCAGGGGCAGGGCGGTCGACAGGTTCGAACGGGCAAAGAGTACGGCGAGATCTATGACCATCACTTCGTGGAATTCACCTATGAAAAGGATGGCGATTCTTCCGTGCTGCTGAGCCAGTGCCGACATATGCCGAACTGCTGGAACTCCGTGTCCGAGTATGCTCATGGTGCCAACGGCTGGTGCAATATCGGCGACGGCCAGATCTTTGATACCAAGGGCAAGCTCGTCTGGGAATTCCCTCGCAAGGATGATGCCGGTAAGCGTCTGAATCTGCATGACGGATGGCAGCAGGAACATCACGACCTGTTTGCGAAGATCCGCAAGGGTGACATTCCTAATGAAGGCGAGTACGGAGCCTACAGCAGCATGACATCGGTCCTCGGCCGCATGGCTACCTACTCAGGCCGTGAGATTTCCTGGGCCGATGCTTTGGCGTCCGGATCAATTTCCCCGGTGGAAAACTTCCACAGCTTCAACGATACGCCACCAATCCTGCCGAACGCAGACCTGACGTATCCGATTCCGACGCCTGGTGTGACAAAGGTCCTGTAAGAGCCGATCCGATCCGTTATGGCGAGTGAATCACAGCCCGGTTCAGCTGAACCGGGCTGTTTCGTTGTATGAGCTCTGAAGTGGCGTTCGCGTGCTGCAGAGTGAACACGAAGGGCTGACGTGGCTGACGCCCAACCGCTCGCCGGAAGTTAGATTTCTGAATCTGGATTCGCGGCCTGCTGAAGCCATTGAGCGAGATCCCGCTCAAGCAGCAGGATGTTCTGGAACTTCTCCCAGGCGACATCCATCGCGTCACTGCCTTCCTGATCGCTTTGACGAGCATCCAAAACGATGTTCTGCAGTTGTTCGTGAATGTACGTCAGCACATCGGAAAGCCGCGCCCGCTGACCAGCATTCAGCGCGGCCGGCAATGGTGGTTTTTCACCATGGAACAGAGGCGTCAGCAGGTGATCCGAGTTAATGTTGTCCGCGACACTGAATTCCGCATCATCAGCACCGCCAGCGGGGATGGAGCGACCCGGAGGCGCACTCAACGGCATCAGTGCCTGAACTGTGACACCAAGCTGCTTTGCTCGAGCGGCAATTTCTTCTTCTGACCCAAACAGAAGGGTGCATCGTCCCAACTGCAGATGATCGCCGGCTCGCAGCACTCGAAGCTGGACCGGATGCCCATTCACTCTGCTGCCATTCGTGCTGTTCAAGTCGGTGAAGATGATTGAACCCTGATCTTCCTGCAGTTTCGCATGCAGTCGGCTTACTCGCTCATCATTGAGCTGCACATCATTCACTTCCTCGCGCCCGATCGTGATCGGTGTCTGCAGGTTGCGAAATACTCGGCCTCGTTCCAGGCCTTCCAGAATTGACAACGTCACCCGAGCCATCTCGAAGCGATCTTTCAGAGAAATGTGAATCCAGTGCGGATACGGTTTGAACCTGCCGCAGGAAGTTTGGACAAATCAAGCCTCGTCGGCAACGTCCCGGAGCGAAAATGTACTCCTTTGTCTCCTTCGATTGCCACTTCACCGACACCCGGAGATCATCCCCTTCGTCGTGAGCGGCTCATGGCGGACAGTTTGTCCCCGAAAGGCAAGGAGTCGAATCCTTATGAGAAGATCGTCGGACGATGAATGGGACGATGATTTGTACGGTGACTATAACGAAGATTTCCAATCCGAAGATGACCAGAACTCTGAGGACGACACAATCAACTGTCCGTCCTGCGGTGCTTCGATGTACGAAGATTCTCCTCGCTGCCCCGCTTGTGGTGAATTCCCTTCACGTGAACAGTTTACTCCCACAAAGCCACCATGGATCCTGTTGACGGGATTCCTATGCCTGCTGATCGTCCTGAGCTGGTTGCTTCTATGACGACCGTGGTCCTCGGTGTCAGCGAAGCACGTTGAGCAGGTTGTTTCGATCGTCGGTCCAGAACACCAGGTCCCTTGAGCGACTTCCGGACTCCGGTCCAAGAGCCGCATTCAGCGCATCCTCATTTCTGGTGGCCAGCATCCAGACCGACTCACAACCAATACCAGGATCCGTGTCCGGTTCCGTCGCCCACCGGCGGCAACTCATCCCCATCTCCACCGCCTGAGCCCGCACAACCGGTTCCAGATTGAAATAGGTGTTTGAGATATGCACGGCGAGAACACCCTCCGGTTTCAGATGTCGACGGTAAATCTCCATCGCTTCCGCTGTCAGCAGATGCACCGGAATCGCATCGCCAGAGAATGCATCCAGAACCAGGACATCAAGATTCTGTGGTTCCTCACGCTCCAGAACCAGTCGAGCATCACCAGGAAGCACTTCGACCTGACCAGGGCAATCGGACAGGAATGTGAAATGCTGGTACGCGAGTCGAATCACATCCGGATTGATCTCGTAAAACTTCATCGTGTCACCAGGACGCCCATAGACTGCCAGAGTTCCCGCACCCAGACCAACGACACCGATTCGTCGAGGCTCCGGGGATGGCAGTTGCAGAAGCCGGCCAATTCCGGAATGAACCGTGTAATACGTCGTCGCCTGATTCTTGCCTGAGTCATCCAGCATCTGACGTCCATGCACAACTCGACCGTGGATCATTTCTCGCATCGGGCGGTTTGTGACAGGGTCGCTGCTTTCGTCAATTCTCAGAACACCATAGAAGTTACGAGTCGCAACCTGAGTCGTGTCCGAAGTGGCATCAAACAGCGTGAAGAAACCAAGCAACAGGGCACCAAAGGTGATGCCGGCCTTCAACGATACGGACGGAGGAACAGATCGAGCAAAATTGGCATCGCACCGCAGCCAGGCACCAACCGCCACCAGAATGCAGCAGAAGATTCCCCATGGCAGCTCACAGTAACTGTTGAACAACGCCGGTGCCGCCAGTCCAACAAACAGTCCTCCTGCCGCGCCACCGGCAGACATTGTCAGATAAAACGAAGTCAGGTAGCGGGATGATGGTTTCAGGCTGACAAGTTCGCCATGGCACATCATGCAGACAGCGAACAGGTTACCGAAGAAGACAACAATCTGCACAAGCACATTCAGCGATCCTCCCATGGCCATCATGACCGAAGTAGAAGCCAGCGCAAATGCCGTGAGAGCCACAACGAACTTCCGCCGATAGAACTTCTCCGATTCAAACGTCAGGATGAAGCTCAGCAGATAAAGTGTGAGAGGAATAATCCACAGGAAGGGCACAACGGCAATGTCCATGCAAACTTCATTCGTCGTTGCAAGCAGCATGACGGAGGGAAGCATGGCCAGGACAAACCAGCGAACTCGCATGGTTCGATCCGGAGCTACTTCCGCTTCGTCGCGGATCGGGACGGAAGCTGCCGACTGCGACTGTGCGGCAAACCATCCACATGTCACACAGGCGAAAGCAAACACAACGAATCCGAGCGACCAGAACCACGACTGCGCTGTGGACGACAATGCGGGTTCAACAACAAACGGGTACGACAGCAATGCGAGGAGTGAACCAGTGTTGGAAAGAGCGTACAGTCGATATGGTGATCGCCCCGGACAGGCTCGACTGAACCATTGCTGCAGCAGCGGTCCAGTGGCGGACAGCAGGAAATACGGTGCACCGACCGTAGCCAGCAGCAGCATGGCGATTCGCAGCGCGGGCATTTCGTCTCCGGCCGGCTTCCATGATGCGTCCGGAGTGATTGGCAACATCACAACCGCAAAGGCGATCAGCGACGTGTGAATCAGCGCCTGCGCTGGAATCCGTTTGATCCCTGACAACCAGTGAGCATAAGCGTATCCGCCAAACAGCAGGATCTGGAACACCAGCATGCACATCGTCCAGACCGCTGGTGATCCCCCAAACCATGGAAGGATGAACTTCCCGAGCAATGGCTGAACCTGAAACAGCAGGAACGCCGATGTAAAGACGGTCACTGAAAAAAGTATCGGGCGCGATTTGTCAGCGGGCTGAGTGGACATCGATAGCCGACCTGAGCTTCTTCCGGAGCCTTTGGGGAATCCACGATGCTGTGGAAGTTGGCCGGGAGAAACTCCCAGCCCCGTTCGCGCAGCAAGAGCGGGGTCAACCAGAACGGTTTTCCCTAAGCCTGGCTCATGTTTCGCAACATGACGGAAAAATTCGCAAAATCGTCAGCTGTTCCGGTCCGGCGGTCCTGACAAGGGACGCTGAAACAGTCAGGAAACGAAGTTCCCAAACACTCGCAGCGGCGCCGGGGTCGCTATTCGCCCGTTTTGAAGACCAGCTTCCCAAAGATCATTCGCCCAGCGCTGCTTTGCAGAACGCTGGTCACAACGACACTGATTTCCTTGCCAAGGAGGTTGCTGGAGTTTTCGCAGACGACCATCGTACCGTCGTCGAGATACCCAACCCCCTGTCCCGGCCCTTCGCCTTCCTTGATGACCTTGATGGTCAGACGTTCGCCCGGGATGTATCGAGGCTTGAGAGCATTGGCGACGTCGTTGAGATTGATAACGGCAATTCCCTGGACGCTGGCAACCTTGTTCAGGTTGAAGTCGTTCGTGATCACTCCGCCTCGCACTTGCTTAGCGAGAGCCACAACTTTCTGATCAACGGTCATCATCTTGAAGTCAGTCCGTGATGTCTCCATCACCTTCACTTCAACATGAGTGCTCTGCTGCAGCTTTGCCAGCACTTCAAGTCCTCGTCGACCACGAGTCCGTCGGTTCTTGTCGCTGGAATCCGCAATCTCCTGAACTTCCGCCAGAACGAAGTCGGGGACGATCAGCTGAGATTCAATAATCTGCGTCTCAACCACATCCGCGATTCGCCCATCAATGAGCGAACTGCTGTCGACGACAAGCGGACGGCCACTCTTCAGATCGCGCTGAAATTCCACATAGGGAATCACAAAACGGAAGTCGTCTTTGGTCTGGAGCAAAAGGGACACGCAGAGATACGGCAGAATGAGCAGGGTCAGCAAGACGACCAGCGTATGGTAAGGAGTGTTGACAGGCACGATCGGCGTCAGTGCCTGAATCATCAGGTACGCCAACAGAACTCCGATCAGAATTCCGAAATACACCGCCGAAACGATGTCAATTCGTTTTTTCCGGATCAAGAGGTCAGTGATGGAGACGGCCTGAGAGATGAACAGCAAAGCGAAGAACGCGGTGACTTTGTTGTTCTCAATTATCTGTGGCAGTGTTGATGGCTGGCCGGCGACAGTTTCTGTAGTCAAATACGCAAGGATAGCGCCAGCACAGATCAGCAGGTACGCGACCCGCAGGATCATGAGCATCATGGTAGGAAGGCTCTCTTATTCAAACTCGCGTGATTCAATGCTCGTCAGTACTTCAGTTGCACCACGTCCATCGGAACAACGAAAAGTCCTTCGAGTCGGGCAGGGCCCGGGTTTGCACAGGCGAACAGGCTTCCTGTGCGAAGATGATCAGTCGCAAGGATTCTCGCAGAATTTTGCGGACTGGCAACCCGTTCCTGTGCCAAGAACCAACTGAAGGGGCATTTCCGCTTGCTGATCAAACCTCCCGAAAAAGGAGGTGTCGACCGGGTCCGTGTGCCAAATGCCCTTCAATGTTCTCACAGATGCTGAATTGCGGCCGTCGTTTCGAGCCGGACTTTTGGAGCGGCCGCATACTTGTCGGCTGAACTCCGATACCCCAGAGCACAGGCCACAACGGCTGTGTAGTCAGTGCCTGTCAGCCCCAGAAGCTCATCCACTTTGGGCGGAATGATTCCTTCCATCGGGCACGCATCAATCTTCAACAGGGCGGCCGATTGAAGCAAAAACCCAAGTGCGATGTAGCACTGACGGGCCGTCCATGGCAGGTGATCTGTCATTCCCGTAGTTTTGCTCAGAATCGCGTCTCGCAACCCATCCAGTTTCTCCGCCGGAACGCCTCGGACGTCCGCCATGCGCTGGATGACCGAAATCACATAGTCACGATCCACATGTCGGCGGGCCGCCAGAATGACAAAGTGAGAACAGTCGGCGGGCTGTGGTTGTCCCCAGGCAGCGGCCGGAAGCTGTTGCTTCACCGCATCACTTTGAACAACGATGGCCTTCCACGGCTGAAGCCCATAACTGCTGGGAGCCAGAATCAGTGACTGTTCCAGGACGTTCCAGTCGCTCTGCTGGATCTTTCGAGTCGGATCAAACTGCTTCGTCGCATAACGCCACGAAAGAGCATTCAGGAGACTTTCCCCGTTGACAGAATCCGCCATGACTTCTTCCCAAATGAAACATCACGAACAGCAGAATGTTTGCCGAACCAACTTGCTCGCCCGAACAATCACCACCTGGAGCCAAAGCGCCCCTTGACACCTCAATGCTGAGTGCCGGCATCAGGTCTGCTCGGTTCTCCAGACCACTTTCGACTTGCTCATCAAGTCGTGCATGGCTTTCTTATCCGGACGAAACAGGCACATCAGAAACCCAAGGTACAAAGTCAGCGTCGTCGCCAATGCCGAAGCAGCGCGAGAAAACGCTTCCTGGCGAGTCTGTGGCCTGTTGTCTTCACGCAGAACAATCATGCCGATGCTCCACTTGCCCAGCGTCGCACGTGCCGATCCGGATTCTCCATAGGAGAAGTACATGGCCCAAAGAATCAGCGTGGCAAGGGCCGCAACACCCTGAGCGATCATCGGCCCCTGCTCCCAGCCGTAGATACTGGTAAACAGGAAATTCACGCAGGCACCAATAAACTGACCAACGCCGGCCAAAAGTCCCATGATGATGTTGTCGATCAGGTAGGCAAGGTACCTCGGACCAAATCCTGCCACTTCGAATTCAGCAAACTCATTGACCAGTGCAAGGTCGGCACGGAAGTAGACCCCGTAAAGGCCAATCACTCGCATCATGAAGATGGCAGGAAAAGCCACCAGCGAACACACAATGAAGTAGAAGCAGAACGATGAGCCAAACACGATTGGCATCTGGTAGAACAGAAAACGCAGGTTTCCTTCACCAAAATCATTCACGTTTTCAGCCAGCCATTTCAGCACGGACGATTCCTGCGTCAGCAGCCAGTTCGCCGTCTGATTGCCAGTCGCTGCAATTCCGCCAGCAATCCCGGCAGGAATCAGCAGCACCAGAAAGATCATCATGCCAAACACATACAGCGAGGCGCCAGCGGTCTTTCCAAAGTCACGCAGCATCCAGAACAACAACCATGCTCGATAAGAATAATGCTGAGCCATGTGAACCACTGCCGCTGGAAGTACCAGCAGCGGAACGATCAGAAAGATGACGCCGGCAACTCCGCCCGCAACCGCCGGATTCACGAAATACAACGCGGCCGGAATCACCATCAGGGGCGTCGTCAGTACCGCGGGCCACGCATAAAATCGAATCCCCATGGTCAGATTGGCGAAGAAGTCAAACTGGAATCGCTTGATGCGTTTTTCACCAGCCATTGTCGTGTTGGCAATCGTGGTGGCCATTGTCCAGCACCACCCACCAAAACCAAGCTGAAACACCAGGGTCATCCCGATCCAGAACATCGCCGGAGGTTCGGTCCAGGGCAATACGTGCGGTGCCCACGTTTCGTAGTTCTTCTGATGGTAGGTTCCGTCAAAAAGAACGTTGGCTCCTTTCTCCTTCCCGACATCGATGAACATCTTGTTCCCGCTGACCCGGACATTCTGGGATGCGCCACGCACCATTTCTTCCAGAGCGGCCTGGCGAGTCGTCACGTAGTAACGAAGCGAATACGCACAGGTCATCGCCATGGACAAACATACGGACCAGACAACCGCTGTTCGGACAGCATAAGACCAATGCTTCTTCAGGAACTTCCAGGCGTTGCCCCACACGTCGCGGTAAAACTCTTCCGGCGGTGGCCCCTTGCGTTCGATACGAATGCGCTGGCGGTCACTCAGGACGCCCGTGGAGATGTTGACCCCGCACTTCGGACATTCGATGTCTTCATCTCGAACAGGGGCTGCACAGCCAGGACAGATCTTCTTCTTCGTGTCTTCCATGTTACGAAGATCAAGCCCGCCGAAGATATCGTCCGGATCGGACGAAGCCGCCGCAGGTTTCGGTCGCCGAGGCTTTGCCGGGGCTGCACCGCCCGCAGCAGGAGCACCGCCAGGCACTTTGACTCGCCCTCCGCATTGCTTGCACTTCAGCACTTTTCCGGCGGCCTGATCGGGCACATTCAGAACTGTCTGGCAGCCTTCACAGCGAACCTTGATCGGCATGTCGCCCTCGCGAACGGTCGTAGTCGTTGTTCAGAAATATGGATGTTGTCATTGATCACAGCAACTCCGCTCGGGCCAAAATTCGGACCGGGTGGAATGCCGCCGTGAGAGACGAACTCTAACAGAGGATTCGGACCGGACAACATACCCTCAGGTCCAATGCTTGCCGAACGAAAATTACGCGTTTCCTCAGCCTCGCGGCCTGGACTGTCGGCCAGACAAACAGAACCGGGCGACGAGTCAGACTCCAACCTGCCTGAGCCCGTCAGTCACCCGAGTCAGGCCGCAGCGTGAGCGTCAGTCGCCTGACATCCATGACGGTTTTTCCGGGAATACGGATTGCGCGGAGAGTGAGCTCCCCCGTTCCCTGCTCCAGTTTCATTCGCCCCAGCGACATCGTGCGAAACTCCTTCATCGATGATTCGCCATGAGGACGCGGCAGCGTGTCCTGGTTGTCATACAGCGGCGGGTCCCAGCCGTCTTTGACGATCGCTTTCAAACCTGAGCCAGCAAATGCCAGTTCAAGCTCAGCCCCAGCGTCAGCGATCGGGCAGGTGTAATCCAACGATACTTCGTACGTGCCCGTAGTCGCAACGGAAACGTTCCAGGTCATTCGATCGTCGATCGACGTCCAGTTCACAAAGTAAGAACAGTTGGGAGCAGGGCTGCTGCGACGTACCTGGCCGGTGGGTACTCCATCTCTGGCCGGTAGAATCGTGATCGGGAACTCACGATAGCCAACAGGAAACGGGCGAGGATCCATCGATGCATTCTGGTTCCTGCGCGGCTTTGGCTTGCCCGCGGATTCCCCTAGTACTTCCGATCGCCAGGTGATGACTTGCTGCTTCAGCGAGTCCGCCACGTCCGCATGCTTGTCATTGACCGCGACGGTCTGGCCCGGGTCACTTTGCATGTCGAACAAACGTCCCTGATCGTCAAGCCGAAAACGTTCCGTGCGAGCCGTGATCTTTCCGGCCCAGGTTGTGAATAACGTTCGATCCGGCCACACGGCGTTTGGATCGCGGATCAACGGAGTCAGATCTTTCCCATCCAGTTGTCGGTCACCAACACGCTGAATTCCGGCCAGAGTTGTCAAAGTCGGATGAAGGTCGATGGCTCCTGCAATCTGTGTAACCGTTCGACCTGCAGGAATGCCCGCGGGCCAGCTGAGATAACAAACGCTGCGGATCCCGCCTTCGTCTGTCGTTCCTTTTTGTCCTTTCATCCCGCCGGTCCATCGAGCCGTGTTGGGACCGTTGTCCGAGAAGTACAGGACGATCGTATTGTCTCGCAGGCTGTGCTCTTCCAGCTTCTTCAGGATTCGCCCAACGTTGCGATCCTGATTTTCCATCATGGCCAGAACGCATCGAGTCTCGTCGGCCTTTTCCTTCTGAGGATCAGTGGCAAACTGTGTGAGCTTCTTGTCTTTGAAACGCTGCCAGTCTTCTTCCGGAACAGACCACGGCGAATGCGGCGTCGTGAAAGGCACGTAACAGAGGAAGGGAGCGTCACGATGTTCGTCGATGAACCGCAGGGCTCGATCCGTGCAGACATCGACGATGTAGCCGTTCGTGCGGACCATCACTCCTTCGTCTTCCAGAGGAGCATCCACATATTCGCCCCAGTGACCGGATGTGTGCCCGAAGTAGGTGTCAAAGCCACGAGCCATCGGATGATAGGGCCATTGACTTCCGTTGTGCCATTTGCCAAAACAGCCCGTCGCATAGCCAGCCGCTTTGAACGCATCCGCCAGAGTCCGCTCCTGAAGATCAAGCCGTTCGAATCCCGTCGAGACGCCACTGACTCCACCTCGAGGATGATACCGCCCCGTCAGAAACTCCGCCCGAGTCGGCGCGCAGACGGGACACACAAAGAAGCGATCGAAACTCACCCCGGACTTCGCGATCGAATCAATACTGGGCGTTGCCACCATCGTGTTGCCCGAGAAACTGTAGTCTCCCCAGCCCGCATCATCCGCCAGAAAGATCACCACATTCGGGCGAGCCCCAGTCGACGGCTGTGTCGCCGATTGCTCCCCAGCAAGCACCACTCGCCCGCTGATCGCCCCAACGCAAACCGCCACAAGCGTCACCAGCAGCCGAAATCCTCGCACAGCAGATTCGTAATGAAACCAAAGAGTCCCCATGAAGATTCTCCGAGCAAACCCCCAACCTACGCCTTGGACGGCCTTTGGACCACCCTTGGACTGCTGCAGCCCCGCTGCAGCTTTACAAGTCACAGCCTGCTGTGACAACTCACCTCCGCCCTGAAAACTCACCCGATTTCCACAGCAGGCTGCTAATCCCAAAGCGGCTGCGGGGCGGCCGCAGGCCAGAAGAGTAGACGGAGGGGGAGAAATGCGGAGTTTCGGGCTTCTGGCGGTCATTCGGTGCTGACAATTCGGGCGACGGACGATTACCATAGAAGAGGCAATTTAGTTCTCTGAGTTGCTGACTGATCGTCGATCGGGTGCTACAGATCGCGACGGTTCCCGCCAGTTCCTCCTTCCTCATCCCCGGTGTGAGCAGCATCTCCTTGTGTTGTTCATGGCCGATCTTGTCAGAGCACTCTTATGCTGCGTCTCAACGGACCATCTCATCGTTATTGTGACGGACGAAGCCGGCGATCGTTTCTTCAAGTCGGCGGTCTGGCGGTTGGTGGTTTGACGCTGGCGGATCTGATGGCGTCCGATGCCCCAACGGGGACTCGTCACAAGTCTGTGATCATGGTGTACCTGTCCGGCGGGATGCCGCATCAGGATACGTTCGACCTGAAGCCGGACGCTCCTTCGGAAGTGCGAGGCGAATTTCGTCCGATCCAGACGACGGTTCCCGGGACTCAGTTCTGCGAGCTGCTTCCAAAGCTCTCGATGGTGGCGGATCAGTGTTCCATCGTGCGTTCCATCGTTGGACAGCGGGATGAACATTCGAGCTTTCAGAACCTGACCGGCTTCACGATGGGTGAAGTGCAGCGAGACGGGATCCCAAACTTTGGCTCCGTAGTGGCTCAGCTGCAGGGGCCGGTGAATGAGATTACTCCGCCGTTCGTGGATCTGTTTCCGACGATGCAGCATCGTCCGTACAACAGTACGGGAGCCGGCTATCTGGGCAGTGCCTTCAACCAGGTACGTGCGGATGGCGAAGACCTCGCGAGCATGCGGCTTCGCTTCATCGAAGACAGCCAGTTTGCCAAACGACAGTCTCTTCTGAACCAGCTCGATTCTTTCCGCAGCTCCGTGGATGCTCGCAGCCTGGACAATATGCAGGAAAGTTATCGGCGTGCCTTTGATGTGCTGACATCTTCCCGGCTCGTCGAAGCCATGAACGTGGAGAAAGAAGATCCGGCTTTGCTGGCTCGCTATGGTCGAGGGTCATCGAAGCATGTGGGTGACGGTGCTCCGCTGTGGAATGATCAGCTTCTGATTGCACGACGACTGGTGGAAGCAGGGGTGCGAGTCGTCACGGTGGCGTATGGCTTCTGGGATACTCACGGGAACAACTTCGGGCACTGTCGCCAGTACCTGCCGCTGTTCGACGCCGGAATGGCGGCCTTGATCCAGGACCTGAAAGAACGAGGACTCGACAAGGACTGTTCACTGGTCGTCTGGGGAGAATTCGGACGTACTCCGAAGATCAATGACAAAGCAGGACGTGACCACTGGGCTCCCGTTCAGACCGCTCTGTTCGCCGGCGGTGGCATGCCAATGGGACAGGTCATCGGATCGACCGACAAGATCGGTGCGTATGCCGCCGATCGTCCAATTCACTACCGCGAAGTGCTGTCCACGATCTATCACAACCTTGGCATCGACAGCAGTAACTACATTCGCGACGCTGCAGAACGACCGGTACGCATCCTTCCGGAAGAGGCTCGCCCAATCCGCGAGCTGCTGGTCAATTCGTGATACGCCCAAAGTAGCGGCAGGTCGCGAGCCCTCCGGTGACCCGCGCAACACCTCTTGGCAATGTTGTTTCAGTCTGCAATGTCCTCTCAAGGTGGCCAACCCCAGCCAGGATTGGCCTACGCCGTCTTCTGTCCCGGATAACGGACTCGGCCATGATGTGCGGCCAGCAGGGACTTGATGAGCGAATCTTCGATCATCCGGATTTCGCTCATCTTCAGATTACACTCGTCGAACTGGCCGTCCAGAAGGCGCTTCATTGTGATCTCATGAACCAGCGACTGTATTCGCTTGGGAGTGGGTTCTTTGA
This sequence comes from uncultured Chitinophaga sp., assembly GCA_964538835.1. GTDB lineage: Bacteria > Planctomycetota > Planctomycetia > Planctomycetales > Planctomycetaceae > SXXK01. Next base: position 12,251 of record CAZIGZ010000091.1, on the reverse strand, counting down.
GCGTCCGGCTTGCGCTTTCTACGGCGTCGGCAATCATCAGGACTGCCGTTTCGCGGCACTGAGGTTTCGGCCCGGGATATCGGAAGCTGGATTCCGACGCATCCGTTCGATGGTCCATATCCGCTTTGCGGGTCGCTTCATGAAAGAAGTACTCGACCAGCGTCGTTCCATGGTGCTGAGTGATGAACTGGTGCAGAGGCTCCGGCAGATTGTTTTCTTCTGCCAGTTCCAGGCCGTCTTTGACATGCCCGATGATAATGAGAGTACTCATCGCGGGAGCAAGTGTCTTATGAGGGCTTTCGTTGCCTTCGGTCATGTTCTCAATGAAGTACTCGGGCTTCATCATTTTGCCGATATCGTGGAAGTAAGCTCCTACGCGAGTCAGCAGGCCGTTGGCTCCGATGGCTTCCGCAGCGGCTTCAGCCAGTGACGCCACCATCATCGAGTGGTTGTAGGTTCCGGGGGCACGACGAGCCAGTTCCTGGAGCAGTGGATGCGAGACACCGGTCAGTTCCAGAAGACTGATGTCCGTGACGATTCCGAACGCCTGCTCAATGAATGGCAGACTGCCGGCAACGAGATAACAGCAAACCAGTGCCCATCCGGCAAACTTCAGTGCAGTAACAATAATGCCCATGTTCTTCCACGCATCATCGGCTCCGGCGTTCTGGATGACTCCGATTCCCCAAACGGCGTAGAACGAAACGGCGGCCAGCAGAAACCCAGCTTTGATCATCACCAGACGCGACTTGATACGTCGCAGTGGAATCACGGACGTAATGCAGATCGTCATCATGGCCATAAAATGGCCAAGGTCCGCGAGCGTACACAGAGCAATGATGAGCGAGAGACAAAAGGCCGTCATGATGGCCACCGTCTGGCTGTAGACGATCGCAGTGATCATCACGGCCGCCAGAAGTGGAATGATCTCCGCCCGCCATGGATCCTGGCTGCACAGACCGGCAAGGAACACGGTCACACAGCACATGGTCACGAACACCAGAAGCCTTGGTGTCTCCTCCAGCATGGACGGCTCGGCGTACTTCAGGAATGTCCCGAAAAGTACGACCAAGAGAATGACCAGCATGCCGTTGCTCGAAACTCGCGTCAGCCTCTGCAGAAAGGACACGCGTCCCTCGAAGGCATCATGTTCCAGATGCAGCAGATCCAGGTGAGCATCAGAGAGCTGCGTCTGCACAGGAACAAGAATGGCTCCCTGCGCGTAGATGTCGACCTTTCTGGCCGCGGAAGATGCGGCGAGCTTTTGTTCTTCTTCTGTCTTGGCCGCATCAAACCGGAGCTGGTTTCGAAGGTTCAACTGGAGCCAGTTTTCCACCTGAGTCTGCAGAACGCCCAGCTTCTGGAGAGCGGGCCAGACTTTTCCAAGCCGCCCCGTATCTCGCAGCTGCTCCTGGAGCAGGACGTCTGCCAGAACGCCGTTGTGAACCACAAGCCCCAGTTCGTCGATGATCTTGATCGACTTATTGCGGTCCAGAGCAGCCTTCTCCGGATTGTCACCAAACAGCCTTCGAGCGGCGCTCGTGTCGATCAGTCCTACGGTGCGAGCATCTTTCAGCAGCGTCTGAAATTCTTCCATCAATTCGTCGATGCGTTTTCCCTTGGAATCATCCGGGTCGCGCAGCTGATTGCGAAGGACACTGAACGCCGTTTGCTGCGCGTCTGCATCCACCTGCTGCAGCGAGAACGACTGAAGGGTCGCAGGAGAAACCTTGTCGACGGTTTCCGCATTGGCGATTTCGCTCAGCTGATCTCTGAACAGCGATTGGAGTCGCTCAATAACGGCGGAATCCTGAACAAGAACAAGCGGAGCGGCTTTGACAGCTTCTTCGTAAAGACGTTCTGATTCGCGTTCGTTTTCGTCTTCGAAATCAACGCGTGACTGAACTCCGACAGAAGCGATCTGCCAGATACGATAGGGGAAGCGAGACTGCCAGGAAGCGGATGCCAGCAAAAGCCCGCCTACGGCATAGCATGACACCAAAAACAGCGTCAAAACTCGGTAATCACGGAACGCCGACAACAGCCGGTCCCAGACCGTGGGGGTAGGGCGAAAGACACGCGCCTGACGTGATCGCCGTGTACCAAAAAAGGACATGGCGATCATCCTGCTTTCGTGACACTCTGAAAGACTGGCCGATGCCCACACTCAGGCATCGGCCGCCCCGGAGGCTCTATCTCTTCAACCGAAAACTCCGGAAGGTCATTCCATTCCGAGTCCGTGGATGAAAAATTCATGGTTCTAAGGCCGACGGATGTGCGTCCGTCGCGCTGCTCGTTCCGCGGAGAAACTCAGGAACCTTTCTGTTCCTGCGATTCCGTTTCGTACGCCGAAACGATCTCCCGAACCAGCCTGTGTCGCACAATATCCTGCCCGGTCAGTTTGATCGCCGCAACCCCAGGGATGCTGGAAAGTCGACGAATCGCGTCCCGGAATCCGCTGGCAACGCCTTTTTCAAGGTCGTTCTGAGTTGCATCGCCCGTGACGACAATGCGGGAATTCAGGCCCATTCGAGTCAGGAACATCTTCATCTGAGTCACGGTCGTGTTCTGGGCTTCGTCCAGAATCATGAATGTGTCGTTCAGAGTCCGTCCTCGCATGAATGCCAGCGGCAAAATCTCAATCACATCGTTCGACATGTACCGTCGAACCTGGTCAAAGTCCAGCATGTCGTGAATCGCGTCGAGCAGCGGGCGAATAAATGGATTGACTTTTGCAAACATGTCGCCAGGCAAAAAACCCAGCTTTTCTCCCGCTTCGACTGCCGGCCGCACCAGCACGATCTTTCGAACATGCTCCATACGCAGGGCTTCAAGGGCCATCGCCACGGCAAGGTACGTCTTCCCCGATCCGGCTGGGCCGTCGCAGAATACAAGCTCGTTCTTGCGCACGGCTTCCATGTAGACCTTTTGCCCGTCAGTCTTGGGACGAATCTGTCCCACGCGATCCCTGCTGGCTCGCAGTTCCGCCAGATGGCGACCTGGCCATTGAGCATCCGCAGTGGCGGTCTGTGTTTCTCCGTGAATCATCGTTTCTGTTCCGTTTCCTTCGCCCGACAGACTACTCTTGATGACAGCCGGTGTCAGATCCTCGTTGCGCCGGAGCAGTGTCTGCCAGTGTTGAAGCGTCTCCCGGCAGCGACGAACCTGTTCGTCGTCGCCTGAAATTCGCACCTGATTACCTCGCAGCACAATCTGCGCACCGGTCGATGTACAAAGCTGGCGCAGGTTTTCATCACGCGAGCCAAACAAAGCCCGCGCTTCATCGTGATGCCCCAGCTCAAGTACCGTTTCCGACATCGTCCCTTCAGTTCTTTCTTTGTTCGGTGACCCTTGCGAACGAAACGTTGTAAGCATTTTCCCGCCCCGTTGCACGTGTCCGAGTCAAGTCCGACCAAATTGAGCTTCCCTGAAAACGGTCAGCTCGAAAGATTCCACCCTGACACGGCATTTGCCGGCCAGGTTCACTGTACATCTCCTGAACAGTCTGGTCCTGCAACCGAAACAACCGGCATAGCTTTCCCCAACCGAGACGGACTCGACAGCAACCGATGGCGCTGACCATTCACAAAACTTGTGCTTCCGAACGTGACGTACACTTTTGGCAACACTGGAGTCTCAGAAGATTTCTGAACGATCTCATCCCTCGAATCACCGTGGCAAGTGTATGTCTGTCGTGACCGATCAGCCCGATTCACCACCATCAAATCCTCAAAACCCCCGTCCGGAACTGCCGGATGCGCGAGTTTTGGAGGACAAAACTCCGTTGTGGATGCGGACAACTCCTGCTTCCGCTCTGTTCACTGTCTTGATCGGGTTGGTATTCGTCTACATCGCAAACAGACCGCTATGGCACACGGACCTGTGGGACCATTTGAACTACGGCGCGGAAATTCTGAAGACGAAATCCATCAGCACCACGGAACCTTTGATGCACCTGTGCAAAGGAATGCCCATGGTGAATATCCCCTGGCTGGCGCAGGTGGGAATGGCTGCGCTGAATGACCGTTTCGGGCTGACTTCACTTCAGTTTCTGTCAGCCATCCTTGTGACTCTCTGCCTTGCGTTCATTACCTTCCGGTCGTGGAAGAACAGTCGTTCCGTTCTCGGCGGACTGCTAGCCTGTGGCGTCTTTCTGAAGACAAATCTGCATGAGTTCCAGGTGATTCGCCCTCAACTGATTGGCCTCGTTTTTTACTGTATCGTTCTGGCGTGGATGACAGGCTCTCGGCGTCATTCCAGGTTCACATGGACCGTCTTTCCGTTGATGTTTGCACTCTGGGCGAACATCCACGGTTCGTTTTCCATGGGACTGTTTCTGATTGGGTTGACGGCCGTCGGACGATTCGGTGATGTGCTTGTCATCTCCCGTTCCGCGAAGACCGCTTTGCTGGATCGAGATCTCCACAAGACAATCCTGCTGACTCAGCTTTGCGCTGCGGCTGTGCTTCTGAATCCGTCCGGACTCGGAGTGTATCCGGAAGTCTTCAACGTCGCGGGGAACGCGAACGTGGCTTCCATGTTTGAATGGGAACCTCTGACGCTGCGACTTCCCCATGGACAAACTGCGGCCGCCGTACTTCTGCTGTCGATCATGGCAATCCGCCTGAGTCCTCGAAGAATTCACTGTGCTGAAATGCTGGCGTTCGTCACCACAGGACTGCTGGCCGCATGGTCAGCACGCATGCTGAACTGGTGGGCCCCGGTGGCGGCCATCATGATCGGCATTCATCTGACGGCCGGTATTCGCAAAACAAGCACGTGGCTTCGTCGGTCAGAACCAGTCAAGGCTTCCGGTCTCTGGACTGTCGTCAATGGCGGCCTGATGTGGATCATCTTCGCTTTGACTCCATTTGGCATGCAGATCGTCCACAGCCGCACACTGGATGTGAAAAATCTTGTTTCGCGCGAGACGCCGATTGCGACAACGGCGTTCCTTGAAACGATGGACGATCGACCGTCAGGGATCGTTTTTGCCCCTGCCGAATGGGCTGGCTATCTGATGAACCGCGGACCAGATGGACTCGAGCCGATGGTCAACTTGCATGTCCATGTCATTCCGGAACGAGTCTGGATGGACTATCTGAAACTCAACAACGGTCCGGCCGACTGGGATGGATTGATGGACGAATACGGCATCAACATGGCCGTTGTGAATAAGCAGCGACAGGGACCACTGGTGCGAAGATTGAAGGAGTCCAGCGACTGGACAGCCAGCTATGAAGACGTGCAGGGAATTGTCTTTGTTCGAAAAGTCCGTATCTGAGATCTCTCAACATCGGTCTGCAATCAATTTCGCTGAAGAATCGCCAGGCACCTCAGCCAGAGTCAGCCTGAATCACTTCGATGCATCATTTTGAAGGTTCACATCGTGGCCTCTGAACATTCCAGATCATCTCATCGCCGGACGGTCTCATTTCGTTCGCTGTGCGGAGTGCAGCTCGCATTTGCAGGGGCGTTTGCCGCGTCGTGGTTTGCTTTGTCACCCGTCCAGAAGAATGAAGCGGTTGCCCGCACGATGCATCGAGCATACCCGCTGGATGTCGATCTTCAGATTCCGGCGATTGCCAACGTTGCTCCGCTCTATGACGATGCAGAAGTCGTCTCCGATGACGACCTGGCCATGGTCCTTCACAAGATCATTCCGCGTTTCAGCCGAAGTCATCTGCGGCCAAACCTGATCGAACATGCAATGCGGACCTGGGGAAGCCGGATCGAGTTTCAGAATCCGGATGCGATCTCAGGTCCGTTCATGGCCAGTTTTCTGACGGATTCTGCAAAGCACATGGAATCGTGGGGCACGAATTCCGAACCTTTGATGATCGAAACGGAAACCGGCGTCTATGTTCGCTGGGCCGAAGATTCGTCCGCGTCTGTTCATCACGACCATACTCTGGCAGCTCTGACCGAGGCCGGCCTGCCGCTCGATTTTCCAGTCTACACCGGAAATCGTTCGCTTCAGGTGCGTGATGTCCTCGCGGAAGCTCTGCGAGACTTCCAGCTGGATGAACGAGAAACCGAATGGTCAGCCATGTCTTTCGCGCTCTGGCTGGCTCCAAAAGACGAAGCAGCCTGGCACAATGGCGAAGGACGACGGATCACATTCGACATGCTCGCAGAACGTCTGATGAGAAACCATAAACGAGACGGCGTCTGCCTCGGAACCCACCGCGTCTATTCACTGATGCTGATGCTGCGCCTGAATGAGCAGCAAGAGGGAAAGCTGCTTTCTCCGGAATCAGTCGCTAAAGCCACGACATATCTTGAACAGGTACGAGATCTCATCACCGTCTCTCAGTGGCCGGATGGATCATGGAATTCCAACTGGGCCGACGGGGCCGCGTTCCAGGAGAAAACGGCTTCCGACGAAAAGATTTCCAAGCGAGTCATCGCGACGGGGCATCAGCTGGAATGGCTGTCGATCGCGCCAAAGGAACTGCATCCTCCACGCGAACAAATTCTGAAGGCCGCAGACTGGCTGATCAAAAACGTCCAGGAAACTCCTCAGGCAGAGATCGATCAGAACTACACGTTCTACTCACACGTCGGCAAAGCGCTGGCGATGTGGCGGAAGACATCTCCCGAGCAGTTCTGGACCGAATGGCGGAAGTCACATCCTGATTGTGAGCAGTTTGCAGTCAGTTCAAGCGATGCCTCCGGGAATAAGGCTGCACCGGGCGACGCCCATTGATGCAGAACGCCTGACTCACGAAACAATCAGTGCCTCAGAATCGTCTTCGCGACCATTCTGAGGCACTTTGAGTTTTGAACCAGAGGCAGGGACTACCAGCCGAGCACGTAGGAGAAGATCAGAGGTGCGACAATGGTCGCATCGGATTCCACGATGTACTTTGGCGTGTCGATTCCCAGTTTGCCCCAGGTAATCTTCTCGTTCGGCACCGCACCGGAGTAACTGCCGTAGCTGGTTGTTGAATCGCTGATCTGGCAGAAGTACGCCCAGAGAGGGACGTTGTCACGCAGAAGGTCCTGGTGAAGCATCGGTACCACGCAGATCGGGAAGTCACCGGCGATACCACCACCGATCTGAAACATGCCCAGCGGACTGCTGGCTGTTGTCTCTGTGTAAAACTCGGCCAGCCACGTCATGTATTCAATGCCCGTGCGAACCGTATGGACATTCTTTACATCACCTCGAATAACCGCCGCGGCGTACATGTTGCCCAGCGTTGAGTCTTCCCAGCCGGGAACGATCATTGGCAGGTTCTTTTCAGCCGCAGCAAGCATCCACGAATCCTTCTCTTCGATCTGATAGAACTCACGGTACTTGCCGCTGAGCAGAACCTGATAAAAGAACTCGTGTGGAAAGAATCGCTTGCCCGCCTTGTCAGCTGCCGTCCAGACTTCCAGCATCGCCTTCTCCATGCGGCGCATGGCTTCGCCTTCCGGAATGCAGGTGTCTGTGACACGATTCATGTGTCGCTCAAGCAACCCTTGCTCATCTTCGGGGGATAGCTGGCGATAGTGCGGGACTCGTTCGTAAAAGTTGTGGGCGACCAGGTTGAAAACATCTTCCTCAAGATTGGCCCCGGTGCACGAAATCAAATGCACTTTGTTCTGACGGATCATCTCGGCGAACGACAACCCCAGCTCTGCGGTACTCATCGCCCCCGCAAGACAGACCATCATTCTGCCGCCGGAATCCAGATGAGCCACATATCCCTTGGCGGCATCCACCAGAGCAGCGGCGTTGAAGTGGCGATAGTGATGAGTAATGAACTGGCTGATGGGACCGCCGGAACTTGACGCTGCCATGGGTAACAAGACTTCTGCGAAAGGAACGGAGATTTGACCGTAAACCAAATGATATGGTACCGCCTGGAGTTCAGACGTCTACTTCGGGCACGCGAGTCGCAATCGGAAGAACGCGACATCGAAACACAAACACGCGAAGCGACTATGGCAGCCGTGCTGCTATTGGCCAACCTTCCGCTGCCGCAGTCGTGCCGACACGCGATCGAGGATTTCCAGTTCCCGGTGACTTAGTGCCGACCGACCATGCGTGTGCAGCTTTTCGAGGATGGAATCCAGCTCTGCGTCGTCAGCTTCCTGTTCATCCTGCTCACGCCGCTGTTTCTCTTCTTCACGCCGCACTCGCCAGCGTTCAAGAATACTGTCAGACGAACTGCGCTGAAATTCCTCTGTCAATTCCTGCTGTGATCGATTCAGGCTGGTGTAACCTTCTGAAAAATCGTATCCCAGAAAACTCTCGTCCAAATCCGGCAGATCGTTGGGCGGGACCCAGCGAGTCGCTTCGTGAATATGCAGAACCAGAAGAAAACTGGACAAAGCGACGAGGCTGCTGATGTCAAAGACAAACCCGGCAAGAATTCCAAACAAAGAAGCAACCAGCCCCATTCGCAAAAGCAGATCGCTCGATTCCTGCTCGGAAAATCGGAGATTGAAAAACGCGTACAGTGCCTGGCCAGCGTCAAGCGGACGGACCGGAATCAGATTCAGGATTCCAAGACACCAATTGATGATGAAAACTGTCCGAAGGCACGCGTCAGGTAGTCCATGAGCACCGCGCAAATCCAAAGTTGCAAACGGATTCAGCAGATCCATCAGTTGCTGGTGCTGATACAAAAACCAGCCCGAGACAGCAGCAACGGCGAGGTTCACAACCGGCGGCACAAGCGCACACAGCATTGACCCGCCAAAGTCGCAATACGTTTGAGCTGAGTACATGCCGCCAAGCGGCCAGAGCACGATCGAGCCAGGATGCTGACCATACCGGCGATAGACGATCAGTCGAGTACATTCATGAAGCAGAAGACTCAGAAGCAGAACCACACCGGCGATCGCGCCCAACGACGGATCCTGCAATCTCCACATCAACGCAACCACGACGACTGGCATCAGGAAGCTCAGCCGAAGCGGAACTCCCATGAGCCGTCCCATTGGAAATGAGAACGTCAGCAATCCATCGGTCGGGGTCATTCCCTGATTGTAAACAGTCGATCAGGCCCGGAGAACAGTTGATGTCCAAAAAAAGCCCCAGGAACAGCCTTCCGGAGGCCTCATGATTGTCCGAAAAATCGTTACATCAGGGACAATTTCGCAGTGACCCTGACCAGACTGCCGGCGACGTGCACAGGCCCGTTTTTGGGGGGCGTCAGGCAATCATTCGTATCCCGGCAGACGTCAGCTGCGAGACATGTAGAGCCGTTGAATGTCTTCGACGCTCACCTTAATGACACGGGTAAAGCCCGTATGGGATCGCTCATAGGAAACACTGCTGGCCAGCTGTGGTTGTCGGTGAATGGCCGAAGCGACCCATTTTCGATCTTCGTCAGACAATGTTCCTACCGTGGAATCCCACAGAGTCTTCGTTTCCATGACCAGTGAATCGACTCGAGGATCAAACTTGTCCATTGCATGTGCTCCGCATCACGCGATCAGGGTTCGGTAACTGACGATGTGGCCGACACAAAATGAGTGCCGGAAGTTTTCGTCTCAATACGACAAGAGCCCGACTCATTCAAGCCGGGCTCCGTCATTCTAAATTCTGCACGCGAAATTGCAGCAAACCGCGACTTTATTCTCGCTCTGCCAAAGCGAGCATCTTCCGTGCTCGCTCCAGACGTCGAGCCAGTGAGCGAAATTCTTCTTCGGATTTCGCTCGCTCTGCCCTCGCTTCTTCAAGCTTCGCAGCTGCCGCTTTGCGGCTGATCTCCCTGACAGGCTGGGCCGCGTTGGTAAGTACCGAGACCACGGTGCCCTTCACCTGAACGAATCCCCCTTCGATAAAGTAAGATTCGGAGCCGCCGTTCGGATCGATCAGCTTCAACTCACCAAGCCCCAAACGTCCGACCAGTGGCGCTCGACCCGGATAGAATCCGGCGGACCCGTCAAACAAGGGAACTCGAATTGATCCGACAGGTCGGTCAAACAGAGTCTTTTCAGGTGTCACAAGCACAAGGCGAAGTTCTGCCATCGTTGTTCTCCTCGAACTCTCCAGCTGGATCGTTCAGGCTGATCAGCCCTGAGCCTGCATCTTCTTGTACTGTTCTTCTGCTTCTTCGATTGCCCCCACATACATGAAGGCCGATTCCGGCAGGTGGTCCCACTTACCGTCGCACAGTTCTTCGAAGCTTCGAATCGTGTCAGCCAGCGGAGTGATCTTTCCCGCCTTGCCTGTGAACACTTCGGCCACGAGGAACGGCTGAGAAAGGAATCGCTCAATTCGGCGGGCACGATGAACGACGAGCTTGTCGTCTTCGCTCAATTCATCAACACCCAGAATCGCGATGATGTCCTGCAGTTCGCGGTACCGCTGCAGAGTCTGCTGGACACGACGAGCCGCATTGTAGTGACGCTGACCAACATACTGTGGGTCAAGAATTCGGCTTGAAGACGCCAGCGGGTCAATCGCCGGATAAATACCCTTTTCGGAGATTCGTCGCTCAAGGTAAATGAAGGCGTCAAGGTGAGCGAATGCCGTCGCCGGAGCAGGGTCCGTCGGGTCGTCCGCAGGTACGTAAACGGCCTGTACCGAAGTAATAGCACCGTTCCGCGTTGAAGTAATTCGTTCCTGAAGTTCACCCAGTTCGGTGCCCAGAGTTGGCTGGTAACCTACCGCAGAAGGCATACGCCCCAGCAGAGCGGACACTTCTGACCCGGCCTGTGAAAATCGGAAGATGTTGTCCACGAACAGCAGTGTGTCCGAACCGGTTGCATCACGGAACCATTCTGCCATCGTCAGTGCTGACAGAGCAACTCGCAGACGGGCTCCAGGCGGTTCATTCATCTGGCCGAACACCATGCAGGTCTGCTCGATCACCGATCGACCAGTCTGACCGATTTTGGTTTCCTGCATTTCCAGCCAGAGGTCGTTTCCTTCGCGAGTTCGTTCACCGACTCCCGCAAACACGGAGTAACCACCGTGGGCACTTGCGATACGGGCAATCAGTTCGGTCAAAATCACGGTCTTACCGAGACCGGCACCACCGAACAGTCCGGCCTTACCACCTCGAACGAACGGAGTCAGAAGGTCAACGACCTTAATCCCCGTTTCGAAGACTTCCGTCTTTGAGCTCAGAGATTCCAGTGCCGGCGGATGACGGTGAATTGGCCATCGCTCGTCATGAGCCACTGGACCACGACCGTCAATCGCGTCACCAAGGACGTTGAAGACTCGGCCGAGAGTACCTTTACCGACCGGAACCGACAGAGGACGTCCGGTGTCAACAACCGCCATGCCTCGACGCATACCATCGGTACTGCCGAGAGCAACGCATCGAACTCGGCCACCGCCAAGGTGCTGCTGGACTTCGCCAGTCACCTTCACCTTGTTACCCTTGATGTCTTCTTCGATCAAAAGGGCGTTGTAGATTTCCGGAAGGCTGTCCTCAGGAAACTCAGCGTCAAAGGTTGAGCCGATTACCTGGGAAACTCGACCGTTTGTTTTCGTTCCACTCATGGGTCATTTGCCCTGTGAATGCAATTGGATGTTCTTAAGGAACTCTGTCAACACGGAACCATTCCGGGACTAACCCAGAGCGGCCGCACCACCAATAATTTCTGCCAGTTCCGAGGTAATCCCGGCCTGACGAGCTCGGTTGTACTGCTGCTTCAGACTGCCGGCCATCTCATCAGCGTTCTCTGTTGCACCCTTCATAGCAACCATTCGAGCAATCTGCTCGCTCACAATCGCATCAAGGAAGCACTTGAACAGCTTGGCCCGAAACGCCGCCGGAACGATCTCCGACAGGATCTCCTGAGCCGATGGAAGGAACTCATAATCCACCCCACTGTCAGCTGAGCTGGTAGAACCAGACAGACTGCCAATCGGAAGGATCGTCTCAACCACAACATACTGCCGCGATGAAGACTCAAACTTTGTGTAAACCACGTCGAGGCGATCAATGCGACCAGCGATGTAATCATCTACGTATCGAGTCGCCAGAGCATCGACATCCGCAAACGAAGTCTTATCCTCGAAGTGCGTGTAGGTCTGGTCCATCGGCACTTTCTGGAAGTTCAGGAACTTAATCCCTCGCTTGCCGGATACCTCGAGCGATGTCTCAACACCCTTTTCCTTCAGACCACGAACGTGAGCAAGAGTCTGACGCAGGACACTGGCATTGTACCCGCCGCACAGCCCACGGTTTGCAGTCAGGACCAGGACAATCCCCCGCTTTTCTTCAGTGCGAGTCTCGAGAAGCGGGTGAGAAAACTTCAGGTTGGCTCGACCAAGGTCACCCACAATCTCA
>CAZIGZ010000090.1:0-25528 GCA_964538835.1 uncultured Chitinophaga sp. | reverse complement strand
TGTCATGACGGGAGCATTCATCGCAGTTCTTCTGCTGTTCATGTGGTGTTGGGATTATCCGGCCGATCATCCGTCGAAGAAGTTCTGCCGGTTGTTCGCATTCCCATTCGTCTACTTCGGGCTATGGCATGGGTGGTCCATGTTTGCACCGGAACCAATCCATGTGAACCGGCGATTGAGGGCGCTGTTGATATTTGACGATGGGTCTATCGAAGAATGGTGTCCGCTTGGTCCAGACGAATGTTCCCCCTGGATGAAGACACTGATTGCTCGCAGTTTCAAATTCGAAAACTCCATCCTGAATTCAAATTCCAGTCAATTGTATTCACCGCTATGTGAGTTTCTTCTGCGTCGATGCCAATCGGACGATTCGGAACATCGGGATCGCCGATTACGCCAGATTGACCTGATTCGTGATTTCCGCATGGTGAATCCGCGGGGGAGTCCAAACATCTGGTCCGAGTTGAAATCTGTGACCTTCTTTCGGTTCGATGTACTCGCCGGAACTGGTCGAGTTCTGGTGAACGCAGTGAACTCAGGAATCGCACCACCACGTGCTCCTGCTGTGGTCAAATAGAAGTTGACTCGCATGCCGCTGCAACAACTGATCGACGCATGGAACACATTCTTCTTCAGCGAAGTATCCTGTGCGACAATCGTTGCGTGGAGAATCCTGACTGGCTTCCTGCTGCTGGTGAATGCTCTTCTTCTTCTCCCCTTGATACCCGATTATTTTTCCGAAGACGGTGTCTGGCCGACAGCGGCCTGGTTGAGCTATCAGAAGTCGAGCCGTTTCAGCCTGCTGGTGCTGTTGCCCCCTTCGACACGTTCATTTCGTCTTCTTTTGCTGATCCACGTCGTTGCCTCGTTCTGGTTTCTGATCGGTTTTCAGTTTCGAATTTCTGCGGCCCTGGTCTTCCTGACACTGGTCTCCATTCATCATCGGAATGCCTACATTTTGTCGAGCGGAGATACACTGCTCCGACTGCTGATCTTCAATTCCTGCTTCAGCAATGCCGGAGGCGGGCTGTCTGTTGATCACTACCTCGCCGGCTTCCCACTGTCAAAATTTCAGGAAATGGAAGTGTGGCCCATGCGTTTGATGCAACTTCAAATCAGCGTTGTCTACCTGCGCACGGTCTATTGGAAGTTGCGAGGACGCATGTGGTGGGACGGAACGGCCGCATGGTACCCTTTGTGGGTCGACGCTTACGTGCGTTTTCGTCCGCCTGCGTATTTTCTTCGGCCATTCTGGATTCGATTGGCAACGTGGGGGACGCTGCTGGGGGAGTTGGCGCTGGGAAGTTCGATTTGGATTCGTGAGTTTCGCTACCCCATGATCGTGGCTGGGATCATTCTCCACGTCATCCTTGAGATCATCATGAATCTTCAGCTCTTCAGCTGGATCATGATGGTGAGCTTGCTGCTGTTTTGCTTTCCCTGCGATGTTGAGCACTGGCTGCAGATTGCCCTGAGGTAGTGTGGCGCAGATACTCCGTCGAGTTGATGGGATCGAATGTCGGGTACAGGATCCACGACAAAATCAGTCCTGTTCGCTAATCTGCTTCGGCGATCACCTGCTGACGGTTATTCATGACTGCCCGCTGACCCCTGGACTTGGAGAATTCGATGTTCTTCCCGCCACAAACTGCCACGCGGCGTTTCTGCATTTCTTCGTTCGTCATCCTTATCTCCGTGTTTTGCTCGACGGCATGGTGTACGCCGTGTGCCGCAGACGAGAAGAAGGCCAATCTGCCGCCAGGCGTGAAGATGGAACTGGACGTTCCGTACATCGAAAACGGCGATGAAGCTCAGAAGCTGGACATCTACTATCCGGAGAAGCCCGGAGACAAACCGCTGCCGTTGATTGTGCATATTCATGGCGGTGGCTGGATTGGGGGCAGCAGGTTCCCCTGTCCTGTCGTCAGCATGACGAGCAAAGGCTATGTGGTGGCGAGCATTGGGTATCGCTTCAGCCAGAAGGCAAAGTTTCCGGCTCAGATTCAGGATTGTCTGGCGGCCATCCGCTGGCTGCGGGGAAATGCGGCGAAGTACAACATCGATGTGAACCATGTGGGAGCCGTCGGCGGATCGGCCGGAGGTCACCTGTCGGCTCTTGTCGGAACAGCCGGCGGGAAGAAGACATTTCCGGCCATCGGAGAATTCCGAGAGCAGTCAGACGCCGTTCAGTGCGTGTGCGATATCTTCGGGCCATCCAACTTTACGTCCGTTATGAAACAGGCGGAGGAAGATAAGAACGTTCGCAACATCTTCAAGTTCAACACGCCGAGCGATCCGTATTCAAGTCTGATCGGAGCGGCTCTGGACCGCGAAAAGGAAAAGACGGATGCCGTCAGCCCGATTCATTACGTCAGCGAAGACACTCCTCCGATGCTGATCCTGCATGGAACTCACGACACGCTGGTCCCGTATGCTCAGAGCGAAGAACTGGCGGCCGCGCTGAAGGCGAAGAATGTGCCCGTCTGGTTTCAGACTCTGCCCGGTTCCGGCCACGGCGGACCGGCATTCACCAAGCCAGGCATTGTGGCACTTATGCAGAATTTCTTTGACCGCCATCTGCAGGGGAAAGACGTAGCCGTCGAACTGGTTCCGGAAGCCGACTTGGCTGTGACGCCGCCAGCAAAGTAAGACGCAGGTTGATGGTTCTTTGTTCCTGGTTCGTGGTTCTTCGCTGCTTGCGAACCAGGCGAGATTGCGTCATCGCATGACGTTCAGATGATCGATGGACGCATAGCGGAAGCGCGCGAGCCCTGGGGTGATTGCAACACCAGACGGTGGATGCCTAAAGGTTCGCAGGACGAGGCAGCTGAATGGCTTTGTTCTTTTGCAGGATCGCCAGCACTTCGGGAGAAGCATCGGTGAGTCCGGTCAGGACCAGACGCTTTTCGTGACGGACAAGAATCTGAGCAACCTCTGGAGTCATCGAGGTCACGCCAGCCAGATCGAGTGACGATTTGTGCGCGGCGAACTCCGTGGCCAGTTCCGGAGAGACCGACGTTAGTTTCTTCAGAAGCAGCGGACAATTTGCGGCGACCAGTGTTCGGGCCACTTCGGGATTGAGTGTTGTCAGACCGTTGAGAGACAGAAACGCTGGCTTCCCTGAGGCCAGTTTTGCCGCGAGCCTGGAATCATCCAGGGTTTGCAGACTGCTGAGCATCACATCATCTGTATGCGTTTGGAGAATCGCACTGCACTCATCGGTCAGTGCTCGAATTCGATTCAGCCACAGCCCTCCGGGGTGCTGAATCAGGATGCGCGCCTGGGCAGGAGTGAGTTCGGTCAGACCAATGTCGAGTGTTCCCTTGTGTCGGACAAGCTCTTCGAGGCAGTCGTTCGGAACCGCAGAGAGCAGCAGCAGGCTGAGATGACCGTCTGGCGTCGCGAGTTTCGCGGCCAGGGCCGCAGAGGTCAGCGAAGCGAGGCTGTCCATCCGCAAGTCACCGCGATGCTGCGACAGGATCTCTTCAATACGATGATTTCCCAGGGCCTGCATAGAAGGCAACTGAAGCCGCCCTTCATGTGCCGCCAGGATTCTCGCCTGATCTTCCGAAACGGTTATCAGACCAAGCACGAGCAACCCAGGATACTCTGACAGAACCGACAGCGTCTCATCGCTCGGTTGTGCGGCCTTCAGCGACAACGCTCCCCCATGTTTCACGAGAACTTTTGCGGTCTCGACGGGAAGCTCCGCAAGAGCATCCAGCTTCAGCATGCCCTTGTGCGACGCCAGTTCGCGGGCCGCTTCCGGACTCAGAGTCTGCAGCGCGGAGAAACTCAGTTCGCCGTTGGTCACCGCCAGCTCTCTGGCGACATCGGGATCCAGCTCTTTGAGATGACTTAGCGTCAGAAACGACTTATGAGAATGGTACTTCGCCGCCAGTGAACGAGCTTCTTCCGGCGTGAGTGACTCCCTGCTCAACAGGGATTGAGCCGAGATTTCGCAGGGCGACCCAAGCAGAGCGAGGAGAACTACCCCCAAAATGAACCAAAGATGTCGTGTCGATCGCATTGCGTTTTGCCTTACCCATTCAGACAGGCAGAAGGTGGCCAGCCAGACGACTGGCAGCAGGTTAGTTCATGAACACCGTTGCCGGCGTCCGATTTCGCACGATCCTGGTCACTTACAAATCTTTTGCGCATTCCGTGGAACAGCGGATGATCTTCAGGCATGACTCGATCGACGAAGCGTGTTACTCTTTGCCTGCCTCAGGCGGGCGCATGGTGCTTTGTAACAGACAGTATCCCGATCGACTCATACCCTCATGGCTTCTCCTGTTCGATATCAGATCCCGGACCCGTCGGTCAAACTGACTGACGAACTGATCATGCAGCATATTCATCGCGGCAGCCGAGTCATCGACCTCGGATGCGGCGATGGACGACTGATGCAGCGGCTTCATCAGGAGCTGGGCTGTGATGTCATGGGAGTGGAAGTTGAACATTCCAATATCGTGTCGGTGATCCAGCGGGGACTGCCGGCGATTGAGGCGGACCTGAACGACGGGCTCCTGGATATTCCCGACGGAAGCTTTGACTACGCGGTGCTCAGTCAGACACTGCAGCAGGTTCGCAACCCCAAACGGCTACTGGTGGAAATGCTCCGTGTGGCAAGACGAGCCCTGGTCGTCGTGCCGAACTTTGGACACTGGCGAGTTCGGCTGGAAGTACTGCGTCGCGGCCGAACACCGATTACGGAAACACTGCCGTACGAATGGTACGAGACTCCCAATCTCCACTTCATGTCGATGCGCGATTTTCGCGACCTGATGGACTCGATCGGGCTGCGGATTGTGAAGGAAAGCCCCATCATTCGAGGCCGAGCTGTGGATACTCTGCTGGCCGCCAATCTGCGAGCCGACAGTGCGTTCTACCTTCTGGAACGTGACTCCAGCCGCCCGGCTGAACCGGCAAAATCTGCCGGAAGCCCGAAGTAGAGGCCAAAAATCCAGCTTTTTGAGAGATCCTGAAGGGTGCCAACCCCGCTTTTGGGGATCGCTCCGGGAGAACCTATTGACCCGAAGAGAATCTCAGGCGTACGGTTCCCTGAATTCTCAGGACGAAACTCTCATCTCAGTACTCCGCGATTGCAACCACATGGATGGTCGTTGCTTCAGCCTTCTGATCTTCTTCGCGCTGCATGCGCCGCCGTTGATGGCGATGCCGCAGGGCAGGGCAGGGGGGATGCAGCAATCGGAACAGCAATCAACCGGTCCCAAAGAACGTATTCTTGTTTTGGTGGATGGCAAGGTTGTCAAGACAGCCTTTACGCCTCGGCCTGATGGTTACGATGTGGTTGTGCCTGGCGGACGTCTGTTCGTGGAATCCTCACGCGTTCGCCTTGTCGCCAAAGACATGGCCGATGCTCATCGCCTGATGCGTGCTTCGTATCAGGAACTCACTCCGGACTCGCATCTGGAAATTGCTCGCTGGTGTCTTGCCAACGATCTTCCCAAAGAGGCTCAGCGCGAACTGCTCGACGCGCTGCAGCTCGATCCGAATCGCAAAGATGTGAAGCGACTTCTGGAAAGCACCGTCAAATCTCAGCAGGCCGCGGAAGCCACCGAAAGCGGCTCCGGACTGACTCAGTACCCGGCTCTGCGTGCTCCTTCAAATGCCCCGGAATCCCGATCGCTTGCAGGGCTTTCTACGGGAGTCGCTCAGGAATTCGTGCGTCATGTTCAGCCTTTGCTGACTAACAAGTGTGGCAGCACCGGATGCCATGGTACCACCACCACGTCGGAGTTTCGGCTGACGTCCGCACGACGCGGAAGCCAGCCGCTGATTGCCGAACGAAATCTTGCCGCGATCCTGAAACATGTAGACGCTGCCAATCCTGAAGACAGTGCTCTGCTTCAAATGCTGGATCAGCAGCATGGTGGCATGGCCGCACCGATTTTCCGGGGCCGAACTGGTGCTCAGCAGCAGCAGGTTCTGAGAGACTGGGTGTTCGCTGCATCGGCAGATATTGCTCCTGAAGCAGCGAGAGCAAGAACTCGACGGAAAACAGAAATTGAACTCGTCTCACACGACTCATCTGCCGAAGTCAGTCGAAAGACGGAATTGTCGGAACTTGCGCATGGTCGAATTGCGGAAAAAGGGGAATCGGACCAACGTTTCCTCAAGGCCGCCAAACGAGCCACCGAGCCCGACGCCTTTGATCCAGAAGAATTCAATCAGAGATTTCATTCTCCAGCCGCCGCATCACCTGATGCATCGACCGGAGACCCTGAAATCTCGAATGCTCCTGCTGAGGGGCAGAATCCTGAGCAGGAATCCGGTCCCTTTGAGGACTCGGCTTTCGGAGGTTCCCCATGAACACAAAATTTGTCCTGATCACTCTGGCCGGAAGTCTTCTTGTCAGTACTGGCTGTACGAAGAGTCGCTGGTTTACCAGAAAAGACTACTCGGAATCTCAGGACCCGTTTATGGAAACGGAAGGCGTCGCGTCTTCCTCGGGAGCTGACAAAGCGGGCCGTGCAACGCTGGATGATTCAACATCTTCTGCCGACAACTCGGTTGCGGATACTCGGCCTCTTGCCGGGCCAAAGCCCATCCAGCGAGTCGGCAGCGTGACAGACCCTGCGAATCCAGGTGCTCCGATCAGCCGTGCGGTTTATCCTGAAGCGGGTGAAGCCACCACATCATCCAGTTCACCGGCAGCGGGAGCAACGCGTTCCTATGAAGGCACTGAGTTGTCAGGCTACCTCCAGAAGCGACGCTCCGAAATGGAGACTCGAACGGCAGATGCCACAGCCCAGGCTTCCCAGGCGGTGAATACTCAGGCTGCCGCCGCAAAGTCCACCGCATCGACATTAACCGATCCAGCTCGCCGATCGCCAGCGGCTCAGGCGGCAGCATTGCCGAAGCTGTCTGAAGAAGCAGAGGGCTTCAGTAATTTCCTGTCTCAGGGTGCTCGAACCGCGGACAGTGCCGCTTCAACAGCTCGTCAGGCGGCAGCGACTGTCGAAGAAACTGAAGACGCAGCAGCCGACTTCGCAGACTTCGCCGCTCAAAAGCAGGCAGAATGGTCAACAGAAGTCAGCAATGCTCCAGCAACTGCAAAGAAGACAGCGACCAGTGCTGTTTCTTCTGCACGCAACTCCGCACAGGCCGTCGTTGACGACTTCGTTGAACAGGTCAATACACCAGCTGCGAGCGGCAGCGAATTCGAACCCGATCAGTTTGCGAACGACGATGCAGCTATGGGAGATGAAGCGGAGAGCGCTCAGCCTCTGATTCGCAAGGCCGCTGCTGCATCCACGGAGACAGAATTCGAAGCCAATCCTTTTGAAGAATTCGAAGCGCCGGCCCCTAAAGCGGCTGCTCCAAAAGCAGCACCGAAAGCAACCACGTCCAAGGCAGCCTCCTCCAAAGCTCCGGCTCCGAAGGCTGCTCCTGCAGAATTCGAAGAGAACCCATTCGAAAATCCTTTCGCAGAGGCTCCAGCAAAGGCAGCCGCTCCGAAACCATCCGCTGGCAAGTCCGCTACGGGTGCAGCTGGTGCGAAGACCGGTTCTGCCAGGACTCCAGCGGCGTCCAAAGCTCCTGCGAAGAAATCCACAGAGCCAACTGTGGATGACGGCTTCGGATTCGACAGCGGCTGGAAGCCATCCAACCTGGAAACCCCGTAGCTCAGTCATTCCATGACTGAAAGCTCTTCAAGCCCCCCGGCGAGGACTGTTTACCAACGCATTCAAAAAACAACCGCTGCACCACGTCCACGAATCGGGCAAAACTCATTCGTCATGACCGCATGCAGGCATCGCAGGTTTCGAATCATAGAATGACTCGCCTACGTAGCTCAGTCATTCCATGACTGAGAGCTCTTTGAGCTGCTCGCGGCCAGGGCTGTTGACGCGGAAACGTTCATCAGACTCCCGCCGATCGCGTCTCAAAGCACGGGAATGCTGAATTGCATGACTGTATGCAGGGATCCCAGGTTTCGAGTCATGGAATGACTCGCCTGCGGAACTCAAGCGAGGCGGATTTGCCATTACCGTATGGCGGGAAACAGGTTCGAACGCTCAGCGACTCGCCTGCATGGGGCGATGAGGCCGAATTTGCATTCCCGGGGGCAGGGAAGCCAGCGCGAGTCCTGGAATGCCTGCGCCAGACTGTTGGAGTGCCCCCGATTCGGCGATATACTACGCCACTCGTCGCCGCAGCGAGCGGTGGAATTTCGTCAATGCACACACCGTGCACTTCACTCATTCAGTCAGCCGTTTGCCCTCAAACGCTTCTGGCTGGAAGGCATCGGGAGTCTTCGGGCTCCTGTGAAAAACCAGGTATGGACGAACTGCAACACGAATGCGGCGTAGCGGCTGTGTATCACCTGAATTCGGGGGACATCAGTCCGCTGATTCCGCGTCTGCGACGCAAAGACAAGACACTGATTGATCCGTCAACGGAAGATCCAGTGGTTGTTCGCAATCGAGCATCGCGACTTGTGCCAGGCATGCTCCTGGACATGCAGAATCGAGGACAACTGGCGGCCGGAATCACCAGCTATAACCCGGAACGTCTGCAGCTGATTCAGACACATAAGGACGTCGGCGGCGTTGCGGAAGTGTTCCGCATGAACCACGAAGACCGCTACAAGGCGCTGATGATGGAGCATGCCGGGCAGGCTGCGATCGGACATGTTCGCTACGCCACGTGCGGCAAAGACGACCCGACGTATGCTCAGCCATTCGAACGTCAGCACATTGCACGTTCCAAGTGGTTCAGCTTTGCTTTCAATGGTCAGCTGGCCAATTACATCGATCTGCGTCAGGAGCTGCTGCAGACGACTGACTTCCATCTGACTCGTGAAACCGACACAGAAATTCTGCACCATCTGATCGGGCATGAACTTTCTCTGAACCCGGCGATTACTCCCGTCGAACTGCTGCGAACCCTGGCGGCTCGCCTGGACGGTTCATGGAACATTGTCTTCCTGAATGCTCGCGGTCAGATGTTCGTCTCACGCGATCCGCTCGGTATGAGACCGCTGTGTTACGCGCACGAGGGGTCTCTGTTCGCCGCGGCCAGTGAAAGCGTCGCTCTGACTCACCTGGGCTTCGCCGAAGACAGTGTTCACAACGTCCCTCCCGGGCATGTCGTGATTGTGGACGGAACGTCGGTCAAGGTGGAGAAGTTCGCCGAGTCTCCTCGTCAGGCTCACTGCTTCTTCGAATGGATTTACTTCGCGAATGCCGGCAGCAATTTTGACAATGCCGGCGTGTATCTCTCACGCAAGCGACTGGGCGAAGAGCTGGCTCGGCGTGAAACTCTGCCGATGGGTGACGACGTGATCGTTGTCCCTGTGCCTGATACGGCGAAGGCCGCCGCGGACAGCATGGCGTTCCAGTTGAAAGTACCGTCCCTCGAAGGACTCATTCGAAACCGCTACATCGGCCGCACGTTCATTGAAGGCAATAACCGAGCCGACAAGGTTCGCATGAAATACACGCCGCTGCCGGAAATCATGGAAGGCAAGCGAGTCCTTCTTGTGGATGACTCAATCGTTCGTGCGACAACATTACGTGAACTTCTGGCACTGCTGAAATCACGAGGCCGTGCGAAGGAGATCCACGTTCGTATCGCATGCCCGCCGATTATCGCTCCGTGCTTCTACGGCATCGATATGTCGACGGTAAGCGAACTGTTTGCTCCGAACTTTATGAGCGGCAACGTGATTACTCCGGAAGAAGAACAGGCCATGGCCGATGCCATCGGTGCCGACAGCCTGCGATACCTTCCTGTGGAATCACTGTCGTCCTGTGTCGGGCTTCCTTCTTCTACACTCTGCCAGGCCTGCGTGAACGGGGTTTATCCGACACTCGCCGGCGAGCAGATGTATGCGAAGGCTCAGCAGAAGGCCGCCCAGGAATGCGAAGGCGGCAAGTGCGACGATCAGTCCTGGGAAACCCGCGAACGAATTTACGTGTAGGCCTCGCCTGCCGGGCGAGGCTTTCGCCGCCAGGCGAACCTTGCTTCTTGCGTCCACGTGATGCCAAAGCCACTCGCCCCATACGCACTCGCGCGGGGTTGCTGTTTTCCCACGCTCACGTGCAATCAGATGGCACCACTTCCGGTCGCTGGTTGCGGAGATGCCGCAAGGTGCTGCTCGGCAAGCAGCACCTACAATCCCTCAAACCACAATCCCATCAAAGTAAAACCACGGCCACGTGCGTGTCTGTAGAGTCTTCACGGTGGCCTCATCAAACTGCTGCAGCTCCTGAAGCGACGGCGCCAGCAGGTTTGCGACGAGGTCTTTCAGCTGATCATTCAATTGCTGAATTTCTTTTCCCAGCTGTTTTCCGGACTGTCCTTCGCCGCGCTGGTTCTTCATCGTGGCGACTTTCTGATCGCGCGAAGCCACCTGTTGTGCAAGCTGCTGTTCGTCGTTCGCTGAGAAGAATCCCTGGCCGAAGTACCGCTGAGGATTGAACTGAAGATCACGCAGCTGACTGTTCAGAACCTGCAGCTTTGCGAAACGCTGCCGCTGGTCTTCGAACAGATACTGCGAAGTTGTGACCACGGCGACTGACGACGGCTGCTCCTTCCACCATGAGTGAACCAGCCGATCAGTGAATTCGTCATAACGCCCGCCACCGGTTCCGTGAATGAACACATCGCTAAACAGCAGCCTCAGCATCGCCGTGATCAGGGCACCGCGAGGAACCAGACGCAGCCCCTGAAACATGAGCGCCGTCAGACTTTCCATCTCCAGTCCACGATGAATTTCCGTCAGTCGCTGTCCCGCAGCGCACAGCCAGCGATCGGATAAGGTTGTTGTCAGAGACACGATCTCGCGAGTCCCAGTGGATGGGTTTACGATCCAGAACGGCAGCTCGAACTGATCACCCGAATGCTTCAGGTTCGGGAATGGATTCGCTTCGTTTCGGATGTTGTGTTCCGACCGAAACTGGTCGAGTGAGGCGTTGTAGCATTCATGAAAGTCCGTCGCCCGATTCAGGATCGTGCCAAAGAACTGCATCACTTCCGGAAGACTGCAGACGCTGCTGAGCGGGATCTCCGGCATTCGACCGCCAATGCCCTGCGATCGACGCACCAGAGTATTCGCGGCAATGGTCGACGTGGTTTTCAGGCTCTGATACTCCTGAAAGACCTTCTCGGATCGCATGGCTGCTTCGACGCAACCACACTCGCGGAGACTTGATACGGCCGAAGAAAAGATCGCCGTTCGCTCGGTTGCAGATCGCAGCTGTGAGGAATAATAAAGTCCGCTGTTCGCTGCGATGCTGACCGAGCGGATTGTCTTCTTCGAACTGTTCGCCACAAGCGACGGAAACTGAAACTCCCCGGCGTCGCCTTCATCCGTGTCAATAATCAGAGCAATCGCCGCCGCCTGATGCTGCGACGCAAATGACTCGGCAACCACGTACTTGGCTGCAAGTCCCGGATGAAAGATCACCGGCTGGTGGCCAGTCATGACAACCATCGGACGCAGAGGGTTGCCGGTCAGCAGATTCTCCGGCAGTGCTTGTGGTTCTGACTGATAAAGCCCGTTTAACCATCGACGAGCATCAACGATCAGACGCTCCTGTGCCCGCTGTCGAAGCGCCGCCAGTGTTTCAGAGGCAGGCCGCCAGGATTCTGACGGCCATTGCGACAGCGGAGGCTCAATCATGCGCTGTCATTCCCGCGCCGGCGGGAACCCAGCGAGCATAGGTAGATTCCCGCCTGCGCGGGAATGACGGTGAGAGATGAATTCATTGATGTCACAAAACTTTAAGCTTCCGCCGCCACCTGAGTTCTTGCACAGAAGTCACCAAAGGACTCAGATCCCTTTCGACCTGTCTTGTACTCCGCCAGAAGCGGAGCCAGTGTCGGCACAATGTCGTTCAGCGGCACCATGTCGCGATAGATGAATCCCAGGCGAGTTCCCTCGGGATTGCCTCCCACGAAGACGGTGTACTTGCCCGCTGCTTTGCCGACCAGCCCAATGTCCGGTGTGTAAGGTCGAGCACAGCCGTTGGGACAGCCGGTCATGTGAACGGCAATCTTGTCGGCCTGCAGACCGAGCTTCGCGATTTCCACTTCCAGCTCATCGATGACCCCCGGAAGTGCTCGTTCGCTTTCAGTGATGGACAATCCGCATGTGGGGAAGGCCGGACAGGCGATCGCATAACGTCGCAGCAGTGACAGTTCGTTTTCGCCCTTGATGCCATGTTCGGCCATGATGCGATTGATCTCGGCTTTGTCCTTCGGATCAATGTCGCACAGGATAATGCTCTGAAGGGCCGTCAGACGAATCTCCATTCCGAACTTGCGAAGAATGGCTCGCAGTCCGGCCTTGATGCGAAGACTGCCTTCATCCTTGATACGGCCGTTTTCAATGTTGATGCCAAGGAACAGTTTTCCGTCACCCTGCTCATGCCATCCGATGTGATCGTCGACTCCCGTGACGTCGGCAGGATGAGGTTCCGGCAGAGGACGTCCGACGTATTCTTCAACCTTCGCCTTGAACTTCGGAAGACCCCAGTCAGCGATGAGATACTTGAGTCGTGCGCGCTTGCGATCTTCGCGATTTCCAAAGTCACGCTGCACTTTGACGACCGCTTCGCAGACTTCGATGACTTCTGCAGGAGTCACGAAGGTTAGACGTTTGGCCAGCGCCGGGAATGTCTTTTCGGCGGAAGGCGTTCGTCCCATGCCGCCGCCGGCCAGAACGTTGTAGCCAATGATTCGACCACCTTCGACAATCGCAAGCAGGCCAAGGTCCTGAGTATACAGGTCGACGCAGTTATCTTCAGGGAGCCCGATCGCCATCTTGAATTTGCGAGGCAGATACCGTGTTCCATAGATTGGCTCATGGACGGGCTTGAAGTCTGTGACCTCCGTTTCCGCTCCGTCATCATCCTTCAGCCAGATATCAAAGTAGGAAGTTGTCTTCGGCTTGAAGTGCTCAGCCATCTCCAGCGACAGCGCCTGGATCTGGTCGTAAACAGGATTGTTGCGATATGGCGCCGGGCAGGCCATGACGTTTCGGTTGACGTCGCCGCAGGCCGCGAAGGTTGTCAGCTTGATTCGATTGATCTCACGGATGCTGTCACGCAGATCGCTCTTCAGAACACCGTGCAGCTGAAGTCCCTGACGGCTGGTGATTCGCAGAGTTCCATTCGCCAGCTTTTCACACAGGTCGAGTTCCGCGAGCAGCTGTTCGGCAGTCATCTTGCCGCCTGGAATTCGGGTTCGGACCATGCAGCTGTACTGCTTGCCTTTGGCCTTGCCATCGTCACCCTTGGCCTTGCGAGCATCTCGGTCATCCTGAAGATAGGAGCCGTGATGTTTCAGAAGCGTGGCGGCATCATCCGAAAACTCAGGCTTGTCGTTCAGCAGTTCTTCCGCCAGCGTGCCTCGCAGCTGATGAGAGGCTTCCTTGAGCAATTCGACTTTGCTGAGCTTCATTTCTTCCGACATGATCGTGACTATCCGGTGGAACGTGGTGTGCTGTGTTTTCGGGCTTTTTCAGTGTGGCCCGCATGATTCAACAGACAAGCTGGCGAGTATAGGGATCGGGGAAAATCTTGAATAGTTGGCTCTCTCCCGACTCCTGCGAACTGTACAGAATGGAAATCTCGGAATTTCCGGATCAGAATGTCAGGATGTGGTCCACGGGATTTGCCTGTTTCAGACGGGTTCGTACCGTGAAGGCATGACTTCGGAAAAGACTCTGACAGGGACCTAACACATGATTCGAATATTCACCATTTTGCTGCTGACGGTTGCCGCGACCCTGGCGACCTCCGGCGTTCGTGCCGACGAGAAGAAGACGAAGGACGGCGACAAGAAAGCCTTTGCCGAGAAGCCAGCCCCGGACGACAAAACAGCCGCGGCGGACAAAGACGGCTGGCAGCCTCTGTTCAACGGCAAGGATCTGGAAGGCTGGAAGGTCACCAACTACGGTGGTGAAGGTGATGTGCTGGTCGAAAACGGAGAAGTCATCATCAGCCAGGGATCGGACCTCTCCGGCATTCATACCGAAAAGAAACTCCCGAAGACCAACTACGAAGTGCAGTATGAGGCAATGCGGGAAGCGGGAAGCGACTTCTTCGCCGGCATCACATTTCCAATCGGCGACAATCACTGTTCGCTGATCTGCGGCGGCTGGGGCGGCGGCGTCTGTGGCATCTCCAGCCTGGACGGCATGGATGCATCCGAAAATGAAACGACCAGTTACCAGCAGTTTGAAAAAGGCAAGTGGTACAAGTTCCGTTTGGTCGTGACAGACAACCACATCAACGCGTGGATCGACGACAAGCAAATCGTCGATGTCGATACGACTGACCGAAAGGTCGGCGTTCGCTTTGAAGTCGAACGCTCCAAGCCGTTTGGATTCTGCACGTATGCAACAACCGGCCGCATCCGCAATGCTCGCATTCGTCCGCTGATGCCGGAAACGAAGAGCGAGAAGGACAGCAAATAGCCAGACGCACCACCTGCCTTGGCGTTGCGATGGGTGTCGGACAAAAAATGCGTGACAGAAAATAGTCGCAATTGCTCGTGTCGGTGTTCGGACGTCTTTCGTCTTCTTCCGTTTCTTTCGGCCCAAACTCAACTGACGAGCGGAGTGTGTCAACGCTCCGGTACTGAAAACGTCGGGTAGCACAGGTTAAGCCTGTGCTGCGAAGCCGTCGGAAGCCGGTGGGCAAGCGTGGTCATGCCAGTGCACTAGCCTGCATCAATGCACTGAAAACTGAAAACCGAAAACTGAAATGCACACGCCCAGCAGGCGTGCTACTCGCGTGTTCTGCCTGTTCTGGCGAGCGGGATGCGTCAGCTTCCCGGTATGCGTTTCGTTAGTGAGTGGCCTGGTGTGAGCGAGCCAGATCAGCGAGGTATCGCGTCGCCGAGCCCGATCTTCTCCGGGGCGGCTTCGTATTCGGCCATCGCCTTTGGCAGCAGTTCACGCAGTGCCGCTGCACGAGTAGCGTCGGATGGATGGGTCGACATGAACTCCATCGGAGCTTCGCCCTTCTTCACGCTGGCAAAGCGTTCCCAGAAGCCAGGCGCTGCGGAAGGATCGTAACCCGCTTTGGCCATGAGCATGATGCCAATCTGATCGGCTTCCAGTTCATGCTTTCGACTGTAAGGAAGAATGACGCCGTATTCTGACGCCGCACCGTAGGCCGTCAGTACGATCTTCTTCTGCTGCTCTTCCTGGTTCTGCATGACGTAACCGACGGCAGATTTGCCAAGATTCTGAGCGGTCTGATACGTCATACGTTCTCCACCGTGGCGAGCAATCGCGTGAGCCACTTCGTGTGACATCACCACCGCCAGGCCAGCTTCACTTTCACAGACCGGCAGGATTCCCGTGTAGACTGCAACCTTGCCGCCAGGCAAACAGAAGGCGTTCTGAGTTTCCGATTCGATGACGTTGAATTCCCACTTGAAGTCCGGCCGATCGGCGACCTTCGCAATTCTCTCGCCCACGCGACGAACAACTTCCGCCCACTTTTCGTTCTGAGTCACCTTCTCGGACTTCAGGACTTCCTGATACGCGGACAGCCCCATCTCGTTTTCTTTGGTTTCCGAGGTAATCACGAGCTGATTACGGCCGGTCACCGGAACGTTCTGACAACCCGCGATCATCAGAACTGTGAACGTCGACAGGCATACCGCCACAGCGCAAATCGTGACGAGTGATTTTGTACCTTGAGATTTCCGGGAATCCGTTCGGGTCATGATTACGATCCATCGTGTCATCAGCGGTCTATAGATTTTTCGACCGGGACTCTAGCGGTCAACGAAACGAGGTCTCAAGATCCATTCCGCATCGGGACCGCCGCGTCCAAAAGTCAACACCGACACAACAACGAAACTCCGGCAAATGAAGCCAAATCTGAGCCTGCGTCTGCCAAGTCAGCGTACAATCGACAGCATAGGCGATAGCGGAGCGACCAGCCTCATCCTGCCTTCTTGCGTTTTCTTCTTGGTTTGGCGAGTTGATACAGCAGTGAGTTTCCCTGTTTGCCGCTGAGTTCCAGGAATTCCATGCGGCGAAAGCACCACGCGGCTTTCTGCGCCAGCCAGCGAGGCATCTCGCAGGCCTCAGCCAGGTGCGCGGTGGAAAACTCCGCAGGCAGTTCCGGAGCTCCCATCAGATTCCACAGGTCTGCAGCTGTGTTCAGAGAAACACGACCATGGACTTCGACGAGCCGACGATCGTGGACACTGTATTTCTTTTTCCACGAACTCCGCTCTGTGGGAGGCAGCCGAATTTCTTCCTGCTCCGTCAGTACGATATCCAGCTGAAGCCCTGGACTGGGGAAGACTGCGAAGTGAACAAGCTCCTTGAAGATGTGATTCAGCTTCTGTCGAGTCGGACTGTACCGTGAACTTAACACTTCGCCGTCCGGCTCGGACATGGTCACGATCCGTTTGCGAGCCGCGAGTGGCTTCACAACGATTACCTGATGACTGCGGATCAGCTTTCGCACTTTATCACGAATCGCAGCAAGCGAGGCACACTGAATCTCTATCAGCCGCCCCGCTTCGTCGACCGCATCAATTCGATAGCCATCAACCGACACTTCGTGACAGGACTCGTCCTTCACGTACTGGCTTTTGAGCTGCTGGTGAATTGCTGTCGCCATGAGTCCGCTTGGATACGTTCAGGACACGCGATTGAGTCTGTGCTTACTGCGGAGCCTGAAACTCGTACGTTGGGGATTTGCTGATTGAACCATACTTATGTTTCATTCGAGCAATGAAGTCCGATGCCACGCATGCCGCTTCTTCAGTCTCACTCTTCCTGACCGCCGCTTTCTGGCACGCTTCAGCATACTGCAGAATGATCCTCTGCCCCGCCGTGTCATTCGCGTACTCAGTTTCAAACATCGTCATCAATTGCGGCAGCACGCTCCAGTCTTCCCAGCGAGCCAGATTGATGATTGCGATATCGCGCATCGATGCAATCCCAAGCATCTCTCGCATCGCCTGACAGACGGTTTCACCGGAGATCACTTCGGGTTCGTAGCTCTTGAAGAACTGCAAGGACTGAATGAACGCATGGCGAAGTGAATCCGTGGCTTGTGGATCAAGAGCTTCCTGCTGACATCGCTGTAATCCCTGCTCTCCCGTCAGCAACAGATACCCTGCCATCAATCCTTCGCCGCCGAAACGAAATTCTCCTGAGTCGGGGTTTCTCTGGTGAGCCAGCAGAAACTCCGCGTCGGAAGCGTCTCCGGAAAGCCCCAGCATCAGGCCGTAAAGCCCAAGACGTTCGGGACTCATAAGAGGATTCGCGATCCAGGACCGAAGCTTGTCTCGCTGAAAGAGATGACGGACAGCCTTCACATCTTCATACGCCGCACCGCCGAACTCTGCCCACGCGTCTTCTGCAATGTTGGGGTCCGCAGACTCCAGAAAGTCATTGAAGAACGTCAGACGCTCAGTCGCCGGAAGTTCTCTGGAAGGCAGACGACGAACATACGCAACTCCCGCCGGTGACAACGCATCAAAATCTGACCATATCACACTGCCCGGTATTTCATACGACACTTTCTGCACCAGACTCGCGCGCTTTGGAGCCGGTCCGGACACGATTTTCGTCAACGAGGCTGTGATCACGGGTGTCTGGCCGGAGCTTGTGCTTTCCCCGGTTTCACTTTCCCCCGGCGTCGACTTGACTGTCGCGTCCACAGGATCAGTCGAAAGGTCCGGCAGATCACCGAACATGATAAACATGTCACCCGGTTTGCCAGCCGCCTCTGCGGGCAGGATGGTCGTTCGTCCGCTGATGATTCCAAAGCGTGCCGCGAGATGTTCGTCACCGCGAAGAAGGTAACGAATCCGAAGCGTGGACCTGGGGACCGTGCCGTTGTTCAGAACCTCAAACTTCACCAGCTCCGCAATGACAACAACGTCCGCCAGAAGAAAACGTTCAGAGAACGTCTGCGGCGGAGCAAGACAGAACGGGCACGCAATGAGACTCGCCGCGCACAGCAGAGCAAGCACAGGAGTAACGAGCCGGAAAATACGGGTTTTGAACATGAGGTGTTTGTTGAAATCGGCAGGGAAACAACGTGAACGTAAAGCGATCATCCGTCGAAGCGATCCGGCGAATCAACGGCCATGCTGATCCGCTGGGCCTTGGAGGAACGGAGTAAGACGCTGGACGGAGTTTCTGTCAACGACGATTGAGACTGCCGTCATCGTGCTGCGGTGCGCGGATTTCCGAGTGAACCTGGGAAGAGGCAAAACCTGCCGACGCTTCGAAATTCAGCGGCAGAAGATTCCCGTTCGTCTCAGCGTGGCGCTTCTGGATGATGCGAAGTCTCTGCGAAAAAGGCCTACAGAGAATCCCCCGGAGTGCATTCCCCGAATGATCGCCTCTGCTTGAAAACAGGGCAGCCCATGCGTGGCACATGACCTAGGATTCCGCGTCCAGTCTGCAGTGGCCCTCGCTGCATGTTTTCAGCATGACGGTCCGGATCGGAGAATCCTGACCGCCATCACAGACTCGCCGTGGCAACTTCTGCCGCGACCATGAGGGCCATCCATGTCCGCCGCATCATCACATTCGCAGCATTCATCGCGCCGCCCGTCATTTGCCGTCTTTGTCGAAACCAGCGCCGGCTGGGTTCCGATCGCAGACCGTCGTTCGCGTCGAGAAGCTCAGGTGCTGGCCCGTGCGGCCTGCGAAAAATCACAGCTTTACGCGATCGTGCGTCAGGGCGATCGAGTCCTGGATGAGTACGCTCCAGACGACCTCGTGTGCCTGTCGATCGATGACGTGCTGCAGGAAGTGTGAACACTGACTGACCGTATGCTGAAGTCACGTCAAAGAATCAGCATCGCGTCGCCGTAACTGAAGAAGCGGTATCGCTCTGCAACCGCCTGTCGATAGGCTTCCATCAGCAGTTCATAGCCCGTCATCGCGCTGACAAGGACCAGCAGAGTGGAGCCGGGCAGGTGGAAGTTCGTCAGCAGACAGTCGATGGCTCGGAACGAAAACCCCGGTCGAATGAACAGGCTTGTTCGTCCTTCCCACGGTGTCGGAAACTCCGTGCTGGCGATCGCTGCGGATTCAAGCGTTCGAACGCATGTGGTTCCCACAGCGACGACTCGGCCTTTGCGTTCACGAGCCTCATGGATTGCCGTCACACAGGACTGAGGAAGTCGGCACCATTCCTCATGCATGCGGTGTTCGGAAAGTCGCTCGCTTGTGACAGGCCGAAAGGTCCCGGGACCGACGTGCAGTGTCACTTCGCTGCGATCGATCCCGGCAGCAGCGCACTGGGCCAGCAAACGGTCATTGAAATGAAGCCCCGCGGTCGGTGCTGCGACAGCTCCAGGTTCCGCTGCAAATGTTGTCTGGTAGCGAACGCTGTCATCTTTGTCTGCCAGCTTGCGTCCCATGTATGGCGGAAGCGGCAGGCTGCCAAACTGCTCCAGCAGTTCGACAGACGAACCGGAGCTTTCCGGACGAACGATCCATTGCCCTTCTGCATCGCGCCCCTGCAGGGTCAGCAGGAGCGAACTTGAGTATCCCGTTCGAAATCCTGCTTCCGATGCAACCGTCCACTCCGCCGCGGGAATCACGGTGATCGTTTCACCGGGGACAAGTCGTCCTCGCGTTTCACACATCATCAGCCAATGGCCGTCTGAGGCCTGCTCAACATACAGACCTTCCCAGCGTCCCTGAGTGGCCGTTCGAAATCCAAACAGTCTTGCCGGGAGCACTCGAGTATTGTTGAACACCAGCAGATCACCTGCCTTAAGCCATGACGGCAGTTCGCGAATGCTGGAATGGATGATGGACTGGCGATCTCTGTCCACAACCAGCAGTCGCGAATCATCTCGCTCTGCAGGCGGGCGACTGGCGATGAGTTCCGGAGGAAGTTCAAACTGCCAGGTGGAAAGTAGATCAGGATCCGGCGACGACATAGGAAATCAGACAACAGAAAGTGCGAAGCAGAAACAACAACCTTCGAAAACGAAAAAGGGCCTGACCCGCTGCTGCACGGTCAGACCCTGAGATTCGAACTCTGAATCAGGGACTTGCTGCGCTGTAGAGTCTGTCAGACCGCGTCCCAAGTGTGCCGACTGAAACATTGCCAGTCGCTGGTCACTCAGAGAAACTGCCTCGAACAGTCGTGCACCCGGATTCAGAAAATTCTGGTGTGTTTGCCTGATGAACTAGTTCACAGTCTTGCCGTCAAACTTTGAAGCAGACTCTGAAGTCTTGGTCTGGCCAGGAGCAGCTGAACGGCTGGCAGCAGTTGGGTTCGATGGAACCGCACGGCCACTGCCTTCGCCTTCGGCAACCTGCTGATCAGCCTTTGGTGCCCAGTTCGCAACTGACCATGTTGGGTATTCGTCAGCAACGCTGGACGCCAGGTCCTGCAGAGTTTCCATCAGCTTCTTGTTCGTCATGTCACGATTGTCAATCACTCGCTGAAGAACAAATCGCTTGTTGGTCGGGATGTAGGCAAAGAACTTCCCGTCACCAAGTCGG
The DNA here is from genome assembly GCA_964538835.1 of uncultured Chitinophaga sp. GTDB lineage: Bacteria > Planctomycetota > Planctomycetia > Planctomycetales > Planctomycetaceae > SXXK01. The sequence goes on along the minus strand of CAZIGZ010000090.1, from coordinate 5,034 downwards.
TCATTGGCAGCAAGCAGTCGCAGCAGAGCCGTTCGTGGCACTTCGCTGGCAGAATTTGGAATCTGATCCAGCCAGGCCATGACCCACACATCTTCTCCGTTGCGGCTAAGGACAGCCGACATGGAGAACTTCCACTCTTCACCGCGATAGCTGGTTTTGAAGGCGAAGTCGTAACGCTGTTCCGTCTTCTTGGGAGCCTGTCCCAGAATTGCACTGAGCATGTCACCAAGCTCAGCTTCAGACAGCTGACCAGGAAGCGGTGCCGGCTTGACATCCGCCTTTTCATCCTGAGCCGATACAGACCAAACGCCGCCCAGCACAAGCAGTGCTGGCAGCAGGACAGCACTCAACGCTTTCATGCCCCACTCCCTCGAATCGATCAGCAGTTTCTGCCGAAGACACCGAATGAATCTGAATGCAGAATCACGACCTGCTGTTCCATGTCAGGTAGTGTTTCGGTGGTCGCTGAACGCTGTCACAACTCCCACAGGAGTGGTGAAAGCTAGTCTTTTTCCAGCTCTGCAAGATACTTGAGGCAGATCTGGGACCACGTTTCAAATTCATCCAACTTGCGCACCAATTCTGACGGTGGTGCGAATCCTGCGTTGATCATCGACTTTTCACGCGGTCGAACTTTGGGATTGTCGAGTTCGAAAATATGAACAATGCCGAGGTGAACTTTTCCAACTTCGGTCTCATCGTCATTGATTAAGCCGATGCAGTCTTCTGTCCACCCTGCTTCCACATCGACCTCTTCGTCAATCTCACGCCTCATCCCTTCAAGGTACGGTGAAAGCTCGCCGTTCAGGTCCAGTGTGGACACGTGCCCGCCAACTCCGACCGACCATTTCGCATGCAGGCGGGCCTCGCCCTGTGCGGTGCCTCGCTGGTAGTGAAAGATCTCACCGTTGCAGCGAAACACGCAATACGGAATCAGCTGCTTGAACGATGGATCCTTTTCCATGTCAGGCCGAGGACGATAGCTGGCATGCTGAGGATCCAGGATCACGTCGAGATATTTATCGACGTCTTCACAGAAACCCTGGAAGTGTCCAACCTGATGGAAGACGGGCGTTGGAATAACAAGAACGTGTTCGACTGACATGGCGACGCCGGGTTCCCTGAAGATGATGATTCAATGCAGGATCAATGAAGTCCGCACTGTAGTTCGCCAGGACGGATTTTCTACCGGACTCGCCCCCGGCTATTCTCTCTTCGCATCGCTCGGATTCGGGAGCGGATTAGCGGGCAGATATTCCTCCCGGCTGACCAGTCGATCCCGATTGATATCCCGCAGGCCGAACCAGCGATCTGCTTCTTCAGCCTGGCGTCCGGCTCGAAACTCCTCCGGCGTCAGCTGCCCATCACCATTCATGTCCAGTCGCTCAAACGTCGCAGCGCGGTCGGTGTTCTGTGCGTTGCGGCCTGGGTTCCTGCGGCCAGACCGCGAAACTGCGATTCCGGCATCTGGCTCTGCGATCGCCGGCAGAGGAAGATAGTCGAAGTCGAGGATCATCTTTTCTGCGAGCGCAATTCGCAGCTCACGTTCAACATCGGCAAGCTCCGGCTGACCGCTCAGGTTCGTCAGCTCTGAAGGGTCCGCGTCAAGGTCATACAATTCGTAAACGGGTCGAGGCGATGTGAAGTACGTGGCTTTGAGATTCTCCGGAAGCGTGCCGTCAGAAAATGCCTGTTTCATTTCTGTCCATGCAGATCCGCCCGCGCTGTCGACGGGAGAATAGGGAATCCATGGCGTGCAGTTGTAAATGAACTTGTAGCGTTCCGACCGAACGGCTCGTCCCAGGTCGTAACCACTGCTCGCAATGTTGACGGTCACCGGAGCACTGCCATGCGGACCTCGTTCCACAAACACATGCTTTCGAGGTGTCCAGTCCTGCTGCTTCAGCAACGGGAGAAAGCTAACGCCGGACATACGCTCCGGAACAGCCACCCCGGCGGCTTCCAGCAGCGTGGGAGCCAGGTCTTCACCGCTGATCAGGTCGCGAGATTCTCTCCCGGGCGCAACAACGCCAGGCCAGTTCACGATGAACGGGACATTTGAACCAGGGTCATACAGCGATCCCTTGCCATGAGGCAGCGCGGCTCCGTTGTCTCCGGCGAACACGATGATCGTGTTCTCGTTCAGTCCTCGCTCCTTCAGCAGAGACAAGACTCGGCCAACCGTCTGGTCGACTCGATTCACTTCTGCACAATAGTCAGCAAACTGCTCACGCATTCCAGGCAGATCCGGCCAGTGAACCGGAAGTTTGAGTGCCGCCGGGTCCGGTCGAAACTCCGGGGGCGCGTTCCACACGTGATGCGGATCGCTGAAGTTCACCCAAAGACAAAACGGTTTGCCCTCAGGACAAGCATCCAGAAACTCCGCCGCCTGTTCCACAGCCTGATCATCAGAACCGGTCTTCACATAGTCAAACCGTTCCTGAAAGGTCCTCATAGCATGCTTTGTCATCAACTCGGCCACCGCCGAACCACCGCGCTGGCCAGAACCATCAAGGTGATAACTGCGTCCACAGACTCCAACAAAGTAACCGGCGCCTTTCTTCAGGATCTCCGGGAAAGTCACCTCGTCCCTGGCAAGCGCAGATGAAAATCGGGTGATCCTTGCTGCAACCGGCGAACGTCCTGTGAGATACGCAGCTCGTGATGGCACACACTGCGGAGCGGCCGTGAAGAAACGATGAAACTTCATTCCTTCGGCGGCCAGTTGCCGCAGCACAGGAGTATTCACGTTCGGATCATCGTAACAGCTGACATACGGGTAACTGTGATCATCGCTCAGCATGAACAGAATGTTCGGAGAATCAGCACGCAGTCTTTGTGTGGCTGACAGACACAGAAGCGTGAGGATGATCGTTGCAGAGATTCTCATAAGACCTACTTGCCGTTGACGAGGAAGTGAATGATTCGGATCGCGTGACCTTTGCTGCGAGCATCCGCGGATGCTGCGACTCGAAGTTCGACACGATGGTCTCCTTCGACAAGTTGCGATTCCAGCATCACAGCCCATGGCAGATGCAGCGAAGGACTCCACTGGGTAAACAGAGCACACGCCTTCCATTCGCCGCCGTCAATGCGATATTCCAGAAGCCCGGTGTCCGGGCCGGATGTCACAAAGACACCGATACCTCGCCCCCTGAACGTCAACGCCAGCTCCGCGCCGGGTTCTGTTGCGACCAGAGCAGGGACATCGACAAAGCCCGCTCGCGTTCCCGCACCGTCGGTTGGCTTCCAGTTCTGCTCAAGAGCCCATCCGGACTTCAGGCTGGCTTTTTGCTCACTGACCGCCTGAGCTGCTCCCAGCAGAAAACCGTCGAAGTAGGACGCCTGATCAATCGGCGCAGGCAGTTCACCAACCGCGCCCTTCGCTGGCGAGCCGGACGAACTCCATGCTGCATCAAAAAGCCGCGACACAGAATCCGCGTAGAGTTGATGACCGAAAGGAGAGGGGTGCAAATCTCGAAAGTCCTTCTCCCAGGTGAACTCCCCGGCGTCGATGCGCTCCGTGACTTCTTTTGCCAGGTCAATGGAAGCGACACCGTAGTGCCGCGCCACACGTTCATGGTTCTGGATAACGGCTGGAGTTTTCCCCGAACGATACTCCGACAGCTTACCCGGATCAGCAAAGTGAAGCAGGACAATGTCGATCTCGGGATTCGAATTCAGTGCATGACGCACGATGCCTTCCATACCGCGAACCTGTTCGACATCAGAGAAACCATTAGTATCGTCGTTCACCGCGGCTTCTTCGAACAGCAAATCCACTGGGCCTGCGGCAAGAACATCGCGAGTAAAACGAAATGCTCCAGGCGTCGAACCGAGCGACGGGATGCCAGCGTTGATGAACTCGAATCGAGTCTCCGGGAATCGGCGCTTCAGATCTTCGCAGACATGATCTCGCCAGCCAGGACCAGCAGTGATCGATCCTCCGAGAAACGCGACTCGTCCCGTCTTCTTTGTCTCAAAGACGTTGCGACATCGCTGCAGTCCACCACGCAGCGAAAAATAGTCGTAACCAAACGGTGTTAGTGGTTTGGCAACTCGATCCGGAAATCCCGTATGTTCCAGAACGAAGTTCACGATTCGAGTCGGGTCCTTCAGGCTGTGAGGATGATGGTTGCAGTGTGGCTTCGAAATGAGCGTGAACGAACCTCCAAGTGCCAGATACCGGTCGCGAACGACCAATGAGTTCTCTTCGATCGGCACCACGTCATCTGTTGCACCACAGACGTGAAGGATTGGGATGCCAGCTTTCGCAAGAGGCTCAAGATTGTCGACCGGATTCCCCTTCCACTCCGCGGCCTGGTCTTCTGTAAGCCCATAGACCTTCAGGCATCTCTGCCAGTCATCAGGCGAGCCCTTGCCTCGGCCCTTGCCACCTGGCCAGCTCCTGATGTCGCACACCGGAGCATCGTTGTAGACACACGCCACTTTCTCGGGTCGCAGAGCAGCCCAGTTCAGAGAGAACAAACCACCCCGACTGAAGCCCTCTAAAGCAACTTTGCTGGCGAGACCAAACTTCTGCGTGACATGGGCGTGCATCGCATCCATTGCGTCCATAGCCGGCGGGCCGCCGTAGAGATTCTGCATATCGATGTACGCAACATGGAATCCGTGCTTCAGCAGAGCCAGATCTGCCTGCGGCTCGTGACCAAAAAACTCCGTTCGCCAGATCCACGGTTTCCCCGTGGCCGGTTCCAAAGGAACGACCAAAAAAGCCTCCCGGCCAGCGACCTCAAAGTCCTTCCTCTCAAAACCTTCCCACATCTGCCCGAACACTTTTTCATTCACCGGCAGAACGAGCACCAAAATCAAACTCAGAATTCGAAGCAGCCAAACTAAACAGCGAGACATGGGACACTCCAGCCAGGAAGGAAAGGGCAGTCCGTCAGTGTGCTGCACAAGACAGACTCACACAAGCGAACAGCCCCACCCAAACTTTAGGTGCCAGCCACCTGTGTTGATTCCATCAATGAAAACACTGCATTTCTTCACTGTGTTTGCGCAGCCCTAACC